>NZ_RQFG01000012.1 GCF_004769235.1 Leptospira kanakyensis | reverse complement strand
GGTGTAAGTTCAGTAATGGATTCAGCCAAGTGATACTAATCGCTCGATCGGCTTGACCATATTACAATATACACGTGTTCAACGTGTATGTATAGATTATAGCGTTGTTTGTTTTACTTTGTTCTGTTTGGCGGTCTGCGCCGATGGACTTTTTGCTAGGCTAACGCTCCGCAAAAGTCCCAACCTCACTCCCTATGGGTCGTTGCGGTTGGCTTTCCCTCATCGGGAAGATAGAACCCTTGTCGTATATAGTTGAAGAAAAGTAAGATAAGAAGAAGCCTTACCTCGAAAGATGTGAGGCTTTTTTTATGCCTGAATACCTGTTCGCATCCCTGTTTTGTCTGAGGTAGGATATACCCTAAAAAGTAATTGAGTTATGAATCTTAGAAAGTAATGTTTGTTAGATTTTGATTTCAAATAATAAAACAGGAATTTGATTTTCATATTCTGATCGGAATGCATTAAATGAATAAAAAAAGCCTCTCTGAGCGAGATATATGCTCTAAATTTATTAATCCTGCACTGGAAGCATCTGGTTGGGATTTGCAGTGGCAAGTGAGAGAGGAATTTCCGATTACAAACGGACGTATTATTGTTCGTGGAAAACTTCATACCAGAGCAAAGAATAAACGTGCAGACTATGTTTTGTTTTATAAATCTAATATTCCGATTGCTGTGATCGAAGCAAAAGACAATCGGCATTCTGTTGGTGATGGAATGCAACAAGCCCTTCAATATGCAGATTTGTTAGAAGTTCCATTTGTTTTTAGCTCTAACGGAGATTCTTTTTTATTTCATAACAAACTTGTGAGTGAGGGAAACCTAGAAACTGAATTGGGTTTGGATCAATTTCCAAATCCAGAATCACTTTGGAAAATGTGGAAAGAGGAACAAGGACTTGACTCAGTGCAGGAAGAGCTTGTCACCCAAGATTATCATAGTGATGGATCAAATAAATCACCAAGATACTATCAAATTTTAGCAATTAACAAAACGATCGAGGCCATTGCGAAGGGTCAAAAGCGTCTCTTACTTGTTATGGCGACAGGGACTGGGAAAACATACACGGCATTCCAAATCATTTGGAGGTTATGGAAATCCAAGACAAAAAAACGAATCTTGTTTTTGGCAGATAGAAATATCTTGGTAGACCAAACAATGACTAACGATTTTAAGCCGTTTGGATCTGCAATGACCAAAATTCAAAAGAGACAAGCGAACAAATCGTACGAAATTTATCTTTCTTTGTATCAAGCAGTCACTGGCACGGAAGAAGAACAAAATATCTATAAACAATTTTCGCCAGATTTTTTTGATTTGATCGTAGTGGATGAATGTCATAGGGGAAGTGCAGCCGAAGATTCTAATTGGCGTGCTATACTTGAATACTTTTCTTCTGCGACTCAAATTGGACTAACCGCAACACCCAAAGAAACAAAGGATGTTTCTAATATCCATTATTTTGGGGAACCAGTGTATACATATTCGCTAAGACAAGGGATTGAAGACGGGTTTCTTGCGCCTTACAAAGTGATTCGGATTGACTTAGATAAGGATTTATCTGGCTGGCGACCTGAAAAGGGAATGCGAGATAAGTATGGAAATGAAATTGAAGATAAAGTTTATAAACAAAGTGATTTTGATAAAAAAGTTATCTTAGACAAACGAACGGAACTTGTTGCTTCGAAAGTCAGTGAATTTTTGAAGCAGAACGATCGTTTTCATAAGACCATTGTATTCTGTGAAAATATAGATCATGCGGAAAGAATGAGGCAAGCACTGGTCAATGAAAACAGCGATTTGGCTAGTCAAAATAGTAAGTATGTGATGAGGATTACAGGGGATAGTGAAGAAGGTAAAGAAGAGCTGGATAATTTTATCTTCCCTGAATCCAAATACCCAGTGATTGCAACGACATCCAAACTCATGACAACAGGTGTGGATGCGCAAACATGCAAACTGATAGTCCTCGACCAACATATCCAATCGATGACGGAATTCAAACAAATCATTGGTCGCGGAACACGCATTAACGAAGATTTTGATAAGTACTATTTCACCATTATGGATTTTAAACGGGCAACGGAGTTGTTTGCGGATCCTGATTTTGATGGAGACCCCGTGCAGATTTATGAACCAAAGGAAGGAGAGTCAGTAACACCTCCGGAATCTTTGGATGAGGAAATGGATGGAGATGTTGGTTCATCCAACGGTGTCACTGGATTCGGCGAAAATGAATCTGAATTTGATCCCTCCTTACGCTTCGATGGAAGAGAATTTCAGGAAGGGGATTTGCCTCGAAATCGTGTATTGAAATACTATGTGGATAGTGTGGAAGTTCGTGTAGCTTCGGAGCGAGTGCAATACTTTGATGCCAATGGAAAACTGGTGACTGAGTCTTTGAAAGACTACACCAGAAAAACTGTGACCAAAGAATTTTCCACACTTGATGAGTTCCGAAAGCATTGGAATGCTACAGAAAGAAAACAAGCGATCTTAGAAGAACTAGCAAACCAAGGAGTCTTTTTAGAAGCTCTTGCGGAAGATGTGGGAAAGGATGTGGATCCCTTTGATTTGATCTGCCACGTAGTCTGGGACAAACGTCCTTTGACAAGACGGGAACGGGCCGACAGAGTCAAAAAAACGAATTACTTTGAGAAGTATGGGGAAGCAGCACGAAAGGTTTTGGATGCGCTTCTTGAAAAATACGCAGACTCAGGTGTGGTTCAAATTGAAGAAACACAAATCCTTACGATCAATCCATTTCCTGAATTTGGAACACCGATGGAGATCATCCAAGAATTTGGTGGGATTGAAAAATACAACGATGCCATTACAGGTTTGGAAAATGCACTGTACCTTGAGATAGCATAAACTAAGATTGATTTAGACAGTATGGCAATTGGAACTTTAATTAAGTCGATTCAAGATATTATGCGTAAAGACGTGGGCGTTGATGGCGATGCCCAACGAATCAGCCAGATGGTATGGCTTCTCTTTTTAAAGATTTTTGATGATAAAGAAAAAGAATGGAAACTGACCCTCAAAGATTATAAATCCCCACTTGCCTCTCGGTTTCAATGGAGCAGTTGGGCATCCAATGCTGAAGGGATGACCGGGGAAGAGCTGATTGATTTTGTGAATAATAATCTTTTTCCTGCGTTAAAGAAACTGGCAACCCAGGCTGGAGTGAGTGCACAAGGAAGAGTTGTTGGTAGTGTCTTTGAGGATGCTTACAACTATATGAAGTCTGGCACCTTACTTCGACAGGTGATCAACACCATCGAAGAAGATTTGGATTTTAATAATTCTACCGACAGACATTTGTTTAATGATATTTATGAAAAGATCCTTGCCGATTTGCAATCTGCAGGAAACGCAGGAGAATACTATACTCCAAGGGCTGTGACTCAGTTTATGGTGGATATCATTGATCCGAAATTGGGGGAAACCATTTTGGATCCAGCTTGTGGGACAGGTGGGTTTCTCACCACATCCATCGAACACTTAAAAAATCAGACAAAAACTGCAAAAGACAAACAGATTTTACAAACTACCATTCACGGTGTGGAAAAAAAGCCTCTTCCTCATATGCTTTCTCTCACCAATATGATGTTACATGGGATTGAAGTTCCTACCAATATCCGCCATGATAATACTCTCAGCCGACCTTTGAAGGATTACGGTCCTAAAGATAGAATGGATATTATCATCACAAATCCTCCATTTGGTGGAATGGAAGAGGATGGGATTGAAAATAATTTCCCCAAAAAATACCAAACGCGTGAAACTGCCGATTTATTTATGGCCCTCATCATGCATCTTCTGAAACATGATACAGGTCGTGCAGCAGTGGTGCTTCCCGATGGATTTTTGTTTGGAGAAGGAACGAAAACCAATCTCAAACGAGAGTTACTCGAAGAGTTTAACTTACATACAATTGTTCGCCTTCCCAAAGGAGTGTTTAGTCCTTATACCGGGATCAATACTAACCTCCTTTTTTTTGAAAAGGGAGGTCCTACCAAACAAGTTTGGTTTTTTGAACATCCGTATCCACCAGGTTACAAATCCTATTCACGTTCTAAACCTTTGACGATTGCGGAATTTGATCTCGAAAAAAAATGGTGGAACAAACGAAAGGAAACGGAATTTGCCTGGAAGGTGAGTGCCAAAGACATTGTTTCCCGCAATTACAATCTGGATTTTAAAAATCCGCATGTTGTGGATGTGGTGCACCGTGATCCAGAAGAACTAACAAAAGAATATGAAGAGGTTTCGAAAGAACTAAACCAGGTAAGAGACAAACTAAAACGCGAGCTGATGAAAGCGTTAGGTGGGAAATGAACCCACTCCTCCAAACCCATTTTGATAACGCCCTCGAACACCCCAACGGAATCAAAAAACTCCGAGAACTCATCCTTACCCTTGCGATGCAGGGAAAACTTGTTGAACAAGATCCAAACGACCAGCCTGCAAGCGAACTACTGAAAGAGATCCAAGCGGAGAAGGCGCGTTTGGTGGCAGAAGGCAAGGTGAAGAAGAGTGAAACATTGCCAGCGGTAAAGGAAGAGGAGATGCCATTTGTGATTCCGAAGGGATGGGAGTGGGTGCGGGTGGGGGAGGTGTTAGAATATTTACAGAGAGGAAAAAGCCCAAAATATTCAGAAGAACCTAAGATCCCTGTAATTGCACAAAAATGTATCCAATGGAATGGATTTCGTTCGGAATTGATAAAGTATATAGAACCAGATTCCCTAAAATCATATTCTGCCGACAGATATGTTCGTAACAATGATGTTCTCATAAATTCTACTGGAACAGGCACACTAGGAAGAATTCATTTATATCAAAATGATTTGAATTTCGAAATAGTTGTATGTGATTCTCATGTTACGATTGTTCGATCAATAAAAATTCACACAACCTACCTATATAAATATTTCTGTACAAGAGAAATTCAGAATAGATTTGAATCAAATGCTTCGGGTTCGACAAATCAAATTGAATTAAATATATCAACTATAGCTTTAACCCCGCTCCCCCTTCCTCCGCTCGCCGAACAAAAACGAATCGTAGATAAGATCGGTGAACTTTTTCTGTTATGCGACGAACTGGAAACACTCAAAAAATCCAAAGACACCAAACGAAAAGACCTCCACCAATCAGTCATTACACAGATGTTAGAAGCCGATTCGCAGGAAAGTTTTCAAAAACACTTTCAATTTCTCACAACTCATTTTCAGGAACTTTACTCTGTGAAAGAGAATGTCAAAGAACTGCGGAAGGCAGTGTTGCAATTGGCGGTGATGGGGAAGTTGGTTCCTCAGGATCCGAATGATCAGCCTGCGAGTGAGTTATTAAAAGAGATCCAAGCGGAAAAGGCGCGTCTCTTGGCAGAGGGGAAGATCAAAAAGAGTGAGGCACTGCCAGTAGTAAAGGAGGAAGAGAAGCCATTTGTCATTCCTAAGGGATGGGAGTGGGTGCGGTTGGGGGAGGTTCTCCAGAAGTTTGGTGCTGGAAGTACTCCTTTAGGTGGAAAATCTGTTTATACCACTGATGGTATAATGTTTTTAAGATCTCAAAATGTTTGGAATGATGGTTTATATTTGGATGACGTTGCACGGATTTCAAAATCAATTCATGAAAAAATGAAAGGAACCAAAGTAATCGGAAATGATATTCTTTTGAATATTACTGGAGCATCAATTGGACGTTCGACAATTTTTCCTTTGAATTTTGAGGAGGCAAATGTTTCACAGCACGTAGCAATATTAAGAACATTTACTCCCAGTATAGTCACATATTTGCATAAATTGATAATATCAGACTTTTTTCAAAATTTAGTTTTTAAAGAGCAGGTTGGTGTATCCCGTGAAGGATTAAGTATGACAAAGCTGTCAAAATTTCCTCTCCCCCTTCCTCCTCTTGCCGAACAAAAACGGATTGTGGAAAAGGTGGACGAGTTTTTGGCGTTATGCGATGAGCTGGAAGAAAGGATCGGGAAGGCGGAGGAGAAAAGAGGAGAGATTTTGAAGGGGATGGTGCGGGTGTGAGGAAATGGAACGTGGATTCTAGGGAGAGGGAGAAGTGAATCATTTTTTTAGAAATCCCATTGACAAGTATTGTCAATCTACCGATGTTATAGATGGCATACCCGCCATGCCTCTGCTCTGCATGCACACTTGTGGCGGGTTTTCCTTTTTTTGGGGTTTTCTTTGAAATACACCAAACCTCATCTTCCCTACGAAAAACAAGCGGATCAACTTTTAGAGCGAGGGCTCATTGCAGATCGGGCCGAGCTGATTCAAAAACTAAGCCAAGTTTCTTATTATCGACTCAGTGGGTATTGGTTCCCCTTTCGCGATTTTCCTGGTGAACAGTTCAAGCCCAATACTTCGTTAGATGAAATTTGGAATCGATATGCATTCGATAGAAGATTACGTTTTCATTTGTTAGATGGGATTGAAAGAATTGAAGTCTATATTCGGTCACGTTTGACATATGAGTTTACTTTTCAGCATGGAGCATTCGGATATTTGGAGGCAAAAAATTTTCCAGGCATCTTGCCAAGTGAACACCATAAACTCATAGTTAAAATTGAAAAAGAAGTTCTTCGTAGTAGTGAAACATTTATAGAACATTTTAATAAGAAATATCAAGACTCACATCCGTTACCACCTCTTTGGATGGTTGCAGAACTCTTTAGTTTTGGGACTATGCTTTCTTTATTACGAGGAGTCAACGCAAATGTTAGGAAACCAATTGCAGATGATTTGAATCTTGACACATCTGTCTTGTTATCATGGATACGGTCGTTAAACGGTGTCAGAAATATGTGTGCGCATCACGGGAGGATTTGGAACCGTCAGTTTGGTGATAAACCTATCATTCCAAGGAAAGATAATGATTGGAAAACTCCTGTTCAAATTCGGAATGATAGAGTTTTTGGTATTCTAACAGTGATTAAATATTGCTTAAATACGATTGTGCCTCAGAGCCAGTGGCCGATGAGATTCAGAGAATTGTTAGATGGTTTTTCAAACATTCCGATGAACCAAATGGGATTTCCTATGAATTGGGAAGATTGTCCGATATGGAAAATATAGTCATAAATGTGTAAATCATTGATGAGTAACTTCAAAACAAAAGTAAAACATGGAAAAAATCAATTTTACTTATACAAATTTTCGAATCTTACAACTAGCAAACTAAAATCAATTTTAAGATCGCCAATTCTAGAGTTTTCAATCAATTAATCCCCCCTCTCTTTGGTTGACAAAACAACCAATTCTCCTTACGATATATCTATGAATCGGGAAGATGAGGAAACCTTAAACAATTTAATCAAAGGTGGACTCTTAGGCGCAGGTTTGACGGCACTCCTAAAACGTCAGGCCGATGGTGAAGATATGGCTGTTGGTGCGATTCTAGGTGCGGCAATCCTGGCTTCGTTTAAGGCATCGGAAAGAGCAAAAGAGACAAAGATTCCTGTTTTAGTGCAAGAGGGAAATTCTCTTTATTGGAAACATTCCGATGGTCGGAAAGAATTCTTCAAAGAATTGCCAAACAACTCAAAACATTTACCTACTTATTTTAAGCTATCTTAGATGAGTAAAAAACGTCTTCGTATTTTTGCTGGTCCCAATGGTTCGGGAAAATCTTCCTTTATCAAAGAATTTGAAAATACTGATCCTAGACACAAACTTGGTGTTTATGTGAATGCAGATGAGATCGAAAAGAAATTAAAAAATGATCATTTTTTAGTTATCAATCCTTATAAGATAGAAATTGCAACAGAGGAAATACAAAACTTCTTTCGCCTTTCCAAGTTTTCTCCCAAGAAAAGTGAAATTTTGGATCTTTGGAAACACTTTTCAGTCACGGATAACAAGCTATGTATTGATGAAAACTTAGAAATAAATTCCTACATAGCTGCAGATTTGGCAGAATTTCTGAGACAAAAATTGCTCGAAGCAAACATCTCCTTTTCATTTGAGACTGTTATGAGTGATATGAGGAAACTCGATTTTTTGAAAAAAGCAAAGGACGCTGGGTATGTAATTTATCTTTATTTTTTTTGCACTGTCGATCCAGAGATCAATAAGAACAGAGTTGAAATCAGAGTAAAAGAAAAAGGGCATAACGTTCCTCCGGAAAAGATAGAAGAACGCTATTATCGTAGTTTAGAAAATTTAAAAGAAGCAATCCGTATATCCAATCGGGCTTATCTTTTTGATACGTCCAGTGATGACTTTGAATCGTTACTATTCGCAGGTGTTACGAATGGGGTCGAAGTAGAAAAATTTACACAAAACAAGCTTCCTGCCTGGTTTATTAAATCTGTTGTAGATAAACAATAAATCCCCCGCGTTAGGGATCGACCGAGCGCCCTCGTCGAGGGAGAGCCCGACCCTTACACAATAACGTTCAACGATTCAAACCAAACCGGGAACGCCCAAATCTTTTAAATCATACATTCGATTTACATATCGATTTAGGCGGAGCAACGGTCGGGTGTATCTTGAAATTGATAGTCAAAGCCTTCGATTTCGAGTTTATCTTTATTCCAACGGGCTTGTCTTTTTTTTGTTTGGTGGGGAAGTGAGGAAGGGAGTTTTTGAAATTCTAATTGAATGACTTGTTCGGAAATCCATTGATACTTTCCTCTATACTTTGGTTTTTCCAGTGTGCCGTCACTTTCCCGAAATGCAACCAAAGAGAGTTCAAAGGAACCATTGGCATCAAACTTGATTTCCGAGATTGGCCCATAAGCACCTGGACTTGGACCAAACCAAATTATATTTGTAAAGAGTTCTTTGGGACTTAAACCTGCAATCTCATTAAATCGGTATGTATTATGAAGTAAGGAAAGATCTTTATCTTTCAGCATCAAACTTTTGTAAGTTTTTTTATATGTGACTGCCTGTTGCAATAACTGAAAAACGTCTTGTTCTTCTGTCAAATTCTCGCATTGACTGAGTAGGATGGTGTAAACGCAGGCCAGGTTATAGTTTGCGTATGGGTCATTCGGATTTTTCTTTAAACTTTCTTTGAACCACATTTTGGCCTGAGACCAGTTTTTCTGGTAAAAGGCATCAATGGCTTTTCGGTTAGTCACCGATAATGGTTCTGCAATGAGCGGAATTCCAAATCCAATCAAAAGAAAAATTGTGAGTAAATAGGTTCTAATGGGAGTCATTTTCTTTCGTATCTACAACGAACGATTTAGACCGAATCTCTTTGATTCGCAAGAGAAATTTTTATCGCAAAAAAAGAGTGGGCCAAGACATACACTCCTCAGTCCAATCCCTTTTTCCCATCTGCCCAGTAGGCACGAACCTTTAGCTTGTTAGTGGGGATTCCCGAATTTTTCAAATAGGCTCTGACTTGTTGGATCGAACTGGCCCGTCCGGTAAGAAAAACTTTTGCGTCGGGAATTTTTGAAATCAGATCAAACATTTCCTTTGCCATTGCTTGGAGATGAGATCCATCAAGGGATCGTTCCATCGTTCTATGCCCCGTAACTCCCAGATGACCTAGAGCTTCTTTCCCTGATGCAAGCGAATTCAATTCGAGGAAAGTGTGAGATGTCTTTTTCACATTGTTTTGCAGAACCTTCGCGATACCAAAGGAAGTCTCATCACCGAAAAGGATGGCATCTTCTTCAATGTTAGAAAAATCCAAAGAATCGCGAGGGCCGAAAACTTCGCAAGGGTCTCCTACTTTTAAGGAATGGATCCAAGTGGAGGCAGGGCCATCATTTCGCTTGTAAGCGATAAAAGAGAGTTTGCCTTCATTTTTATCCACGCTGATGGGAGTGTACGTGCGGTAGGTAAGATTACCTACATCGACTTGCACCTTACTTCCTGGAACCCACTTGGCTTCCTTTAACTTTGTTCCCGTCATTTCGATGAGAACAAAACCTTCTGCGAGTCTTTCCATTTTGGAAACTTTGGTCTGTGTGAGAAAAATACTAAAGACTGATTTGATACTGCGTTTGAAAAATGAATTTGATTCCGACATTGCATTTCTCCGTTCGGAACTACTTAGGCATTGCTGCAAAATGATCCGCTAAAATCAGGATGTTCTATCGGTATACAATCGCACAATACCAATTTTAGGAACCAGAACTTTGTTAAAATCGGCCCTTCAAAGGAAAGATATCAAGGAAGGGAAAAACAAATCACTTCATACACGGTGATTGGTTTTGATTTCCCTTTGACAACTACTTGATCAATTTCTCTAATCTCGAAACCATCATCTAGCGAGTATTTGCCGGCTACTTGTTTGAAAGTGGCATCCGATATGAGTATCGGGCAATTGTAATGTTTTGTTAATCCTTCTATCCTAGAGGCTAAGTTTACATTGTCACCAATGACGGTATAATCCAACCTTCGATCTGAGCCGATATTGCCAACAATGGCATCTCCAGTATGGATTCCTATTCCAACTTGTAATCTGTCTTCTGGATTCACCATCTTTTGGTTTAATTTTTCCAATTCGCGAATCATTGCCACAGCAGATTTGACGGCGCGGAGTGCGTCATCATCTCGTTTGAATGGCGCACCAAATATGGTCATGATGGCATCGCCGATAAACTTATCAATTGTTCCGTTGAATTTGAATATGACATCTGTCATGCGAGATAAATATTCATTTAAAAATTGAACAACTTCTTCGGCAGACCGTTGTTCTGAAAATTTTGTAAAAGATCGGATGTCTGAAAAAAGAACGGTTACTTCTTTGTTTTCACCACCAGGCTCTAACTGCACCTTGTTTTTATAAAATTCACTGACTAACTGTGAAGGAAGAAATCTTTCCATCATTTGTTTTGCATTGGCTTCTTTTACCATTTCGATATTGGAAACTGTAGTTAGATATCCCATTCCAAGCATCATCGCCAATCCAAATATCATGGGAATCAAATCAAATGGGTAACCATCTTCTAATCCAATGGAGACCACAAGGAAATAGATAAATGCCAAAATAGCGCCGTAGATCGTTCCTGCTTTCGAGTGCCTCAGAAGATTGAACTGGAAAACAAACATGGCACTTGTCATTGCGATAAAATAGATGAGGCCGTTTCCTTTTAGAATCGTTGGGTCAAGAAAAATCATAAGGCCAATGATGAAATAATCTAAAGTGATCGTGAAAAATTTCAGATACGGTTTGTAAGGTAAATAAAACAAAAAAAACAAAACAAGGGTGGCAAAGATTAGAAATAAAATATCCAATCCAACAGTGATGAGGCTTGTCGGAACAATGGTATAATGGATCCATCCAAAATAGGATAAACTATCTAAAATAGAAGTGACTGAAAATAGGGCAAACCGAACAAAAGCGACAGTTTTTTCGTTTTTCATCTCCCTTGCGATTAAGATTTCATCAACTAATGAAAGTTTCATGTATTAAACCATATCAAAAATTTAGAGTTGGTATTCCGAAATCAAATTGAAAAATGAAGGTTTAGTTTTTTAAAAATTCGGAATCTATCCGTCATGATAGGAGGTGAGTTGTGTGGAAGGCGAGTCTATTTTGGCGACGGGAGCGTAAGCGCACCCCAGAGAGGCCCGACCCAGCCCTAAATATTATTTTAAAACTTAAATCGCATTGGGAACGCTCAAAACATTCTACCCCAAATCACACCAAACTTTCCATCCCCTTTGAGTCAGGCCAACGAACCTTTTGGTTCACCACCATGAGTATATAAATCGGAATTATATTTTATGTGTAATTTTACCTTAGGAAAAATTTAGTAAGGCAATTAGCAATTGTTTTTGAAACGACAGGTTTTGAGATAAAATCATCAAAGCCAACTTGGAAAGATTTTTCTTTTTCGTCAGTGGTTTCACCGGCAGTTAACGCTACAATGATCACGTTTTTGGGGTTTGATTTTTGAATTTCCCTAATTTTTAAAGTGGCATCAAATCCATTTGTTTTAGGCATTTGAATGTCCATAAAAATAAAATCAGGGGTTTCCTTTTGATAAATAGAAATTGCTTCTTCGCCATCTATTGCTTGTAAGACTAGAGCTTTTGGTACAATCCTTTGGAGCATTGTCTTAAGTAAGGTTAAGTTGATTTCGTTGTCATCTACGATTAAAATTTTTGGTTGGATCGAAATGAGTGAATGGTTTGATTGAATGGTTTCATGTTTGGATTCTTCAGAATTTTTTGGGACTGGTTCTTGTATCGAATTTGAAAATTCCATTTTTAAAACAAAAGAGAAGTTACTTCCAGTTCCGAACTCACTTTCAAGTTGTAGTTTTGAATTCATTTGTTTTAATAAATGATTGGTAATTGTGAGTCCAAGTCCGGTTCCACCATACTTTCTTGTAGTAGAGGAATCTTCTTGGGAGAACATTTCAAAGATTTTATCAAAACTTTCTTTTTCGATTCCAATTCCAGTGTCTTGAACACTAAAAAGAAGATTGGCTTCGGTATCGTTATTCAGTTTTAAAACTTTAATTTCAAAAGTGACAAATCCCTTTTCGGTGAATTTCACCGCGTTCCCAATGAGATTGATCAGAATCTGCCTAAGGCGAATCAAATCCATTTTTAAAAATTCAGGGATTTGGGGATCAATTTGGATTTTAAACTCAATATCCTTTTTTTGAAAAGAGTAAAACAATATAGATCTTAATTGGTCAACGAGGGTTCGGATAGGAAAGAATTCAAAATGAAGTTCTAGCTTTCCTGCTTCAATTTTCGAAAAATCTAAGATGTCATTGATCAGGTCGAGTAATGATAAAGCAGATGTATGAGCAATTTCTAAATATTCTTTTCTAACTTCTTCTTTCCCTTGAAGCATTAGATCCAGATAACCTATGACTGCGTTTAATGGTGTTCGGATTTCGTGACTCATGTTGGCTAGAAATTCAGATTTAGATTGGGTCGCACGAATTGCTTCTTCTTTTGCTATTCTTAATTCTTCCTCTGTTTCTTTAATGGATGTTATGTCTTGGTGAGACCCAAACATAAACGCTGGTTTCCCATCCTCTGTCCATTCAGCAACTCTCCCTTTATCAAGAATCCAAACCCAATGACCATTTTTATGTTTCATTCGGACTTCACATTCGTAATAGGGTTTTTTCCCTGCAAAATGTTCTTCGAGTACTTGATTGAGTCGGATCATGTCATCCGGATGGGTGAGTCCTGTCCATACATCATAATTGACTGGTCCAAGTTCTTCTAATGTATAACCTAAAATTTCTGCATACCGTTCGTTGACGATACTTGTATTGCCTATGAGATCCGTTTCCCAGGTACCTGCATTCATTGCTCTCACTAACTCAGCAAAACGATGCCTTTCATGGCGGATTATTTGGCCGTCGTCGTTATCTTCTCCTTTGTTATTAGAATTCATTTGGGTCATTCGATCTCGCTGTATTGCTATTAAAATAAGACGGGGAAACGCAGGGAATAATTTATGATTAATTTCTTAAAAAGGATACAAATTTGAGTATGGAAATTGACTGCACTGATTCAGAAACTTTGTATCGATTTAAAACGAGATTTTTACATAGGGAATTTGAATATCTTGATTTTTTTGTTCGGAATCAGTGGGAATAAAATGATACTGTCGGGACAAATAAAACAAAGTAGTAATACCTAAAAACCGTTTTCCTATTTCATACATTTAAACTTATGTAAGAATGGGTATGTTAAAAGATAAAATGATCAGTGATATGATCGTCCATGGATATGCAACGAAAACAATTCGGAATTACACAACATGTATGACTGTATTAACTCGGCACTTTCAAAAGTCTCCTTTGGATTTGGAACCTACAGATATATATAAATTTTTCCTATATCTGAGGTTGGAAAATCGCTCTGATTCTTCTCTGATTAATTTTTATAGTGCAATTCTGCTTTTTTATTCTTTAATAGATCGAAAAGAGATGTTACAGCTGGTTCCCTTACCAAAAAGAAAACGAACGGTTGTTTCTGTGTTTAGCCAAACAGAGATAGTTAGTTTACTTTCCAATTGTTGTACGTTTTGGGAGAAAATTATTTTTACCTTACTATATTCTTCAGGGATACGTATTGGTGAAGTGGTGAACTTACAGATATCAAATATTGATTTTGAAAGGAAGGCAATATTTATCGAATCAGGGAAGGGTGGTCATGCAAGATATGCAATTTTAGCAGATAAAACTGCCGCTTTACTCAAACAATATATAAAAATTTATAATCCTAAATCCTATTTGTTTTTTTCTCATAAAGGGAAAGATGTTGCTGTTAGTATACGCTCCATCCAAGCTGCCTTTCAAAAAATTAGAAAACTCGCTGGGATTCGGAAATATGGCACTGTCCATACTCTCCGCCATTCTTTTGCAACTCACCTTCTGGAGGATGGATATGGTTTGGTTTATATTCAAAAACTTCTAGGTCATGCGGATATAAAAACGACGCTCGTATATTTACATGTGAGTCCCGGTTCCCTTTTGCAAATTACAAGTCCCTTAGAGAAAATCGGAAATTTCAAACCAGGTATGTTCGAAAGCCAAAACCAATATGGATTTCAGTTTAGCTGAGTTTATCACCTAACGAAACCTACAAAAAGATCTCGATTTAAACTAGTTTTCCCATACGTTTTAATACGTGTTCTGCCATACCGGAAGCAAGTTGTTGTTCGCTGAGAAAAATTTTACCAATTTTCTCTTCTGTCCATAACTTTGCCTCGTCCTCATTGTGTGTGCGAATGACGGTTTCGATTTTTGGATTCAGTTTACGTGCGATTTCAACCATTTGGCGTACATGGAATGTATTTGAAGTCGCAGCAACTAACAAACTTGCATGGGCAATATGTGCTTGAACTAATACATTGGGATCTGATGCGTCACCGCACACGGCAGGAATTTCTCTTGCGCGTAATTTTTCCACAATCTCACGGTTGGATTCTGCAATAACGTAAGGGATTTTATGTTCATCCAGAGCATTGGCAATCCGTTTTCCGACTCGACCATAACCGACTAACACAACTTGACCAGATAAAAAAACATTATCTGTAGACATTGGTAACATGGAAAGAGGATCATCCGGCATTTCTAGTTTGCGTGCGAAAGAGGAATGTTTGCGGATCCATTTTTGAAACGGTTCCAGTGCTGCAAACAATGTGGAGTTAAATGCAATGGAAACCAAAGCACCTGCGACAATTAAGTTTCGACCCTCTATGTCTAAAAGACCCAGACTCACACCTAAGCCGGCTAAAATAAACGAGAATTCACCAATTTGGGCAAGACTCGCACCCACTGTTAATGCGGTGTTTAGCGGATAACGAAAGATGAGCACTAGTGCGATGGCAACGAGTGTTTTTCCGAACATGATGATGGCAATGACAGCAAACACCTTTAACGGTTGTTCCACCAAGATATGTGGATCAAAAATCATTCCGACGGAAACAAAAAATAATACGGCAAAGGCATCACGTAAGGGCAGTGACTCTTCTGCTGCTCGATGACTGAATTCAGATTCACGTAACATCATACCGGCAAAAAAAGCACCTAATGCAAAAGATACGTCGAATAATAGGGCGGATCCATAAGCCACGCCGACTGCTGTAGCAATAACACACAAACTGAATAACTCACGTGAACCGGTGCCGGTAACCCACCACAAAACTTTGGGTAACAAACGTTTTCCTACTACCAACATAACGATCACAAATGCGATTACTTTGGCGAGGGTCACAACAAGTGTAACCATTATATTTGTATCATTTGTCTGATTGATGCCGGAAGCCTGGCTACCCATGATTCCCGCTAAAGGTGGTAATAATACAAGCACAAGTACCATTACTAAATCTTCTACGACTAACCAACCGATGGCGATGCGCCCATTGATGCTATCGATGACACCGCGTGTTTCCAGTGCCTTGAGGAGTACTACTGTACTGGCAACAGAAAGTGCCAACCCAAATACAGCGGCTTCTCCCCAACTGCCTCCCCAGAATAAAATGGCAGCGGCTCCGAGTATGGTTGCTACTAAAATTTGTACAATGGCGCCAGGGATCGCAATGCGTTTTACCGACATTAAGTCTTCGATGGAAAAATGAAGTCCTACACCAAACATCAGCAACATGACACCTATTTCAGCAAGTTGTGCAGTAAGTTCCGCATCCGCCACAAAACCTGGGACGTAAGGACCAACAATGATGCCAGCAATTAAATATCCCACGAGTGGAGGCATTCTTAGACGGATGGAGATAAATCCTAAGATCATTGCCAGACCAAGGCCGACAGCAACAGTTGAAATCAAATTAACTTCATGGGGCATATAAAATTAGAATGATAATAGTCCTCATGTTACAATCTTTTTTTGTCGCGGATTCTGCTTCTTTGGATCAATGGGATTCGTTTTCATGTGAACTTGAAGTCACATTTGTAATGATTGATATATATCAATGAGCCTTTGGTGGGTATAAAATTTTGATGGTTAATTTGTATGATTTCTTTTTTTAATCATTGATTAAAATGATTTCTATCTTGACTCTCTTTGTTTCCTTTGTCTTGTGAAGTCTCACTTTTGTTTTGGATTCTTTGCCTCTCTCATTTTATTTTGTTATTGTTCTAAAGTAGAATCTAAGATCATTCAAGAAACTTCCGCGTTCGAAGTTGTTGTGCCACCTTCCGATTTTTTTCTTTCTTCGATTTGTCCCTCGGGATGGAAAAAACAGAATCAGTTTTGTGTAATTGATTACAAATACATTGTTTCATTAGAGAAAAATGGTGGTCTTGGCCAACCCCTTCCAATGCCTAAACTTGATCCCCGTGTGATAGATTTAGGAAGATATCTTTTTTTCGATCCAATTCTATCAGGTGATAAACAACTATCCTGTGCTCATTGTCACCATCCCGCGTATAGTTTATCCGATGGTAGAAAACAAAGTATTGGGAATGGTGGAATCGGATATGGGCCGAATCGAAAAGATGGAGTTACCTTAAAAAGGTCGGCACCAAGTTTATGGAATGTTGTTTATATGAAAAATTTATTTTGGGATGGGAGAGCTTCTAGTTTGGAAGACCAAGCAGAAGGGCCACTCTATTCTCCAGAAGAAATGGGAAGTTCGCAAGAAATAATCGAATCACGGTTGAATGCTCTCCCGTTTTACCAAAAAATGTTCCGCCAAGCCTATGGCGTAAAAGAAAAAAAAATAACAGCAGCGTTAGTCATTGATGCCATTTCTTCTTTTGAAAGGTCACTGGTTTCTTTTAGCAGTCGATTTGATAAATGGTCTGCCGGAGATAAAAAAGCAATGAGTAGCGAAGAATTGTTAGGTTATAATGTCTTTCGTTCTTTTGTAGCAAGATGTGCCGAATGCCATCCACCGCCAATGTTTACGAATAATGTTTTTGCTACCATTGGGACTCTTGATTCAGGAGAAAGAGACTATGGTAGAGAATCCATTACAGGACAAGAATTACTAAGAGGATCTTTTCGGGTTCCAACTTTGAGAAATATTACGAAAACCGCACCTTATATGCATTCGGGAAATTTAGAAACTTTAGAAGAAGTGATCAATTTTTATAATGAGGGCGGAGGAAGGGGGAACGGTGCTTCTAATGATCTCAGAATCCATTGGCATGTTAGAAAAATGGACCTTAGCGAAAAGGAAATTAAGTCTCTAATTTCATTTCTAGGTACATTGAATGATGAAACGAACATGCCAAAGATTCCTAAGTTTGTTCCATCTGGTCTACCCGTAGCCATTGAATTTGAATCATATCATCATCGGAGTTCCAAATAATAATGAATTTTAAAAAACCTTTTCCATCTACTCGATTTTATTTTAATGTTAATCGTTTATCTCGCATACTACTCATTATATGTTTTTTCTTTTTGTTCACTAGCGAAATTTTTTCACGCACAATTGAAGTTCATGAAGGTGAATCCATCCAGAAGGCAATTGATTCTTTAGAAAAAGGAGATACGGTTAAAGTTTATCCTGGTATTTATCATGAATTTTTGTTTGTAGATAAAACATTTTTTACCCTATCTGGTGTGATAGTCAATGGTAGATGGCCAACTTTGGACGGAGGGGGTAAGTTGAATGATGGTGTGATTGGATCGGGTGCCAATTTCCTCATCGAAAATTTTCATATTAAAAATTATAAAGCAAACGGAGTGATGACCCAAGGAGCAGGGAATATCATCATGCGCAAACTCATTGTAGAAAACACCGGGATTTATGGAATTTATCCTACAATGGGAACCAATGTATTGATTGAAGATACCGTAAGTTTAGGGATTGCTGATGCAGCCATATATATTGGTATGTGCCACAACGTTGATGTTAGGCGAAATGAAGTGTATGGAAGTGTGATTGGGATTGAAATCGAAAATTCGACCAATGTATTAATTGAAGGAAATACTGTTTATGATAATTCAGCAGGAATTGTTGCCTTCGCTTTGCCCGGTCTTCCTTTAAAAAAAGTAGAAAATGTGATTATTCGAAATAACTTTATTTTTGATAACAATCATAGAAATTTTGCAGAGCCAGGTGCTCTTGTTGCTGGTGTTCCTCCTGGAATTGGGATTGGAGTGATGGCTGGCGATGCAGTAACCATTGAAGGTAATATCATTCGTAGAAATAGTTTTGCCGGGATTGGGATTGGTGATAATAACTTACTTCCGAATTCTAAGTCTCCAGATCCAGATGTAGAACCAAATCCAGACCGCAATAAAGTTCTAGAAAATGTTTTTATCGATAACGGAGTCCGCAAGTGGAATGATTTTATCTCCTGGATATTTTACGTGATAAGAATTCTATTTTCAGGAAATCCTATCCCCGAATCTCCTAACGGAGGGAAGGTGGGAGTTTTTCCAGATGGATATGATATTGTTGCCTCCGGTAAAGGCAAAGACAATTGTTTGATTGCGCCAGATTCAGTGACAAAAATTGGTACGAGTAGTTACGAAGTTTGTAATCCAAAAGAAACAACTGAAAAAATTAAAACTATGATTGGTGATCCGAAGTTGGGGGAAGCTAAATCAGACGAAAGAGAATTGGGGAAACAAGTGTTTGGTGCTGTGTGTTCTGGTTGCCATTCGATGAATATTCGCACAGTGGGACCCCCAATTAAAGAAATTCAGGAAAAATATAAAAAAGATGTTTATGGAGTTGTTTCCTTTGCTTCTATGCCTAAAAAAGTAAGAGCAGGTTTTATTGAAATGCCTTCTCAGAAATATTTAGGAAATGAGAAGTTAACAGCCGTTTCCAATTATATTTTGAATTTGAAAGATGAAGGGGCCAAAGGGGTGGTAAAATAATATGAATACAGAAAAAAAACTTCCCCAGATGAATCCATTTCACGGTGGAATCATTCCTATCATCCGATTGTTTACACCTGCTATACTAACCTTTGTTTTGATTTTTATCGTTCGATTATCCTCTAACGATGAGTCTTGGAAACGTAACCTTTTGGCAGTTTCTTTTTTTTGTTATTATATCGCAGTTTCTGTTTTTGGGATGTTACGTGTTACATCTGCCGTGGATGAAATTTTCGGGGAAGAAGATGTAGTTGAAGATAAAAAATCTCAAATGATACGGGCCAGACATTCTGTTAGGGTATTTTTTTCCCTTTGGTTTGTCGGAGGAGTGGCCATTCTTGCCGGTTTATACGTTGGAATGAGTAAAAACCGTTGGGATATGCCCATCCCTCTCCCTTCATTACAGATACTCAGTTCTGTTATTTGGGCCATCCTTTCTTCGTTATTATTACAGCTAATGAGTTTTCAAAGAGGACTTAAACTTAAGAAAGGAGGATCCACAAAAACCTATATAACAAATAGTTTTTTTGTATATGGTTTTCTAATTTTTCTATTCCCGATATATTTTCTGTTATATGCAGGAAACGGAAAAATATTAAACATCCCATATCTAATCGCATTTACTTTACCTACAAATCTTATCTTGGTATATTTGATCATTCGAAAATATAAATCAGTGATGTTGATTTTGGGTGATCATTCTGAATTATTTTTTCATCCAGATTCTAAATCTGCGGCAAAAAAAGCATTCACTGCTTTTTTACTGTTATTTGTTTTGATTAGTTTATTCTTTTTAGATTATTCTAGAAGAAAAAAATTACTTTGGATTTACTCAGCTAGAGAAAATCATATTTTTCTTTTTCAGACGTTACAACTTTTCGGAGTTGGAGTGAATGAAATGGATGAACACAAATACACTCCTCTTTTTTGGGCGATCCAAGGTGGTTCGCTTCCATTTGTACAATCGATCCTCAAGGAAGGGGCCGATGTAGAAGCCATCAATGAATTTGGACAAACTCCATTGATACTAGCAGTATTACTTAAAAATGAAGGGATCGTGAAAGAGTTAGTTTCATTTGGTTGTGATACCAACCGTGCCGATTCAATTGAGGGTCAAACTCCATTGATTTTAGCGGCAAGGGATGGAAGTCCGGAAATAGTAGAATATCTTTTGGAAAAAAAAGCCAATCCCTTACTTAAAAATAAAAAGGGACAGACAGCTCTGGATCTTGCTTTCGCAAATGGACACCAAAATATAGTAAAGATGCTGAAATTAAAGTAACCATCTTCTTACGTCAAGGATACGCAGGGCTTGGTCTGACGTTCGTCAGACGGAAGCGAAAGCGCACCCCGAAGTAGCCTGGCCCGTATCAGAAAAAAACTAAAAAAAACAACACCATTGGGGACGTCCCAAAAATTCTTAACGATGGGATCCAGATTTTCCTGGAATTAGTTTTTGTATTGATCAATTAAAGGTCTTGCTCTTGGTTCATAGTGATTATAAATAATGAATTTTATGCCTATCTTAGTGCTTGTATTTTTCTTTCAGTTATTTTCCTGCGGGGAGAATCCAAAACAGGATCGGTTTTTGCCTGAAACATTACCTTCGGAAGAGGTTGTCAAACTATCACTTTCGTCTGACTCGAATTTGGCGAAGTTACGGGAAGTTGCGAATATAAAAGGGCAAACGTTAACGGAATGGAAAGAGTCAGAACGTTCGTTTGTCACTGACCAAGAAATATCAAAGTATTGGTCGGTAGAAAAAAAAATTTTGCCAAGGGAGATTTCGGATACAGATTCAATTGACCGCTTGCGAGAATCGATTCGGATCCGCATTGTTTGGAGTCGTTTGTTCCACAAGTCAGGACTTAAATGGAAAGAAAAATCTTACGAGATTGGGAAAAAAGAAATTTTAGCAAAATTAAATTTGAAAAGTTCACCTAAGTTTGGTTCTTCGAGTGCTAAATGGGTAGTGATTGAGTGGAGCGATTACTTATGTAACTTTTGTCGTGAAACATTCCCTCATACAAAGAATATACTTTCCAAATACAAATCTCAAATTTTTTACATACACAAAGATTTCCCTTTGGATGGAGATTCCGAAGAAGGTTTACTTCCTTTAGCATTGGGTAGGTGTTTATGGGAAAAAGATCCTGAGAGGTTTACATTCCATATGCAAGGGTTATATGCGAATGCTAAAAAAATATATAAAGGTGAAGATTTATATGTGAGTGAGTGGGGATCCTATCCAGATTGCCAACCGCAAAATTTAAAATCTATCTACTTCGAAAAAGTGCGAATTGATATGAAAGAAGCTGCAGCACTCGGAGTGAATTCTGTTCCCAGTTTTTGGGTGAATGGGCGGTGGGTGGTTGGGGCCTTAAATGCAGAAACTTGGGAACGAGTTTTAAAAGATACGATGAGTCATTAAAAAATTTCTTGCCTTCTTTTTGGAATCAGGTTTTCCTTAACCCACCTTTTCAGAGGACAGGTTATGAAATTTAGATCCTATTTACTTCCCTTTCTGGTCTTAACATCCCTACTAGTTATGAATTGTGGCAAAAAACTCCACTTTTCAATGGTGACATCCACATCGATGGAAAATGGACTCCCCTTTTTCGTGTTAGATGGTAAAGAGTGGAAGGCGGAACCGGGAGCTGAATTTGTCAAATTACATTTTTATGCGGACAATGCGTTCTCTCTCAGTAAAGTTTCTATTGAGTCTTGTTCGGGCCAGTTCAAAGACCGTATCGCAGCCTATGTAAATTTTGACGAAGTGTATGCAAGTACAGATGTTCAAAATTCAAATTCAGAAGTCATTTTTGACCCCGTGGTGCAGGCAAGGTCAGTGACTTTGAATTTTCAGAGAAACCAAAATATTTGCCTTAAATCTGTGAAGTTTTATGATGAAAAGAAAAAATCATACAGAACATACGCTCCTGAAATTATATCAGGTTCGGTGACTGCTTCGGAAACAGCATCACCAGAACCAACATATTCAGTAATGAATCTTTTTGATTCTAAATATGAAAATGGATATGCTTCTGTCAAAGGAGGTGTCGGAGTCACATTTAACTTTGATTTTGCGGAAAAGAAAAAGATTTCTGTAATTAAAATTTGGAATGGATACCAACGTTCCGATGTTCATTGTATAAAAAATGGACGAGTGAAATCTTTTCTTTTAACTGGAGATGATGGTTATTCTGCAAAGATAAATGTAGAAGATACAATGGGAAGCCAAGAGATCACACTTCCCACTCCTTATAAGGGACAAAAACTATCGATGAAGGTAGACGAAATTTACCCAGGTTTAACCGAAAAGGGAATCGTTTTATCCGAGTTACGTTTTGGACATGATGGGGATTGGTTTGCGATGGACACACTTCCCAAATCCAAGGCGACAGCTTCCCAAAATTTTGATGCCTTTACGAAAGCCGCTTTACGGAAAGTATTGAATCGTGGTTTGACAGGAAGGGAAGTGACTGAGGTAGCGGAAGGTGAGGTAACAGACCTACCGGCAGGTGCAGATAACGAAGTTTCGGTAGAAGAAAATTTGGATCCACCAACTGCTTCTGATTGGACCATTCGTTTGCGTTCCGATGGAACTTTCTTTTTAGAGGGTTCAACGGCTCGTACCAATTACGACGCGGGCGAAGAAAGTTCGAATCGATTTTATGGAATGGGAAATTATGAAGTCAAAGAAACTAGTCCAGGAAAAATTCATCTCCGTATTTTTGGATTCCTTCGCAAACAAACATTCACTAATTTTTTAGATTATGGTGAAGGTGATTGTAATGGTTGTGGGCGAGATTGTAACCAAGTCAAAAATCCAGACCCAAACAACACTGAGAAAATTTTTCAGGAGTTCGTCACTTTACAAGTTCGAGGCAAACAATATTACTTAACCAATTCTAAAAAAACGGAAAATCTTGATTTTTCAACCTTAGAATTAAGTTTAGAATAAAATTTTTATGGTTCGTTTATTCTGTAATTTAACCTCTGTTATATGTTTTTTTGTTCTGATGTTTGCCTTCTCCTGTGGAGGAGAAGGTGAGAGGCCGAAGGTTTCATCAACAGATACTCCTATATCTAATCCAACTAAAGCAAGTAAGGTGTCTATTTTTATCAAATGGGAGACAACCAAACTTCCTTTACAAATGGAAATTCGTGAACCTAGTGGAGCACAAAGTTTGGTTTTATGGACTACTGGTTCAGTTCAGGAAGGAAAACGGGCTCCATTTGGGGATTTGATTCCTGAGGATATGCTCGTTTTAAAACCAGGTTCCAAAAAACAATTTTTACTCGTGATGAAAAACCCAACGGATTCCCCTGTTTATTTTTTTGCTGCTCCACATTCCGCGATGCCAGTGGAACATAGTTTTGGATTCAAATTCAAATGCCTTTGTGTCAATCATGCATTTACCGTTCCACCAAAGGAAACTTGGTATCGTGTTGTAGAAATTCGTTTGGCACCTGATTTTTTAGGGGATCAATTGACTTTAACGCATAACCTAATAGGAATTAGTCGAGAAAGGATGTTGGAATTTGAAAAAAGTGCAGGAAAATCGATCCCGACTGAGATGGACTGAGTTTCGCATTCATTATAGAAATACATTTATACCAGATTTATATTTTTATTCTCTAAAGTTTTATCGTATGAAAGTTTGAGAAACCATACAAAGAGGATCATAAACATCCAAGAGATTCCACCTGAGACAAGCCTTTCTCCACCGAAAACCAAATGATTGTCGTGGGGGATGGAATCTACAAAATACGGCTGCATCTTAACTACGTAAACCCAACCAGCATGGATTCCGATTGAGAGATACAATTTACGAGTATAAATCCATGCTAAAGATAGAATGTATCCTACTAAAAATAGTCCAATGAATTCAGATACAAAAATCATAGGATCAGAAATGGGTCGGATGAAATGAGTGAGAGAAAAGAATAAACTTGTGTATACGGCAGCTTTTTTTTCTCCTAAATCACCAATCCATGATTGTAAAAGATAACCTCGAAAAAACAATTCTTCAACAAATGCGATACAAAACACTGCACCTAAAAAATATAAACATTTAATTAAATCGAATAACTCCCAAGTTTTTGGTGCTAAGGTAGAAACACCAAAGAAAATTTTAACAACAACCACAAGTGATAATGATAAAATTCCGGCTAAAAATCCAATCCAGAGTTGGTGTTTGTTTATAGAAAAATTTTCAAGGCCGAGGGATTGTATTGATTTTTTGTCGATCTTTTTTCGAAACCAAATCAGTGAAATAAAAAGTACAACCGTAGTTGTCCGCGAAAGGATTTTTGAAAAATGAAATGGTTTTAGTTGAGTCTCTGGATTTTTATGATAAGCAAACATCTGTAAGTTGTAAATAAGTAAGCTGACAAGTAAACTTAAGAGGATGACGGATAGGAAAAAAATGGTAAATTTTTTATAAACAGACATAGGGAAGGTTCGCTAAAACTAGAAGTGTTAGTGTTTTAGTATATCTTACTTTTGATTCAAATGATTTTTTTTAGTATTTTTTCAACAGTTCTCTTTTTTCCTGTTGTTTCTCTTGGCTGAATCAAGTTCAGTGATTAAAATAAGTAGAACACAACTAGAAAAAAAATATTTTTTCTAGGTTAGGCCGAATCATGAAAAACTTCAAAACCTTGATCTTGTTATCCTTAATCTTTGTGAACGGTGTTTTTTCTGAAACCGCAGAGCCTGATTTTAACAATCCCAAAGGTGAAACTGAGATCTTTGTGGCTGTGGCCGCAAACTTTAAGAGTCCATTTGAAGACATTCGGGTTATATTTTTAAAACAAAACCCAAAGATAAAAATTACTATGGTGTTCGGAGCTTCTGGCCAACTAACGAGTCAAATACGGAATGGTGCACCGGTAAATTTGTTTTTATCCGCAGATATGGATTTCCCTCTTGCCCTATTCAATGAAGGGTTTACTCAAAACAAACCAAAAGTATATGCCATTGGAAAATTGATACTCATGTCGCATAAGGAGAAAAACAAATCAAGTTCCGTTTCGGAACATCTTTTGAGTGAAAACACAAAGTTTATTGCCATTGCTAATCCGAGAACTGCTCCCTATGGTAGAGCGGCAGAAGAAACCTTGAAGTATTATGGGATTTATGAAAAGGTTAAGGATAAACTTGTTTTTGGTGAAAGTATCACTCAGGTCAATCAGTTCTTGTCGACTGGTTCTGCTGATTTTGGTTTTACTTCGCTCTCCACAGCAAAGTCCAAAGAAAATCACAATTTGTTTTGGCAAAATATCGATTCAAAATCCTATTCTCCCATCCACCAAGGTGTAGTCATCATTAAGCCTAAGGAAACTCCGGCCACAGAAAAGAATCTAGCACTCCATCAGTTCTTTGATTTTTTTTCTTCTAAGGATGTTAAATCCATTCTTACAAAATATGGTTATGATTCTTACGAAGAATGATTGTTTTTATTTAGAATTTATGAAGAAATATAGTAATATTAGCGAGAGTTATGTTAGTTGATCCTGATCCTCTTCTTTTGACACTGAAACTTGCACTACTGACTACAGTTGTTTTAAGTGTCATCACTGTTCCTATTGCTTATTGGCTAACATTCTCTTCTTTTCGGTATCGTTTTGTTTTCGAAACCATTCTCAATTTGCCTCTGGTGTTACCTCCTACTGTACTTGGTTTTTATCTTTTGCTTCTTTTTAGCCCCAACCATTGGTTTGGCGGATGGATTGAGGAGGTATTTCATTTTCGCATTGCATTTAGTTTTTTTGGGATTCTAATTGGTTCATTGTTATTTAGTTTGCCTTTTATGTTGCAGGCTTTCCAAGTTGGATTTTCGTCCATAACGAAATCTTACATAGAAACAGCAATGGTTCTAGGTAAATCTAAACTGACTATTTTGTTCCGAGTGATCCTTCCGAATTGTAAGGCAGCCATATTAGCTGGGATGGTATTAACGTTTGCTCATACCATCGGTGAGTTTGGAGTAGTGCTTTTGATTGGTGGAAGTATTCCCGGAAAAACTAAAGTAGCTTCGATCGCAATTTTTGAAGAGGTGGAAGCTATGAATTATTTTTCAGCGCATGTATATGCAGCGATGTTAGTTGTTATTTCTATGACAGTTCTTCTTTTGCTCTTTCGTTATAAGAGGAATTTGACTATGATATTGGCCGGGAAAAATTAGTTCATAGTCTTGAGTTTCGAATGATCAAAATAGACATCCAAAAAACTTTTTTGTCCAGATCCTCTAAACCACTGGAATTTAATTTTCAATGTGAGATTCCCTTACACCAAACAAATTCTCTTTTTGGTGAATCAGGGGTTGGAAAAACTACTTTTTTGAAATTACTTTCGGGACTGCTAACTCCTGACCGTGGTTTTATATCCGTTGATGGTCAAACTTGGTTTGATTCCGAAAAAAAAATAAACCTACCCATTCTTTCTAGATCCATTGGTTTTTTATTCCAAGAATCTTCCTTGTACCCAAATATGAATGTGCGCGAAAATTTGGAGTTTGCCTTTCATAAAGGAAAAGGCGACCAACCCTTTTTAACGGAACTAATCTCTATTGCGGAAGTGGGGCATCTATTCAATCAAAAGGTCGATGGATTGTCAGGGGGAGAAAAACAAAGATTGGCTCTTGTTCGTGCTCTCATACAAAAACCCAAATTTCTTTTTTTGGATGAACCATTCACTTCCCTAGACCATAGAATTCGTAACCAACTCGTTTCCCTCATCCAAACATTGCAGAATCGATTTCAAATGACGGTTCTGCTTATCACCCATGAGATCCCGGAAGTCATCAAACTATCAAAAAGAGTCTTTATGGTGTCTGGAGGCCAGATCCTTTTTAGCGGGAATCCAATGGAAATTTTTCGGCAAAAAAATCTTAATTCAATAGAAGCCGAGGTGATGCAAATAAACCAAGATACGGATGAAGTAGCTTTGTGGTTTCCTAGTCCCTATTTGGTGTTTAAGAGAAACACAGATGAACGAAAGTTAGGTGTGGGTGATTTAGTGCACACGGAAATATATTTACCCAAAGGTAAACTGTAAATTAGACTTTTGAAATAAGATTAAGGACAGGTGTGACCCAGAGGGAGATTGTATTTATTCGAAAGATAACATTCAACGATTTCCCTATCACTTGTGGAAAGGGATTGGTCGAAATAAATTAAATCTCCCATAAAACCTTCTAAATAATCTCCATCAGATGGTGGAGCACCTCCTATATTCCAATAATACCTTCCGACATCCAAGTTTCCACTAGTGCAATTGTAAGTAGGTGTTCCGAAACTCGAGGAAGTTACTACGGCCCCTCCTTTATAAACATTTCCTGAAGTTCCGTTGTAGTCAAGTGACATGAGAACGGCTTCATTGATTGAATGGTAAGAAGGATTGGTAATCAATCGAGTAGTAACAATTGATAAATCAAATAAATTTACAACTTTTGTACCTAAAAAACCAGGTAGATACAATAACTTACCAGAATTGCCATTTTGAAAAATACCATCACTTCCTGAAGATTGCAAATCAATAAATACAGCAAAAATGGTATTTGCTATACTATTTAATTCAGGAGTACAAGCTCTTGATAAAAACGTTCCCGTAGAATCTGAATAACGTAAACTTTTTGATCCATTGAGCCCGGTAGCACTGAAAATAGGCTGATTGGCCCCCGTGCCTTGACTGACATGAAGTCCGTTCCCACTCCGGTCATCCAAAACACCTACACAATTGGCTCCTCCACTGCAAGCTCCCGGTCCAAAGGATGCAGCTTCTGGCATTAAAAATAACTTTAAGCTACTGCTAGCAGGTGTTTGGTTCCAACTGCTGACTTGTGTTGGATAATGTCCTGATAGAGCTCTGATTTCCGAAATGCTAAGGACACGATCGTAGATTCTAATCTCGTCTAGATCGCCACTAAAGTTGCCGCCAACTCCATCGAGGCGCCTTCCTACTTCCAGGCTAGGACCTGGGACGGTAGACCATGATTTAGATCCAGAAACACGTAAAACTCCATTTTCATAAATTTCAATGTTGCCGGCAGTATATGTTCCGCAAAGATGCATCCATTGGTTCCGAAAACCTTCGTGAAAGATCACTACATCATCGGCTACACCAAACATTCCTGTGACGGTATCAGTAACTACGAGGCCATTCCCTTGGGAATTGATGAAGGTTCCATAACCTACAATGTATTCGCCAATAGTACTTGATTTATTGAACCAAGCACAAATGGTTCTTGGACTACTTCCTACTGGTAAACCATTTGGGTTTAACCTTTGCATAAAGGAGGCACCATTAAAATAATAGGCTCCACTGGGGTGACCATTTCTATCGTTTGTAGTGGCCGCTACCCCCGAAATGGTTAAATGGTTTCCAGCGCTTCCATAGTCTTTTGTATTCCCATTGAACGGGAAGTAGGTGACAAGTCCTGAAGGAACTTGTGTGGCAAGTTTTTGGATAGCATCGTTGTCTAGGGCTCCATTAAATAATCGAACATCGGAGATTTTACCTTTAAATGGGTATCCGTGTCCTGCTTCCCCCACTTTGAAAGTACTGGCCGGTAGGATCGGGTTCATGGTAAAAACGAGAGAATCTGCTTTACCATTGATGAAAATTTGCCAGTTGGGGTAGGATCTGCGAAGCAATACATGAGACCATTGGTTTAATGGAAGCCGCATTGTAGTCAGTCCACTACCTGCTACACCTGCGAGGATCACTTGTAAACTACGAGAGGGATCAATGGCGAGTCCATATCCATTCGAACCACCTTGTCCATTACTGAATATGAACTGTGTAACCAGGCCACCCGCAGGATAAACCCAGGCGGAGATTGTTAAGTTATCTGTAATAGTGGTTGCGATGTTTACAGTTGATTGGATGTATTCAACACCTCCGTGAAATTCATAAGCACCACCCGCAAAACCGTTTTCATCCATTGTGGGAGTGGGGCCACCTACGATAGTTCCGTGATTTGTTCCAATTGAATCGTTTGTATTTCCATCAAATGTATAACGAAGCAATTCGGAGGGTTCTAAATATCGAAGGGAATGGTTTCCCGTATCGGAAATATAAATATTGAGTCCGTCTGACAATAGATAACCGGGAAAATTCAAAAGACCCATTCCGCCAGTATTGTCAGAATAACCAGGTGTGTTTCCTGCGAGAGTTGTGACTTTGTTTGTGGATAGATCGAGATGTCTGATTTTATGTCCTGACCATTCGGAGATGAATAAATTGGTTCCATCTGTTGTGAGTCCATGTGGGTCATTGAACTGGGCAGCCGTTCCTAATCCATCTGTGGATGCCTGCACTCCATCTCCCGCTATCGTATCTACTGCATTGGTGCCGCTAAGGGAAAGTCTACGAATTTTATGGCCACCTCCTCCGCCGAGATCTGTAATATAAAGGTATCCTCCTAAACCAACCGCAGTGATTGGGGACACAAAGCGAGCGTTAGTTCCTGTTGTGTTGTCTACAAAACTGCATAGAGTGGGGCCTCCGGCGATGGTGCTTACGGCAGTTGTGGTCGGATTCACAACACGAATGGTGCAGTTCCCGCGATCTACAATATAAAGACTTCCGTTAAACATGGTAATGGAAGAAGGATTATTAAAAGACGCAAGGATTCCTGATACGTTGTCAGCTGAGGCGGCATTTCCACTTCCAGCAAACGTAGATACTGTGGAAGTAGCTAAATTGACTTTTCTAATCCTTCCGCCTGTTGATTCTAAAACAAATAAATTGTTTCCATTGGTGGTTAGGCCAACTATTCCATTAAACTGTGCTGCGGTTCCAACGCCATCTTGACAATTGGTTGTTAGAGTACCGGGACAAACAGTTCCCCCTCCCGAATTTCCTCCGGCGAGGATGGTGGTAGTTCCGTTGGATTTATCAATCTTTCGAATCACTGCATTCACAGAATCAGCTAAGTAGATAAAATTACCATCGGTAGTGATCATATTCGGGCCATTAAACCGAGCAGTGGTAGGTGTTGCACTGGCAACCGCCCCTCCTGTGATAGCACCGGCTCCACCAGCATTGACTGGAAAGGAACCAACTTTTGTTTTTAAAAAAGATTTCCTTGAGATAAGACTGGTTCCAAGATCCGAACTTGGATTCGGGTGTATGTTTCCACCTACGATGTATCCGTTAACACACGTTATAAATATAGTTACATTGGCAGCAGCTATAGTTCCCACAGTAAGCGTTGGATCATCAAACGAACAGATTGTACCCACCGGCTGTGAGGTAATGGTCACTGCATAATTGTTACCTGTGGACACAAGGGTTGTGAATTTTGTCAGGCCGGTTGTTGATATATTTAAAGTATCTGCTCCGTTGTTCTGGACTGTGATGGTTCCACTGAGTCCGGAAACATTTACGCCCACTTCATAAAAGTTTGCACCAAGCCCACATGTGATACTTACGTTTGTTATATTGCTACTTTGTACAACACCTTGGGCATTGGCTATGGAACAAGTGAGTCCAGCACCATTGGTAACAAAACTAACATCGTAACTTTGTCCTGAACTGAGTTTCGTTGGGAAAATAAAGTTTCCATCGGAACTCACTGTAACCGATTCTTGGTTGTTCGTGACTGTGACGGAAGTTCCTGGTATGAGTCCAGAGACCACACCACCGATACTATGTCCTGTAAACTGTGGGCCTGAAAAAAAACGAAGGAAGGCCAAAAAATCTAGAGGACTACGAGACAGTGAGGGAAGAGAGCAGGAAGAGAGGAGAAAAAATACCAACGGTAGTGTGAATCTCTTCATTTGGTTGTCCCTGACCTAAATCAAGTCTATAGTTTTGGGTTAATTAATCAAGAAATTTCATAGGCAAAACCCGGAAGTTTTTGATTTCCTGATTTAAATTTGAGGAAATCAAATGTCAGTAAATATCTATGTAGGAAACCTTTCTTACGAAATGACCGAAAACAAGCTAAATGAGCTTTTTTCAGTGCACGGAGCAGTTTCTTCTGCTAAAATCATTACAGACCAATACACTGGTGGTTCAAAAGGTTTCGGTTTTATCGAAATGAAAGAACGTAAAGATGCAGACAATGCAATCAATGATTTAAACGGAAAGAATATTCTAAACCGAGAAATGAAAGTGAATCCTGTCTGCATTAGAGTGCAGATGTTTTTTTCGGAAACTCTAAAATAAACTTACTCCCTTGATTTGGCTCCGATTCCACTTTGATATTCCCTCCATGAAGACGCATAAGTTCCAAACAAAGTTTAAGACCAATCCCAAACCCTCTTTCTCCCATGGTTCCTTGTGATGGCTTCGGATTAGAAAAAATTTCTTTTTGCAGTTCTTGTGAAATTCCTTGGCCATTATCTTCGATAGTGATTTCCGTATAATCAATCTGTTCTTCTGAACTCACACGGATCCAACCATTCGGGTAACTGAATTTAATTGCGTTTGAGATGAGATTCCGAAGGATTTCGGCTAGAATGGACGGATCTGTATAAACGGTTACATTTTCAGGAATGAGCCAATCAATTTGTAATGATTTTTTTTGTAGATCAAATATGATCCCAGTCTTAAGAGGATTCGTTATTTCAACTAACCGATTCTCTGATAGTTGTAAAAGGTATTGCCCCTGGTTTCTGCGGAACCGGTTTAGGTTTAATAGATGTTCCACAGTTGACATTGCATTTTCTAAGATCACAAACACTTGTTTGTAAATATGCGTTTTATCGACTTCGTTAGAATCTTCGTCTGTCGCAATGGTTAACGCAGAGTAAACGGTGCTAAGTGGCGAACGTAAATCATGAGCAACAAGAGATATGAATTTATCTTTCCATTCATTCGCTTCTTCGGCAACTTGTTTTGCTTCTTTGTATTCACTAGTACGAAGGATCACTGTTTTTTCTAAGGATTCGTTGAGCGCGATCAGTTCTTTTCCTAGAGTTTCGTTTTTGATAAAAGATTTTGTGAAATAAGAAGCAAGAACCAATGATTGAAATAATACTGTTGAAAGATAAGAATATTTTAGGATCAAAAAATAGTTCAGTATACCGTAGAGATAAAGAGTGTCATTGATCGCAGTCAAAAATAAAAAAACTTGAACTACTAACAGTGGAATGGCCATTTCTTTTTTTTGAAAAACAGCGTGGGTAATACCAATGATGGTGTAAAATAATCCGACGATCGTTAAAAATAATCCGTAAAATGTTGTTTGTGACCCCAATTCTGATGGTGTTATTAAAACAAAAAGAAATAATAATGAACAAGATATGACAAAGAAATTAGTAATTCGTTTTGAAAAGTTGTCTGGAAATCGTTCGGTTAGAAATAAAAGATAAGAAGGCATGGCTAAGAAAAAAATCAAAGAAAGTACAAAAGCAATTCGGTAAGGGACATTTGGAAATAAGTAGTATAACGAATCTCCATTGAGCGAAATGGAGTGTAAGGCAATGATGAGACTATACAAACCAAAGTAAAAAATTAGAATTCGATTTCTTCTGAATAAAAATACGACAAAGTGATAGAATGCCATAAATAATAGGGCACCGGTGAGTAGAGAATCTCTTGTAATTTCTAGGAAGGAATCGTGACTTATATTTTTTTGAAGACCTAAAACCGGCGGATACCAAAAAGCTCCGTCATCATGATGAAAATTAGATATATGGACAAGGATTTTTGTTTCTGCCTTCGGATAAGGAAGTATTATGAGTCCCGAACTACGAGTGGGAACCATGGTAACTTTGGATGTTCCTACTTTTCCAAGTTGTAACTTCAAAACTCCATCGATATATATGGACATCGCTGCTCCACCAGTTTGAAAGAATCGAAGTGCGTATATATTTTCTTTTGCAGACTCAGGGAATAAAATATTCAATTGGTAGGTGGCGTAACCAGTGCCTTCAAATTTATTTTTCCATCTTTCTCCGATAGTTTGGAAATCATCAGAGTTGTCTGAGTTTTGATTTTGTTTATGAGAGCTAATTAATTTCTCTGGTATGGATTGGTTAGGTAGGTTGAATTGATTCCAGTGGAAAGTCCATTCCCCTGATAGGGGAAGGGATTGTTGGAAATCCCAATCCCTAAAGTCAATCTGTCCATGGATGGCAATGGGACTGTCTGTTGTATGAGAAAGCGGAACGCAACTATATAGGCAAAACAACCAAAACAAAAGTTTCCAATTCATTTTTCGAAAAAACCGATGATTCGGATTTTACCCGACACTGCAATCGTGCAAACTTGAGTTCTAGTGTCATAGGTTTATTTTTCTTTATCAAACTCAATTAGTACAAAGTCTAGTGAGTTCGGATCGTGGTCTGTGGAAACCAAATCAATTTTATCTCCGTTCTTTCCGAATTGGGATCCTTGGGATCGTTTTGTTTGGACTACTGATTGGAACTTTTCTAAATAGGAATTTGATTTTGATCGATTGACGGAAACATTGATTGACTTGTAATCTAACTGCTTTTTCGCAAAAACAATAACGATACTATCTTTTTTGCCAACGTTATCTACTTCTAAACTTTGTTTTTTGGGAAAAACTCTGACTCCACTGGTTCCGCAATACGGACTATGTTTATCTGTATAAGGAAATAGAACATAGGAGCTACCATCCGTCTCCTGGCCAAAAATATAAAGATAAATTGGTTTTTCGTTTTTTACACTGACTTTGAATCGAGTCCCAATCTTGATTGGGTTTTTTGTTTTGTAGATATTATCCTTAATTTGTTCTAATGGGATGAATTCTTTGGTGGAATTGTCAATCAAACCAAGTTGGTAAGAAAAAGTTTCGTTAGGTGCAAAAGTTTTTGGTGGATAAAGAGCATAAGCCTCTCTAACAAATAAATTAAAATCTTCGTAACGAATCCAAAAAATTCCCTTATGGCCAAATCGTTCCCCCCAGGAATTCATGATTTGGAAGGCACCACCTTCTTTGTTATCATCATAACCAATGGCAGTCATTGCATGGCCACCCCAGTCTCCCGATGAATCTTTTCCTTTTTTATAACGTTTGACTGCTTTGTAATCCTCTGAAGTGGGAATCCAAACTGCTTTGTTTAGGTCTAAAAAAGTTCCACCAACTTCCATCGAAATCACTATAGGAGAACCTTGAGATAAATATTGTTTGATTGAATCAATATCAGTTTCGTATTTTTCGCCATCTTCTGTTAGGCGTTGGTAACCCTCAATTCGAAACTCTTTTGCTTTTTCCTTTTGTTCTGAAGAAGGTTTGTTGCGGCACGAATTTTCATTGTAAGGAAATTCTGAAAATTGTAAATTCCCTTGTTTTTTTAAATCTTCCAGTAAGTCGACAGGGTAAGCCCCGTCACAATCTTTATCTGTGTTTTGATTGAACAGATAAGCCGGACTAAAACTAACCTTGTTTGGATCCTCTCCCGTTGCTTTTGCGTGTAAAATGGTTCGCGCAGCGTAGGAAACGGCCCAACCTGTACATGAACCTTGCTCCCCTTGGCTTTGTCTTTTGGGAGCGTATTTGAGTAAGGAAACTTCGGAAGGTAACGTGTTCTCAGAATCTTTCGAAAGTGGTTCATAAACGGGTGTTCTGTCATACTTTTTCGTATCAAACTTTGCACCTAATTTATGAGGGCCATCTGACACAGATTCGGTGGAATGATCCTCTTCTGTGTCAGAATCATCTGAAATACTTCCAATACAAATGAGTCCAAGTAGGCTTATCAGTAGAATCGGGATCATTACCTTAGGGTATTTAAAAATAAGTCCACCGAGGAAGGCGATAATCGCTATTAGAAAAAAAGAACTTCCTTTTGACTTTGATTCTTCTTCTGGTTCCTTGTCGTCATCTGTCATTCGAATTGGCATTGTGATTCTCTATTTGAAGTTGATTGTAATCTTTGTTTTGTTGTTGGTAACGTTGGCTGTTTTCTTTTTTGCATCAATGGAGTCAATCTGTTCATATTGGATTGGAATGACTAGTTTGCCTGTTTTATTTATGGCACCATACTTTCCTCCTACAATCCTTGAATGTTCATCCTCTGGTTGTAATTTACAGCCATTACATACGATAGAAAAACCGTTTACAAAAGGAAAAACAAAATCATAACTCGCAGGGATTTGTTTTTTGCAATGAGAATCAAAAAAACCAAACTTACCGTTTTCTACAAACCGCGCGAGTTTTTCTGAATAATAATCAGGCCCATTATCATAAACAAAGGTTTCCAAAAGAATTTTGTTTTTGGTATCAATACATACCCACTTGTTGTCACTCACAACAAAACTGACTGATTCTTTGGTGAAGTCCATCACATGTTGGTATTGGGGTTTGATGATGACTTTGCCCGATTTATTTTTAAAACCATAAAGCCCATTTTCTTCAAAAGAAATTGGAAGATTAGACTTAGCAAGTAATGGTATAAAGAAAATTAAGAAAGTTAAAAGAAATTTCATAACACCTACTGATTAAAAATTAAATAGTAAACCATTGTAGCTAAACCAAGACTTGTAATTAAAGGAACGATGACTCCGGGAAAGGAAAATCCAAAAACCCAAAACAAACCGACGACAAGTCCTAGATGAAAACCTATTGGTACGGTAACCATTGTGATCATAGACCAAGCAGGATTTTGGTCGAATTGCGCAATGATGAAAGGTCCAAAAAAACCGACGACCCCGCCTAATACAATGAACCCTGCAATAATTAAAATTGATTTTATTATTATCATAATGTTACTTAACGCAGTTCCATCCGGTCTGCCATTTGCGATCGTTTGTGTGATTCCACTTCCCATCTAAATGTGTTGGATCTGGAGACATACGTTTGATGGCTAGTTCGAATTCAAATGCTCCGGAATCACCAGTTTCTGATTCAGACCAGACACCACTGAATGTATTACCAGTAATGGTTCCTCTCAAACTTCCTCCGTTGTTATCATAAACACCAGTGACTGAAATTCCGTTCTGTTTGAGTGTAAGTTTCCCAAAGTCACCACAATCCCAAGTGCCTGATATATTTTTTGTAAATCCACCTTGTGGTTTTGCTTCGTACTGTTGTCCTTTTTGTGCTGAAACGGATGCAGTCAGCGTAAAAAAAATACAAATCGAAATGATTTTGGAAAATTTTAATTTCATCTAGTCTCCTTTAGATTACAAAACTTTAAAGTTCTAAAATTCATTGTCAAGTTCTTTGGACTTCTTTTTTGTTTAAGGTCTCTTCATTTCTTTATAACTAACTGGTTTAAAAAACTTTATATCATTGGAAAGGATTAGTAGTACACCGTAATTACTGTAAGTGGTTTCGTTGGATTCATTACTAATAGATTTGTTATGAATGAATCGTTCTTACTTCATTGAATTTATACGAACCAAGAATCGAGATTTTGCCTTTTCTTGTTCTTCTTAAAGATCGAATTCGATTGACAATCTCCTACTGTCCGTTAGCATTCCAGGAAATGTTTCCATATATTCGTATTGCTGTAGTCTTGATTGCCATTAGTATTTGTTCGTACTGTTCGCCGCGATCTGGACAATTACAAATTCCCACTGCGGCGGCAGGAACATTAGATCTAAGTTTGTGGTCATGGCTTCAGGGGACGGTTCCTCTAGATGGGGAATGGAAACTCGATGGAGTTCCTTGGGAAGTCCCGTCCACCAAGGGATTTCATGGAAATCCTCTGGGGCATGGTGTTTATCGGTTAAAAATTATACTACCGGACAATTCTCATCAATTAGCTATATTGTCTCCCTTGGTCGGAACCGCCTTCTCGTTGTCAGTTGATGGGGCTGTCATAGCAAAAGAAGGTCTTGTTTCGCCCGTATCGGGAAGTGGTTTTCCTTCTTATCGGCCAAGGGTCATCTTAATTCCGAAAACAGAAAAAACTGAAATGGATTTGGAGGTTGAGGTATCAAACTGGGATGATCAATTTGGCGGTATCTATTATAGTTTAACACTCGGTACTTTAGATCAAATTCAAGGGATCCGAACACAAGCAGTGATTTGGGAGGCCTTTCTCTTTGGCGCCATTTTTCTTATGGGACTTTATCATTGTGGTTCCTTCTTCTTCCGTAGTCAAAATAGGGCGCCACTATGGTTCGGTGTATTTTGTTTGATGATTTCATTTCGTTCTACTTTTTACAGTGAAACATTGTTTTTAGAAATTTTCCCAGATGTTAGCTGGTATTTTGTGATTCGTGGTGTATATGTTACCATGGCATTGGCATTGGTAAGTTTTGCTGCCTTTGTTGATCGTTTGTATCCCAAATTTTCATATCGGCCAGCAACAATCATTACCATGATTGGTGGGATTTTATATGCAGTCATTAATGTTACTGCCCCTATTGTTTGGACAACCAAATTGTTAGTTCCTTTTCAATTGTTACTTGTTTCTTATGGAATCTATAGTTTAATCATTGTTGGCCGAGCACTTCTTCATAAAGAACCCGGAGCAGGGTTATTTGTTGGGGGAACAGTTGTTTTTTTGTTCACCGTATTGCTTGATATTGTAAAAAGTCATTTTTTCTGGAATCTTCCATCTTTAGTGAATGTAGGGACATTCGTTTTTTTATTAGCACAGTCTTTGGTTGTTGCACGTCTTTTTGCTAATGCATTTGCTACGAGCGAAATGCATTCTGCCGCCTTAGAAAAAATAAATTCCTCTCTTGAAAGATTCATTCCTCGAGAAGTGTTGGGTTTATTGAATAAAAAAAGTATCACAGAAATTGCTTTAGGTGATTTTACCGAAATGAAAATGACTGTATTCTTTTTGGATATTCGAAATTTCACTGGTTTATCTGAATCAATGAGTCCAAAAGAAAACTTCAAGTTTATCAATTCGTTTCTTAAACTATTTGGTCCCATCATTAGAGATCATAATGGATTTGTGGATAAATACCTGGGAGATGGAATGATGGCACTTTTTCCTGGCCCACCTGATGAATCTTTGGTGGCAGCCATCGCCATGAGGCATGCACTTCGGGAATACAACGATGGGCGGGTTAGGGGTGGATATCAGGCTGTGGAGTTTGGGATTGGAATTCATACTGGCCCACTAATGCTTGGGACTATCGGTGAAAACAGAAGGATGGACTCCACTGTCATTAGCGATACTGTCAATGCCGCCAGTCGTTTAGAAGGGTTAACAAAAAAATATTCTGCCGATATTCTTGTTTCTGGATCTACGATTGCTAGTTTGGAGCGGCCTGAATTGTTTCAGACAAAGTTTGTTGCAGAAGAAACTGTAAAAGGAAAGCTAAAGCCAATTGAAGTTTTTCTTGTCACACATGAGTCTTAGAATTCTAAAAAAATAAATGACTCTAAAGCAATCTTGTGAAATTTTTGGCATTTCCCAATTTCGTGGAAACCAGGAAACAATCATCAAACATGTTTTATCGAAAAAACATGCTCTCGTCCTTATGCCAACGGGTATGGGCAAATCTTTGTGTTATCAAATCCCTGCTCTCACATTGCCAGGAACGTGTATTGTCATTTCTCCTCTGATAGCTCTCATGAAAGACCAAGTTGCCGCCTTACAAAGTAAAGCTGTTCCTGCAACATTTATCAATTCTAGTTTGGGGAAAAAGGAAAGGTTGGATCGGTATGACAAACTAAAATCTGGAGAGTATAAAATAGTATATGTTTCTCCGGAAAGATTTCAAAAAAAAGAATTTTTGGATGCACTTAGTGGAATCAATATTTCTCTTCTTGCCATTGATGAGGCACATTGTATCAGCCAATGGGGTCATGACTTTCGGCCTGACTATACTAAAGTTGCTTGGTTTCGTGAAATTTTAGGTTCTCCAACTACCATTGCATTGACGGCGACTGCCTCCAAACGAGTACAAGATGATATCATCACTCAATTGGGATTTTCCAAAGAAAAAATTCAGATTTTTGACAATGGTTTGTTTCGTCCAAATTTGAAACTATCGGTAATGGATTGTTTTGATTCGGAATCAAAATACAAAACAATTTTGGAAGATTTGAATCAGTCGAAAGGTGCTACTATTATCTACTTTAGTTTGATTAGCGAATTAGAAAAGTTTAGCCACTTTTTGGATACGAAACATAAAAAGCATTTTTTTTATCACGGCAAACTTTCTCCAGATCAAAGAAACAAAATACAATCTTTATTTCTTAAATCAGAAGATGGGCTTCTACTTGCTACTAACGCTTTTGGAATGGGGATTGATAAACCAAATATTCGTAATATTTATCATGCACAAATTTCCGGAAGTATAGAGTCTTATTACCAAGAAATTGGTCGCGCAGGGAGAGATGGTCACCCTTCTGATTGTAGACTTTATTATTGCCAAGATGATCTCAGTGTACAAATGGAATTTATTGAATGGCAAAACCCTGATGTATCGTATTTGAAAAAATTATTTCAAACCTTACTACAAAAACAAACTGAATTACCCAGTTTGGATTATGAAACCTTACAATCTTATTTGACTTATAAAAACAAAGGAGACCATCGAATTCAAACAGCTCTAAGTTTATTGGCAAGTAAAGGTCTTATTTCTGGGGATATCGAACGTGGAACTTTACAAATTGAGTCCACTTGGTCTGATTCCTTTTTTTCAGAAGCCGAATTGTTGGATAAAAAAAAGGAAAATCAAAAACGACTCTATCAAACGGTTCTTTATACAAAAACAAAAGATTGTCGGCGGAAGTTCATCCATGAATATTTTGATTCTCCTTTCGAGATTTGTGGGAATTGTGATTTGTGTTTAGATCCTTTATGATTTGCCTATGGCTACGGAGCCCAATTGTGTAACCGATTTCAAACCGAATTTCATTTATAAATGTCTTGATAGTTGAAATGATATTTTCTTTATTTCTTGTTTAAATTGTTCGTTTGCAAAAGCTGGACTTAATTCCGGGAGGAATGGGGTGTAAATCCTCAGCTGACGGCGCAACCGTGATTTCCATACTACTATGGAATAAGTCGGATCTTCCCGTAAATGAATCGCCCGTAAACGATCATTTGCACCGAAAATTTTTTTCAGGGCCCCGGACAAATATGTCATTGGGTCGTCTGCAATTGAACAAACTACAACTGAACAAATTCTGCGCTCCTAATGACAACAAAGGAGACAAAATTGAAAATTCAAACAAACTTACTTCTTGTCAGCACTTCCTTTCTTTTGGTCTGGAATTGCGAAACAAAACCATCTAACGTAGATTCGACTCTACTTTTACCATTGTTACAAATGGAAAATACAAACCCCATCGATGGATCGGACAATCCAGACATTCCTGGTCCCGTCTCCTCTCATCCTGGTGTTTGGTTGGCAGATACAGTAAAGTCTGCGCCTGGGCATACAGGCTCAGGAATCGGAAATAGTAATAATGCAGTGAATGGAGTTCGCGGTGCTGGTCTTACTGGAGGTGGAACCGATGTATTTTCTTTATACTATACATTAGCAAATGATCATATTATTTTAGAATGGTCTGGTCACAAAATTACCAATGGTCCTGGTATTGATTTTATTGTTTTTGAAAATGCATTCAAAGTATCTAACCCGAGTACATATTTTATGGATATCATTATCGTTGAAGTTAGTAACGATACTACCAATTGGTGTGGGTTTAATCCGAATTATAGTTTTGCGCCAGAAACAACATATTCTAAAAATCCTGCTGATTGGCCAAGGTTTGCTGGCAGAAATTCAGTATTATTTCATGAAACAACGAAAAATTTTGGACATGATCCTAGTTTAGTTTTTGAATTGGCAAACTCTGGCGGAGATGGATTTGATTTAGATGAACTAAGTGATGTATCTAATTCAGCAGGTGGATCTGGATGTAATTCCAGTTTAAGAGATGAATTGAAAACTGGATTTACTTACATCAGATTGTCTTCTGCATCTTCGGTTCGTTGGAAAAACCCAGATACAAATTTGGCTTTTGTAAAAGAAGCCATTTCCAATGGGCCGGACATTGACGGAGTGTACGCTAGATACCGAACTACGAGATAAAATACTAGAACTACATTTTGACCATCCAATAGATTTAGGGATCCCCTTGTTTGGGTGGTCGTTTTTTTTAGAAAAAAATACGTCTTATCATTCATGCGAATATTTTCTCACGAATGGTTTCTCACGAAAAATAATTTGGAATGACAAATTCATTTCTTCGGTAATTATGAAAATAGATCTCTGCCCCGTGTATCACTTTGTATGAAACAACAAGTTTTTCTAAATATTGGTGAAGCTTATTTTACCTCAGGCTTTTATGAAATCCGAACTATTTTGGGATCTTGTGTTTCTGTCTGTTTGTTTCACGAAAAAACAAAACATAGCGCCATCAATCATATTCTCTTACCAGGTAGTAACGACAAAATAGAAGAGAAAAAAAGTTCACGTTACGGAATTACTTCCATGGAACTTATCATCAATGAATTTGTGAAACTCAATATCCCACGTAATGAATTAAAGGCAAAAATCTTTGGTGGATCCCAGACTTTAAAACTAACAACGAGTCATGCTGGCCCTAAAAATGTAAGTTTTGTTAAAAGTTTTTTGCAAACGGAAAAAATCCCAATCGTCAGTGAAGACACAGGTGGGGAGTTGTATCGAAAGTTGGTTTTCCATACGGATAGTTATGACGTTTTTATAACCAGGATACCTGCGAACCTATCTACTGAAATTCTCACACAAGAAAGACATTTTGAAACTAAGGTTCGCGAAAGGATGGTTAAAAAAACGGCCATTTATACATTTTAAGCTGTAATCCGTTTTAGTACTTCGATCAAATCTTCATCATCAAATGGTTTCACAATCCAAGCTTTTACACCTGCGTCTTTTCCGGCTTGCCGCAAGTGATCACTAGATTCTGTAGAAACTATCACGATATTGGCTCCAGCTCCTTTGGGGTGGGCTAAAAAATCACGAGATAATTCGATTCCATTTTTTCCTGGCATGTTGACATCAAATACACAACCATCAAAAGGGCCATTGAGTTCCAGGCTTTTCATTGCTTGTTCTGCATTTTCTGCTTTGAATATTTCGTAACCTTCATCACCAAGAACCATTTCCATTAGTTTTAAGGCAGTTGGTGCATCATCACAAAGTAATATTTTTTTTGACATATTGAATCTCCACTTTCATTATAAATATTGTAAAATAACATCTGGTATGGCGGAAAGACTTACCTGTTTTTCAACACCACCTAACAAAAACGCTTCTTTGGGCATTCCATAAACTACGCTAGACTCTTCGTCTTGACCGATGGTTCGTCCACCAGCATCTTTGATTCCTTTTAATCCACTAGCTCCATCTCTTCCCATTCCTGTGAGTAAAATGGCCAAACAATGATTTCCCATCTTTCCTTGTGAGATAGAGTTAAACATTACGTCTACGGATGGACGATGGCCACTAACTTTATCAAACATTTCGACTTCTAAATAAAAACGTCCTGCCATTCGGCGAACGAGGAGATGTTGGTCACCGGGTGCTAAATAAACATGACCATGTTCTAAAATATCTCCATGGGTTGCCTCTTTCACGGGAAGGCCAGTCGTTTGGTTAAGCCTTTGCGCAAACAAGGTTGTGAAATGTTCTGGCATATGTTGTACAACAACAATGGGGGGTAGGTCGTTTGGTAATTTATGTAAAATAAAATCTAATGCTTGGGTTCCGCCGGTTGATGCACCAATGGCAATCAGTTTGATGTTGGTTTGTTTGCCTTTGGGGCTGACCAGTTTTGGTTGGGAATTTGTGACGTATTGTTTTGGTTTTGCGCCTAAACCTAATTTCTTAATTTTGTTTGTAAGTTCTTCTAACATTCGTAAAAAATCAGCTTCCGTACCATCTGGTTTTTTTACAAAATCCATGGCACCTCTTTCAAGTGCTTTGATTGTCGCATTAGCACCTGATACTGTATAGGTGCTAAGCATAATTACTGGCGTTGGAAAGTTTGGCATAAGCCAGTCTAAAAACTCGATTCCTGACATCCCAGGCATGTCCACATCCAAACTTATTACATCTGGAAGGAGTTGAGGAATCAAACGTTTGGCTTCCAAAGCATTAGCTGCTGTTCCAACAACTTGTATGTTTTTGTCACCAATAAACATCTCCGAAAGGACTTTTCGCACAACCGATTGATCATCAACAATGAGTAACTTAATCATCAGTCGATTCTTTGCATTTTTTGAAAAATGGATTTAACATCTAAAATCAAACTGACATTCCCACTGCCGAGAATGGTAAATCCGTTTACACCATTTGCTTCTTCTAAAATTCCTTGCAACGGTTTGATGACAACGTTTTGGTTGCCGATGATTTCATCAACTCGGATCCCTATTAGTTTTTTTTCATATTCAAGGACAATCATAAGTGGATCCAAACCATCATAAAAAATTTCTTCTCTATGGTTAAGGATTCTATTAATATCAAAGATGGGTATGAATGTCCCACGAACATCGATTACCTTTTGGTTGTCTTCCAAAGGGATTTCTTCTCTATCTCTAAGGCTAATAAACTCTCTCAGTTCAGTTGTTTGGATTGTGAAAAATTTATTTCCTATACGGACAACGGTTCCTTCCATAATTCCAAGGGATAATGGAATTCTTAATATAAAACTTGTGCCCTTACCATAACGACTATGGATTTCTATTTTTCCGCCCATCCTTTCTACGTTTTGACGAACAATATCCATTCCGACACCACGGCCAGAAATATCCGTTACTGATTCTGCAGTTGATAGACCAGGAACAAAAATTAGATTGTAAACTTCTTTATCAGAAAGTTGATCCGTATCACCAGATAGAATTCCTCTTTCGATTGATTTTTTGATTATTTTTTCTCGGTTCAGTCCTCTCCCATCGTCACGAATCATCACCCAAACTTCGTTAACTGATTGTTTGGCGCTTAGTTGGATGGATCCTACTTCAGGTTTATTGGATAATAAACGTTCTTCGGCATTTTCAATTCCATGATCGATTGAGTTTCTTAAAATATGGATAATGGGATCTGCAATTAAATCAACAATGGATTTATCGATTTCTGTTTCTTCTCCGCTTATGTACAATGCTACTTTTTTATTGGCTTTTTTCTGTAGATCCCTGATCAGGCGGGACATTTTATGAAAAACTCCACTAATTGGTATCATTCGTGTGGAGAGTGCAACTTCTTGTAGATCTAAAACAATTTTACGAAGGCGATTGATTGAAGAATTAAAATCTTCGTTTCGTAACGATTTCAACATTGGGTGTTGGGTTACATTCGATTCCGCAATGACTAGTTCACCAACTAAATCCATAAGAGCATCTAACTTTTCATTGGCGACCTTTATCTCTTTTTTATGGACTGCTGTCGGAACATTCATTCCCTCTTTGTCGATAGGGGTTTTTGTTTGGGTAAATGAATCCTTTGATTGTTTTTCCGTATTAATTTGAGGTTGCAGAATCTCCGGGTTTCTGACTTCTTCCGGTTGGGGAGAAGGTGCAGGTGATTCACCAAAAATTTCAAAAGCAGGTTTTTTTGTTACGACTGCCGTAGAAACATTGGAAGATTCCTCTCCAAAAATTTCGTAACTTTTTTTCTTTGGTTCATTTGTTTTGGCTTCTATTTCCGAAACATTTGTTTCTTGGGCCAGTTGTTTGATCTCTCGTTTGAGAACTTCAATGATTGCTTCTGACTCTTCATCTAGTTCCGGGTTAGATTTGGTTTCATCTACTTTTTGTAATAACCTTCGGAGTTGGTCACAGGTGTTAATTAATACTTGGCATATATCTTCGTTTGGAAGTAATTTTTCTTTTCGCAAAATATCCATCAGGGTTTCTGCTTCGTGAGAAATTTTTACCAAACTTTCCAGTTTTAGTAATCCACTTGAACCTTTAAAGGTATGGACGGCCCTGAATAAGTTATTAATTAACTCTTCATCATAATCACCTGATCTATCATTGATTTCTTCAATAGAGAGAATTGCTGATTCACAAACCTCTATGAGTTCAAATCCTTCAGGGATAAAATCGAGTAAGAGCTGTTCTCTTCCCATAACTTAACTCAGAATTTTTCAGTTAAAGCAGCGTGTTCATGCCCAGAACCAAAAACATTGGAAGATTTATTATTTTTTCCAAACTCAGCAGCTATGTTTTTGAGATCACCAGGTTTGCCTGGGATAGTTTTTTTCTGTTTTAAATGCGCCAATTTATCTTTATCTATTTTAACCAAGGTTCCCATAATTTCCATTAGGTGGCCGGATTGTTCTTTTAACTCATTGGACGTTGCCGCTAGTTCTTCCGAAGAGGACGCAGCAATTTGAGTTGTTTGGTCCATTTGTGTCATGGCTAGAGAAATTTGGTTGATTCCTGAGGATTGTTCGTTGGAAGCATCTGCAATGGAAGAAACAAGTTCTGCAGTTTTTTGAATGCTCGGAACAATTTCTTCAATGACTTTACCAGCTTCTTCAGCAAGAGAAACACTATTAAACGAAAGTTGATTGATTTCTTGTGCTGCCACTTGGCTTCTTTCTGCTAATTTTCTGACTTCATCTGCTACGACCGCAAATCCTTTTCCGTGTTTTCCTGCACGAGCGGCTTCAATCGCAGCATTTAATGCAAGTAAGTTGGTCTGGTAAGCAATTTCCTCGATGATTTTGATTTTGGAAGAAATGTTTTTCATGGCGTCCAAAGTTTTGAAAACAGATTCTCTACCTTTTGTGGTTTCTTTGGCAGAGTTAGATGCAATTTCATTTGTTTCGTTGGCCGCTTGTGAGTTCTGAGTTACGGAAGATGACATCTCTTCAATAGAAGCGGTTGATTCTTCAATCGAAGCTGCTTGTTCACTGGCACCTTGGCTGAGAGAATACGCTGTGGAAGAAACTTGTTCTGCGGCGGTTGATACAGTTGTTGCGATTTCCACCGCAGAGTTTAATGCCTTTGTGATACTAATGATGATCCAAGCAGCGATTACTATAGAAATAACGGCAGAAACTACAAAAAGACCTGCCATAAAAATAAAAATCCATTGATAGAGTTCATCTGTAAGTTTGTTAGCTTCGTCCATATCGGCAGCTGCCATGGCCGCAATATCATCGGCTACTGAGTCAAACTTATCTGCGGCAGGTCGACCTTTAAATGTTGAAATGTCTTGCGCTTGTTGGGTTAAGTTTTTTAAAGCAACAACTTTGACTTCTTGAAAGGCCGCGTCATAATCTTTGTATGTTTCCTTTAATTCTTTTAATTTTTCTTTATCCTTTTGATTTCCTAACTTTTCTAATTCGTCAATAAATCCAAATAACTCCGATTCATATTTTTTTCGTGCAGTTAATCTTTGGTTCATTAATTCCATAGTTTGATCGAGAATTAGGTTTTTTTCGTTCCGGGCCAGCCAGATGAATTTTGTTCGAATTTTTTCGGAAAATTGAACCTTCGGAGAATAAATCAAAACCAAATCGGTTACTTTTTGGTTAAAGATATTAACGCTGTAAATTCCTGATCCAGTACCTATACCTATAAATAAAATTAACAAACTGAATCCGAGGATCAATTTTCCTTTCACTGTCATGGATTTTAAATTAAACATTTTTATTCCTCTTTTTAAGTTTGATTATTAATTGCTACATCTAACGCAAGTTGGTCTTCGTCTTTCAGAAGTTTTTCAATATTGAGTAAAACTTTGACATCATCGCTGACTTTTGCTATGGACTTAATGAACTGATTCCCTTGGTGGTCTCCAAACTTTGGTGCTTCTTCCATATTTGTTGGTGGAATTTTGATTACCTCTTTTACGGTATCAACAATAAGTCCAATGAGTTGTTGGTTCACATTGAGAATGATAACACAGGTTTTGTCATTATAACCAATGGATTGCATACGGAACCGGTCACGAACATCGATAAGTGCAATCACTTTTCCCCTGAGATTGATGACTCCTTTGATAAAAGTAGGCATGTCGGGGATTTCGGTAATGTTCTGCATTCCTACGATTTCGGTGATGAATTTGATTTCGATCCCATAACTTCGGTCAGCGAGTGAGAAGATTAGAAAGCGACCATCTAAGGTATCATCGTCATCGTAATCATCATTTTCGTCGGAAAGTGAGTCCATGTCTAAGTTGTTCATCGTGTCGCCTACTTGTGATCGAAAAAAGTAAAATCGGAGCTAACGTCATCAAAATCATAAAGTAACTAAAATATCTATTTTATGGAATAATATCAAATTCCAAAGTTACAGATACTTCTGAAGATTTATCCTTATAAATATTTGAATCTAAAACATTGAAATAGATTTTCGCATTCATATCTTCTAATATTTTTTTAACAATTGGTAATCCAAGTCCTAAACCAAATTCTTCTTTCGAATACCTTTCATCTACATATCGATTCACGCGATAGAATGGTTGGAATAAAATGATCTCTTCTGATTTTTTAAAATCAAATTGGTGGATGGAGGGATCCATCGGTGAGTTTAAAATTTTTAGAGAGAGTTTACTTCCTGCTCTCATAAATAGAATATATATACTGGAATTATCAGGTGCATACTTCATTGCATTGATCAAAAGTTCCCGAATGGCGGTTCTCAGTAGTTTAAAATGACAGTTGAATTTATTTTCTTGTCCATTTTGTAGGTTAGAGATATGAAACCTTTGATTTTTGATAATAGTCATATCGGATAGATAACTGACTTCTTCTTGAATCATGCCATGTAGGTCTTTTAACATAGTAGGTTCTGTTTCGCTGGAACTTCCTTCAAAAACCACTTGTGCTTCGGCTAAGGTTTGGACTAATTTTTTTGTACTACGGAAATTGTCGTCAATCAACTCGAAGATTGCGGAAGGGACTTCATAATGATCACCTATTTTTTTGGCCTTCCTGATCAAGGAACCAACCGTAGTTACGAGGGCACCAAGTCCGGAACCTTGCATAAGCGATGTGTTGAGATTGGGTAAAGCTTTTTCCATCCAATCTTTATGGTTTCCTTTACCTTCAATCTCGTGGCGCCAGTTAAAGATTTTGATGATTTCTTTATGTAAATTTTCTTCGTATTGTACGACTGCTTTTTCTACTTGGGAAAGGTTTGTCAAAGTTTCAGTATCTTCTGAGATTTCCAAAGCAGAGATGAGGAAAAATTTTTGTGTTTGGTCGGGAAAGAAAAAAGGAGCTACCTTGATATACAATTGAGAATTTGAAAAAGAAAAACTGGAAGCAAAAGGAATCCCGGTTTCCATTACCTTAGTTATTGTTTCTCGCAAGTTTACATAAGTTTGCGGAAGTAATTCTTCGAAAGATCTGCCAACAGCACTTGGATCCAGTTGCAATGGATTTGATTCTGAAGTATACGTTTCTACAATTTTTCCAGTGGCTGATAGAAGGATGTAGGTTCCAGAGGGTAGGGAGGGAAATAAAGAACCGGCAAAAGATTTAATCATATCATCCGTGGACATTCCGGTCATTTCAGCCTCAGTTTTAGAATTAGAATACATTTTGAACGGACTTAATTTATAACATAATAAATTCATAAATTCAAGTGGGCGTATGAAAAAAAGTTCGTAATTAAATAGAAAGAGATTTTCAGAACTATGTCGTATCGCATTTCAAAACTTGATCGGAATTTGGTTCAGGCCCAATCTTTTTTCTTACCTTTTTTTTGCAATACGCAATTGAATTTGTAATTTATAATATATTGATAAACGAATCTTTTTGCTTTCTGTAGTCTTATTGCCTAATCGAATCAGTTTTTATACTAAGATAGTGCCGTTGGTACGGCTTGTTCAGTTTGTCGTTTGGTCACTGCAATATTTCTTTAGGATCTTAAGGCAGAATTATTTGTGATCTTAATTTGTGAACTATAACTTTTTGTACTTTTTTGAAAGCATTATAGAGAGAGAAAGGTATTTGTACTCAACTTCAAATCCAATTTCACTTCTTTGCGGAAAACTGAAGATTACTGAGAGACACAACGAACATAGATCGAATTTATTTTAGGAAATCCTTCGTAAAAATTGGTTGTTGTCGTACCAAAATTGACATACCAGGCATTCGCAGTTGTGTTTGCATGGGTTGTAGAAGTCCAATAATGATCGCCAGTTGTATTGGGAAATGCAGACAGGTGAATCATCGGGGGAGTAGACTTTGAATGATCATACAAACTTGCTAGTTCATTTCGATTGGGTAGTCTCCAAGTTCTAGATCCTAAATTCAAAGAACTACAATAAGCGAGAGCTGTTGACCAAGTAGTAGCACTCGCTGCTAGTGAGCATGTGCTATCGTTGTTTTGTCCATAAGAACATTTTTGCCAAGTAAGGCCAGTGGCATTGTCTCTGACAGTTCCGTCTCCGTTGTCGGTATAGGAAAGAGTTTCTATTGGTGCCGGTGAAGCAACACAACGACCATGATAGGAGTTTGTATTTTGAATATACGAATCACCGTATTGGTAATCTAAATACCAGCTATTTGTAACATTGTTAAGGTAAGGAGTTGATGCCCAATAAGCAAAGGCGATCGTTGCAGGAAAAGCTGTCGGATTGATTATCGTTGCTGTTGCTTTACTTGCATCGTTAGTGGTAAACAATTCTTTTAATGTAGGTAGGCGCCAAGTTTTATGACCGGCATAACCATTACCCGAATTTAAAGAATTGAGTGCGGTGCAGGAAGAACTTAAGGTGGCAGCATTTCCCACTGACACACTGTTAATTCCACAAGTCGGCCCTTCTAAACCTTGCGAACAAGATTTCCAAAGGATCCCGGTGGATTGGTCATAGGTTGTATAATCATTGGGGTAGGTTGCATTGGCACTAGGTCCAGAATAATTGGTAGAAAATCCAGAGCGGACAGATCCATCATCACCCGAACTGTAAATTGTGGTTTGGCCCGTTTTTAATGGGATAAGGGAATAGGTAGCTTCGGCAACGGGGCTATTGTCCATCCCTAGTTTGGTCGCCACCGCACGGATCCTTTGTCCTGCCAACCTCCAAATAGAAGAAGGTGATGTGTAGGGAGTAGAGTTTGTCGTCGGTAAAGAACCGTCCGTAGTGATATAGATGGTGGCCCCGGGTGTGAAGGAAGTGATGGATATAAAATTAGGTTCCGTATAATGTCCAGGATTTGGAGAAAACATAGGGATAAACACTTGGTTTAGGTTCAGACCACAGTGGTTGGATGTATTTCCGGAAAGGATTTTGAAAAGGATGGTTTCATAGTAACCGCTATACTTGGGGTCGCAAAGGTTTTCCAATTCGGGATTTTTGCAGGTAATGAAGAATACGAGAAAAAACAAATAAAAGAAACGGAAGTTTTTAAGAGAACGTTCATCACTTCGTTTCATATTGATCCTAACCGTCCTTCCAACCCTAAAAAACAGAGTCAAATGGGACATTTCCACCTGTAGATTTATGTATAAATCTTTAAGGATTCTAATTTTTGATATCGGAATTTTATTTCGGGAGTCAATAAATTACCAAATTTTTGGCTGAAAACTTTCTTCATTTTATCACTTTTGCCGGTTTTGTTTTCTGCAGAAATTAGATAAATGCTTAAAAAAAGGGATGAAAGAGGGAATGGGTTTTCTTAGTGTAAATGTGATTCTCATCCTTTCATCAGGATAGTAAGGAAGTATTTTTGTATGGGTAGTAGATTTTTAAATTCGAATATTTTAATATTTGTATGTATTTTTTGTTTGGTTAGTTTTTGTTCGACCGAACAGGTAAAGGATGAGGTTGTGGAAGAGACAACTCAAACAACCGTCACAAAACGTAATTGGAATCTGACTCCGCAGTGTTGTGACCTGCATTCCGAATTTTTAGGAGTAGTTGTCCTTAGTAAAGTTTGTGTATCCGAAACAGAAACCAAATTAGAATTATACACAAAAGAATCTAAAAAAGTTTGTGTATTGAAAGAAGGGATGTTGTTTCGTGATGATTTGGGAACTTCATATCCTTTTTTGAAATCAGAAGGTGTGGGACTTTGCCCCAAACGAACACAGATGAAAAATACTCCATTTACTTTGCATTTTCCGAGTATTCCTTCAGAAACAAAATCATTCGATTTGATTGAAGATAAAAATGCAAAACATGCCCATAAACCTTGGGTCTTTGAAAAAGTAGATCTGACTCAATGTGTTTGGAAATAAAAATTATTTCCAAACTTCTATTACGATTTTAAAGACCAAGCAGAACACCAACCTTGTGAAGAAACAAGACCAGAAGAAATGATATTACATTTTCCCCATTTTTCATTGATCTTTGTATACTGTGCGCAGTGTTTACAAAATTGGTTTTTTGATCCTGGATCTTTTCTTTCTGGATAAAGGGTGAAATCTGTATGTTTGGCATCCTGATGAAACCCTAATGCTTTTGCTGTTGGATCTGATTCGGGAACGGGTTTGGATCCTTCTGGCAAAGTCTCGGGAAGTTTTTCTTTTGCTACCAAACTAGAGGAGAAACCAAAACCTCCCTCTACTAAAGAGAGAGAGGTTACCAAATACAATGTTTTGGTTAAAAAGTCTTTTCGCGAAGTTTTGGGCATTTTTACTTCTTCACGTCAAATCGATCTAACATCATCACTTTGTTCCATGCGGCCACAAAGTCTTTTACAAACTTATCTTTACCATCATCTGCCGCATACACTTCAGCAACGGCGCGGAGTTCCGAATGAGAACCAAAAATGAGATCCACAGAAGTGGCAGTCCATTTTTTAGCGCCTGTTTTGCGGTCAACACCTTCATACAATCCTTCCGTTTGCGATGACTTTTGCCATTTTGTCGACATATCGAGTAGGTTGACAAAGAAATCATTGCTGAGAATTCCTGGTCGTGTGGTAAGGATTCCATGTTTTGATTTGCCAGAATTGGCATCTAGAGATCTGAGTCCACCCAGTAACACCGTCATTTCCGGAATGGATAGAGATAACATGTTCGATCTATCAACTAACATCTCTGTAGGTGAAAGTGAAGTCCCTGCACCATAGTAGTTACGGAATGCATCTGCTTTTGGCTCCAAAACAGAAAATGAATAAACGTCTGTTTGTTCCACAGTGGCATCCGTTCTTCCCGGTGTGAAAGGGATAGATATTTTCACCCCAGCTTTTTTGGCTGCTTCTTCGATAGCAACATTTCCACCGAGCACGATTAAGTCTGCGAGTGAGATTTTATTTCCTGATTCATTAAAATCGGATTTAATTTCTTCCAATTTCTTTAATGTTTTGGAAACTTCTGCGGGATCATTCACCGCCCAACTTTTTTGTGGTTCGAGTCTGATCCTTGCGCCGTTTGCTCCCCCTCTCATATCTGTGCTACGAAAACTAGCAGCGGAGGCCCAAGCAGTTCTGACAAGTTCTGGAATGGTCAGTCCTGATTTTAGAATTTTACCTTTGAGGGTGTCGATTTCTTTTGTCCCAACTAACTTGTGATCTACGGCAGGGAGAGGGTCTTGCCAAATGAGAGGTTCTTTTGGTAAATCCTTAGAAATATAGCGGGAAAGAGGTCCCATATCTCTGTGAGTGAGTTTGAACCAAGCTTTAGCAAAAGCAAGTTCGAACTCTTTTGGATTTTCTTGGAATTTTTTAGCAATGACTTTGTAACTTGGATCAAATTTTAAAGCTAAGTCAGTCGTGAACATAATTGGCGCATGACGTAATGTTTTGTCATGGGCATCGGGAACCATATTGGCCCCAGCTCCATCTTTAGGAATCCATTGGATGGCACCTGCCGGACTTTTTGATTGTACCCATTCAAAACCAAATAGGTTGTTTAGATATTGGGTTGTCCATTTTGTTGGATTGGCAGTCCATGCACCTTCGAGTCCACTGGTGATGGTGTCTTCAGCATTTCCTTTTTTATAAGCATTCTTCCAACCAAATCCTTGTTCTTCGATTCCAGCTGCTGCTGGTTCTTTTCCCACATGTTTGGAAGGATCCGCTTTCCCATGAGCTTTTCCAAAAGTATGTCCACCGGCAATGAGAGCTACGGTTTCTTCGTCATTCATCGCCATTCGACCAAAGGTATCTCTTATGTCTTTAGCGGCTGCTAGTGGGTCAGGGTTTCCGTTAGGTCCTTCTGGATTTACATAAATGAGTCCCATTTGTACGGCCCCGAGAGGGTTCTTTAGTTTTCTATCACCTTCATACCTTTCATCAGCTAACCATTTTTTTTCTGGTCCCCAATAGACGAGGTCGGCTTCCCAATCGTCTGTCCTTCCTCCAGCAAATCCGTAAGTTTTGAAACCCATAGATTCAAGAGCCACATTTCCTGTGAGAACCATAAGGTCGGCCCAAGATATTTTTTTTCCGTATTTCTTTTTGATCGGCCAAAGGAGTCGTCTTGCTTTGTCTAGGTTTGCGTTGTCAGGCCAACTATTGAGTGGTTCAAATCTTTGTTGTCCACCACCAGCTCCACCACGGCCGTCAGCAATCCGGTAAGTTCCTGCACTATGCCAAGCCATCCGAATGAAAAATGGCCCGTAGTGACCGTAGTCAGAAGGCCACCAATCTTGCGAGGTCTTCATTAAGGTTTTGATTTCTTCCTTAATTGCCTGGATGTCGAGTTCTTTGAATTCTTTGGAGTAGTTGAATTGTCTTCCCAAGGGGTTTGATTCCGCAGCATGTTGGCGGAGAGGTGCCAAATCGAGTCTTTCGGGCCACCAAAACTGGTTAGAGTTTCCTTGGCGATCCATCGAACTCGATGATTCTTTAGTGTCTGCTGCCCCCAGTGAGCTTAAGGAGAGCACTAAAATGGCAATAGCAGAAATATTGGTTGTTCTCATATTGTCCTTCACTTTCTAGATTTAGTTTAAATTTAGAACAAGTCTAGCAAAGGGAATCAAGCTATTTTTTTAGATTTAGTCTAAATTTATGCAGGTGGAACTACTAAATCTGGTTTTTGTCAATGCGAACGGAAAAAAAATCTGAATTGGATTCTCTATTCGGTTCTTTTTTAGATTTTGGAGTTTCACAGAGAGGTAAAAAAAAAGGAAGTCGACGGAACCTAAAAAGTGTTTCGGATCAAATTTTCTGATGCATTTGTAAGTTAGGCAAAAGTGGAAAGAAAATTAAATGGATTCGATATGAGTGATCCTTTCTTTCCATTCATCGCTCATTTGATAAAGTAGGTTTTTCTTTTTCGGATCTAATCGATTCAAATTTCCAATCATCACTGAAAGGCGGGGATTTTTTTCAAAGAAACTTTTATGTTTTTCAATAAACTTCCAATATAACCCATCAACAACCATTTCCCATTCTCCTTTTGGATAGGATCCCATTTTTTTGTAATAGTTGGAGCCGCATATATAGGGTTTGGTGGCAAAAATTCCTCCATCACTAAACAAAGCCATTCCAAATACATTGGGTGTCATAACCCAATCCGAAGAATCAATAAACATTTCCATAAACCATTTATATGAATCCAATGGATCTATTTCTAATAATACCATTAACGAACCAACAATCATCAGTCTTTCAATATGATGTGCATATCCATAACGGTTACATTTATGAATTACATGATCTAACGGTGGAATGAGAGTATTTCCTTCATACCAATGTTTGGTGAGTTTTCTTTTGTGTCCAAAAAAATTGGATGTAAGTTGAGTTTCTCCAAAATTCTGGTAGATACCTCTTACGAACTCTCGCCAACCAATGATTTGGCGGATAAATCCTTCCAATGATTGGATTGGAATATCGTTGTTTTTAGCATGTTTTAATGTTTCATCAATGACTTCTTTTGGTGTGAGTAATCCTAGATTGAGAAAAGGCGTCAGAATCGAATGATGAATAAAAGGAAATTTGGTGGAGAGAGCATCTTCATAAACACCAAAATCATATAACCTGAATTTTAAAAAATGATTTAACCATTCTTTGGCCTCAACTCTAGTTGTCGGCAACCAAAGATGGCGTGTATCACCGGGATGAGTGGAAAATTTGTTTTCAATTAAATCCAAAACCTTTTGTTCGTCAGAGTTTATAGTGATTTCAGGGATGGGTGGAGGAAAAAATCCTTTTGGCAATTTTTTTCGATTTTCAAAATCGAAACTCCACATCCCACCATCAGGTTTTCCATTTTCATCGACTAATATATTGAATTTTTTCCTTTGAGACTGATAAAACGTTTTCATAAATGGTTTTCTTGAGTTCACCAAGTATTTGTTAAATTCTTCTCGGGATGTTAAAAACATTGGAGATTTGTGTTCAAACCAATGAATTTTTGTCTGAGTTAAAACATGTTTGATTCGTACTTCAAAAAATTTATCTTCGATTTCAAAAATATGGAATTCATCGAATTGGTTTTTAATTAAAAAGTTTGTTAAACTTTCATCGTAGGAAATATTTGTATCGTTCAAAATTTCATATTGGACATTAAAACCTAAGGATTTTAGCTCATCGCAATATTTCCTCATAGCCAAAAAGAAAAAGGCAATTTTTTGTTTGTGAAACTGATAATAATTGCACAATTCCTTGTCTTCACGCATAAAAATTGTATATTGATTTCTGACGGTCGCAGGAACCAAGTCAGACAAATCAAAAAGTTGATTCCCAAGTATCAGAAGGCCTTTTTTCATCTTTTGTGTGCGCGTGATCATTAGACATTCTTCTTAAGAAATGTACAAGTCCTTAGCGAAGATAATAGAAAAGTTATATCCGAAAAATCCTAAATCCAATATAATTTCTATATGGGTTATAAAACCATTCTCGGATCAAAAACCTACCACTTCCCTGAATTAAAAGATCTGTTAGCAAAGGCAAGTCCCCACCGGTCAGGTGATGACTTAGCTTTGAATCTCATAATAAAGAAGCCTTTCTTTTGATTTCCCACTTAACAGTAGGTGGGGGACGGGAGCGAACGCGGAACCCCGGACGAGCTCGGCCCGAACCAGGGGAATTTATTTTGAATTAGAAAACATTGGGAACGCCCAAACGGAAAAAGAAATTTCGTTAAGTATTTGTTAGTTGGTATGGTTGGAAATTGAAACTAACGATAGTTATTGATTGTTTACCCAATAACCGTGAAAAATGATAAACTTTAAAACTTTTCCAGGTGTTGGTTCTATATCAATCGCATTTGCAGGTGGGAAATGAACCCAGTCCTCTTTGTTGATTGGTAATACAGCATCGTCAAAATGTATCTTGCCCGAACCAGAGAGGATGTATATGGCCCTTGGGACTGTGAACTTGTTTTTGTTTTCTTTGAAAACAGTGCGAGATTTTGCAACAGCGATGGAGGAGCTAAAACTTCCAAGGTTGGCTATGGGAGTTTCTACATTGTCCATTTCCGAAGCTGGTTTAGTACTTGCGATAAATGTTGAAAGTGAGATGGATTTGAACTCAGGATTGCCAACAAGGGTTTTGGAATCTGGAGTCGAGGATGGTTTGCAGGAAAGGTAGGTTACACCTAAAACGAAACAATAAATGAAAATTTTTAACATAACCTACCTTTTGTTGAATTACTCGAAAGCGATTGTTACTTCTTTACAAGAAACTTTTTTTCCGTCAGCAGCAATATCACATTTTTCCACTTCAGAATTGAATTGGTAAGGGTGAAAGTAGAAACGGTATGTTGAGTTTCCAACCTGTGTCAAACTTGTTGTTGTGCAAGAAATGAGTGCACTAACAGAAACGAGTGAAAGTGTTAATAGTATTTTTTTCATAGTTTTGATTCCTTAACTGATTAATTGTTAGCACCAAGGCTTGGATTGTTACCAAAAGCACTTTCAATGTTTACACAAGATAGGTCATCTTGAGCTGTAACATCGCAAGTATACTCATCAGAAGTAAAAATAATTGGTCCATGTTGTGTAACGGTTACTTTGCCTTTGCCACCTGATTTAATTTGGTAAACGGAGACACAGTTTGTTGCAAATGTAAGAATGAGAAGGGTTCCCAGTGTTAATGCTATTTTTTTCATAATTTTCTTCTCCTTAGTTAGTTACATTCAAACGAACTTGTTTGCATTTTAGGTTTCCAGACGCATCCGCATCACATTTTGCAACATATCCTTCAGCCCCACCAAAAAAAGGTGCTTTGATTACGGTTACGTAAAGTTTTCCGTCAACATTTGCAGAATCAATGACGCGGTATTGCGTACAATTTGCAAAAGCAACCATTGAAAATAGAATTCCAGCTAACGCTAGTTTTTTCATAGATCTTCCTCATTCACGATGAATTTTCAGACAAAGTTAGTCGTCTTTCTTTTCGGAGTCAATATATTCTGCAATTGGAAACAGATATTATGCGAAGATATTGATGGTCAACTTTGTAATATTTTCCATTACAAAGTTGATATTAAACTTTGTTCTTAAATTTTTGGTAAATTTTTTGCAATAAATCACGGAATACTTATTGTTTGTTTAGTGATCTCCTTTCGGGTTTAGAACGCAGCTGTTGGAATCAAAGAAACTCCGCTTCCGAAGTCGTATCTCAAGGAAAAGTTATATCCGAAAAATCCTAAATCCAATATAATTTCTATATGGGTTATAAAACCATTCTCGGACCAAAAACCTACCACTTCCCTGAATTAAAAGACTTGTTAGCAAAGGCAAGTCCCCACCGGTCAGGTGATGACTTAGCTTTTGTTTCTGCGGAAAACCAGGAAGAACGAATTGCCGCTCAAATGGCGCTGGCAGATGTATATTTATCAGAATTTTTAAATGTAGAATTAATACCAGCAAACAAAGATGAGGTGACTCGCCTTATCTTTGAATCTCATAATAAAGAAGCCTTTCTTTTGATTTCCCACTTAACAGTAGGTGGGTTTCGCGATTTTTTGTTATCTGAGACAACAACATCTGAATTGATTACTTCCATCCGATGGGGAATCACTCCCGAGATGGCCGCGGCCGTATCAAAACTCATGTCGAACCAAGATTTAATTTTGGTTGGTAAAAAAATAAATGTAATCACAAAATTTAGAAATACTTTGGGGTTACCTGGCCGTCTTTCTGTTCGGTTACAACCGAATCATCCGACGGATGATCCGAAAGGAATTGCCGCAAGTCTTCTGGATGGATTATTACTCGGCAGTGGAGATGCCGTGATTGGAATCAATCCTGCTACCGATAACATTCCCACTTCGATTGCACTACTCGAAATGTTGGACAACCTCATTCAAAAGTATTCCATTCCTACCCAATCTTGTATTTTATCTCATGTGACAACTTCTATGGAAGTGATGAAACGAGGGGCACCTCTCGATTTGGTATTCCAGTCGATCGGAGGAACAGAAGACTTAAATAAAAGTTTTGGTATTTCCCTTTCTGTATTAAAAGAAGCAAGAGAAATGGCACTGGCTCTCGGTCGAGGAACTGTCGGAGATAACGTAATGTATTTTGAGACAGGGCAAGGAAGTGCTTTGTCTGCAGGTGCACACCATGGAATCGATCAACAAACGTTAGAAGTAAGAGCCTATGCCGTTGCCAGAGAGTTTTCACCACTTCTTGTGAATACCGTTGTGGGTTTTATTGGACCAGAATATTTATACAATGGAAAACAAATTATTAGAGCAGGATTAGAAGATCATTTTTGTGGGAAATTACTTGGTCTTCCTATGGGAGTCGATGTTTGTTATACAAACCATGCAGAAGCAGACCAAGATGATATGGATACACTATTGACACTGCTAGGTGTTGCTGGCTGCACTTATATTATGGGAATCCCCGGGGCCGATGATGTGATGTTATCTTACCAAAGTACATCTTTTCATGATGCTTTGTATCTGAGGCAAGTTTTAGGATTAAAACCGGCTCCTGAATTTGAAACTTGGTTACTCGACCGTGGAATTTTTTCAAACCAAAATGGATTTTTACCCAAAGAAAATAGAGAGTTAAGGTTACTCGAAGAAATTTTAGGAAAATCAAAACCATGACCTTTTTGGATGAATGGAAACAGTTTAGTAACGCGAGGATTGGACTTTCTCGGTTCGGAAGTTCGATATCCACCAAAGAAACATTACGTTTTCGTTTGGATCATGCTCGTGCACGCGATGCAGTTTTACTAAATCCCGATTATTTAAAGTTAGTTAAGGAAATGGAAAATTTGGGAAACCCAAAAAATCTCTCCAGTATGTTTGTGAAAAGCCAGGTTCATTCCAAAGAAGAATATTTACTTAGACCAGATCTGGGTCGAAGGTTGGATTTTGAGTCCACTTGCAAGTTACAACCATTAGCTGGTAATTTTGATTTGGTTTTGGTTGGGGTGGATGGACTTTCAGCAAAAGCTATTGATGAAAATTTAATTCCTTTTTTTAAACTTTTGATGGAATCCATTGGAAAAACTAAGTTGTCTATTGCTCCACTGATTCTTGCTAAGTTGGGACGGGTTGCTATTGGTGATGAAATTGGTGAAATTTTAAATGCAAAACTTTCTGTTGTGGTGATCGGAGAAAGACCAGGTTTGTCTTCTGCTGATAGTTTGGGAGTGTACATCACCTATCATCCGAAAGTGGGAAAAACCGATGAAAGTCGAAATTGTATTTCAAACGTTCGGCCCAGTGGTTTTAATTTTGAGAGTGCAGTTGCCAAAACCATGTATCTCATCACTGAATCCATCCAAAGAAAACTTTCAGGTGTGGATCTAAAAGACGAGATGCCTCCTGAGTTTTTAATACAATCGAAAGACAAAACTGTGATTACAGATTCTAATTAAAAGTACCCACTTAAAAAAACTAAAATTCTTAAGGAACAGAAGATTGACAGAAACAGTGACTTCCATTTTTAATTAAATCAATTCCGGGAGGAATGAGGTGAAACTCCTCAACTGACGGTGCAACCGTGAATTCACATCCAAATTTTTTGGATGGAAAAGTCGGATCTTCCCACAAATGAATCGCCCGTAAACGATCATTCGTTCCTAGGTTAAAATAAGGATCCCGGACATAGATACCGGAATCTTCGCAATCCTCCCGCTAACAGAGATTGAGTGATTCCTTTTTTTAAGGAGATATATCTTGGAAGAATTCAAATTAAACAACTCAGAAATCCCAAAAAAAACTGAAGGTAAAATCAAACACGAAGAAAAACTTTGTCCCAATTGTAATCGAAGTTTTGAATGTAAGGTTGGTTCCATTAGTCTCTGCCAATGTACGAAAGTTAACCTTTCATTAGAAGAAAGGGACTATTTGGCAACTCAATATTCTGATTGTCTTTGTTACCAGTGTATGGAAACCCTTGCTTTCGAATTTAGAATTACAAAATCTTATAAGTCAATCACTTGGAGTTTTTGATAAATCTTAAAATTGAATGGAAAAAAAACTTCGTTAGTTGTTTTATTAGTATAAGTAAGGTGATTTTTTCCTGTGATTAGTTTGTTTTTTCTCGTACCTTTGTTTGCTTCCCTGGCAAATTTAAGTTGTTTTATCGAAAATATCACTCGTGATCATCGTTTTCACAGGCTTTTAAGTATTTTTTATTTTACGATTGGGGTTCAGAATGCGGCCACTGCGGCCCTTTGTTTGGCCCCCGATGAAACTTCGGGGCTTGCTTTTTGGATTTTCCAATGCCATTCTTTTTTCCTTTTAGCTCCAATTCTTGTGGCTTTGTGTTCTTTTTGTACGGGAAGAAAATTATTCAACCAAGGAACAATTTTCATTGCAGTCTATGCACTTGTAGTTGATTTACTTTGTTCTTCCATTCCAAAAACCATTGTTTATGGATTCGCTACTTTGTCTTTTGGAACAGCCCCTCTGCTTACTTTTTTTGGTGGAATCTTAGGTGGTTCTGTGCATTTTTTTGCAATTGCTATTTCCTTATACTTTGTTCTTTCCCCTTTGGAATGGAATTCTTTCTTTCATCGGAAAACATTTATTTTGGCATTATGTGTTTGGTGGTTCGGTTTATTTTCTAATTTTTTGCCAATGTATGGATTCAATTTTCCACCTTTACATCCGGTAGTTGATGCTACCATTTCTGTTTTATTTTCCATTTATTTGAATCGTTATAACGCATCAAAACCAAGTATTTATAGTTTGTTTGCTTCTATTTTGATTTCCCTTGCTGTTGGATTGCTTGTTGGGATTTTAGTTTTGGGTATACTGCCTATTTTCCCTCTACGCGAGTTGGTTGTTTCGATTGTAACCACTCTTACTAGTTTGTTGTTTTTTTCTTATCTGTTAAAAACCACTTTGAAGGATGAAAAACCGAACCTTTCGTTTTCTCTTCCTCTTGAAAACTTTGGACTGTCCAAACAAGAACTACGGATTTGTGAGTTGATTGCTGAAGGACATAGTCGTTCCTTTATTCGGCTTATCTTAAATGTTTCTGATGGGACTTTGCGAAATCATTTAAAAAATATTTATGGTAAGGTGCTTCCTGAGACCAACTCCACCTCAAAAGACCAATTGCAACGTTTGACTGTTTTTTTATCCAAACAAAAATCACAGAGCCATTGAATCATTGAACAAATAAAAAAGTTTGTTTATCTGTTTATCTCATTGTTCGACACAAACTAACTCACGATTGACGGAACAGTTTTGTAATCCTCTTCCAGCTGTAAGTGTCAATATATCTTGGGTATAAGCATCTCCGGTCATTCCAAGTTCAAAAGTGGCCTTTGTAGTCCACTTCAAACAAGCTCCATCCAAATATGATGTCCAATCTGAATTGAGTCCTGTCCAATGGTCAGAGCTAACGGTTGTAATTGGTGTAGAAAGACTTGAGGTAAATAATCCATTGGCATTGGATGTTTCTATATTCACTCCTCCTGGCCTTATGTAAGCCTGACTTGCTTTAAAAACCCAATCGATTTGACCATCCCCTAAATTGGCTGTGAGACTGGCTCGTCGTGAGATTCCATCAACCACCATTGCTTTGTAATTCCCTGTGCCAGGGTAGTTTGGATCCGAGTGGCAACTGGAATCAAAGTTAGATGCTTTTCCTATATTGGCCGGATAACCATTCTGGGTGATAAATATAATACATTTCACACAAGAAGCTTTACAAAAAATCTCAATATCCTTTATGTTTTTGTTGGAAACTTTTCCTGATGAATTTGCCAGCTCACAGAAGTTACCTTCCGCTTGAGTTGCAAAATTGACTTCGTAGTTAGAGCCAATAGGAATCTGGGTAGGAAAAGAAAATTCTGTGCTGCCAGCGGGAATCACAAGTGTATTTTTATGATTTAAAATTAATGTGAGCCCGCTCCCAGTAAGTCCGGAAATTTTCCCCCCAACAGTAAAACTTGAGCCATTCATCGGAAAACAATGAGGGCTTTCATCACCTAGTAATGATTTTGCGGCAATTGTTTTGGAATAAGATTTGGAACTTGTATCACAAACATTTTCCATTTTAGATGGGTCACAGTTAGTTATCATTGCTATAGAAAAAAAGTAAATAATAAAAGAATGAGTGATCGAAACCAATGAGTAAAATGTATCCTTGTGTTTATAAGAAAAAGTGTATATACTTTTGCCCGACCAAAATCCAGATCTGCAAATTGGTATTTTGTTCAAAGAAGCAGATCGGATTTTTTTGAAAACAGGATCAATCATTGGGAATACTTAAATATCCATTTGCGATTGTAAACTTCATGGGGTTACTTATCGTAAGAAAGGAAGTAACTTTTGTGCAGAGAAATTCTGTATCATAAATGTTAAAGCTAGTTTTGATTGTATGGATACCGGCATTCGGAACGGGGATCACTAAGTTCTGGGATGGGGCTATGTATTCCGGCAAACTTTTTGGACTTACTCCAACTATGTCTAAGTTAAGAGATGTTCCCTGGATCGGTAGTTTGTATTTTGCATTAAGTTCCACTATACTACCCGTCTTCGTTGCTTCAATACAGTGGTCATTACAATCGCCGATTGTTGCCGGAAGCTTTGGTGCATCGGCACAGATTCTTGGATGTCCGATGGTTAGTTGTTTTGTGGAAATTCCAAATTCATTTTTTGCCACAACGTACACTTTGACCTTTTTGTCAGCTTCCGTAAGATAGGTGTAACCAGAAAAGGTAGCGGCTGTACGATTGAGTGTTACCAGAGCATTGGTAACGGTTCCATCAGGTTGTAGTTCCATATTTTTTTTCCCGAAGTAGAGGGTAATGGTTGTATTTGAGGGAACTGGTTTTTTGAAACTAACGCTTGTTTTTTGAAATTGCAATAGTCCCTTTGTAGAGTAGGGATCATCAGCTGGATTGGCATCATTCGTGATATACGTTATATCATTGAGGGTAGGAGCAAACGTTTGCGGGGTATCATCCACTGCTATTGGAGTTCCGTTTCCTGTTTGTCCTCCTTGGTTCCCCCCAAATGCTGTAGATGTTGTAGAATCTGCAGAAACCAAAAGAGGTACGAGAAGGGTTTTTGCATCGGGTGAAGTGCCTTCACATTTTAGAAAAAAAAGTGAAAGGCTTGTTAAGACTAGAACCGGAAGGTTCCAGCGAACAAATTGGATGGTTCTTCGTTGCAACCTATCAAAATGCCGAATGGAGTTTTTGGGTGTTTTCATGCATTTAAGGTAACATGAACCGCTCTTCCCGACCATGTCCTGGATGTCACGAGCCACAATTTTGACCTATCCCAAATGTCATGTTTGGATTGTTTCCGAATGTTTATTCTTCTATGTTTTGGTTTCTCCTCGTTTGCTCAGGGAATGTATGGAAAAAAGTGAGTGAGTTTCGATTTGCATTGGATGGTATTTTCCACTGAAGCGATAAGGAAACGGGCTTTCCTTTGTCAGGCACTGAAATTCGAAACTCAGTTACCTTTTACATACGGTGGAATTCGAAAGTGAGTGTCCATTTTCACTCACTGAATCCTTAAATACTTTTCCATTTGGCTAAGTATTTTGCTTGCCCTAATTTCTGAGATTTGAAATAGTTTTCCAAATGGATAACTATCAATCTCCCCATCTTTTACTTTATATCCACCCGCTTGCCTCCTTTTGTCATAAGGCACTAATTGCTCTTTATGAAAACGGAACTGAATTCGAATCTAAGATTGTGGATTTGATGCAAGAAGAGTCCAGTGCCGAACTTTTATCCTATTGGCCTGTAGGTAAAATTCCTTTGCTCCGAGACAGAAAACGGGAGAAAACCATCCCCGAAACCTCCATCATCATCGAATACATAAACGAATTTTACCCAGGGAAAACAAATCTCATCTCTAAGGATTTTTCTATGGCTTTGGAGATAAGACTTTGGGATCGTTTTTTTGATCTTTATATCAGTGAACCAATGCAAAAGATTGTCATCGATCGTTTGCGGCCCGAAGGTCAAAATGATCCCATCGGTGTGGAACAAGCATTCGTTCGTCTTCGAACAGCTTATGATATGGTTGAGGGACAATTGAATTCTCGAAACTTTATTGCGGGCGAAAGTTTTAGTATGGCTGATTGTTCAGCGATACCGGCTCTTTTTTATGCGGATACAATTTTAAGTTTTCGAACTACCCATCCCAAAATCACGAATTACTTTGAGAGTTTATTGGAAAGACCTTCCGTCAAACGCACGATAGCTGAAGCAGAACCTTATTTTCCTATGTATCCTTTTTTTGACAAAATTCCAAAACGATTCCTTAAAGAAAAAAATTAAGGACTAAATACTATGTTAAAGAAACTAATCTTTGTTTGTATATGAATTCTAAAACTGTTGGTTTGGAACATACCTTTCACGCACTCAGTGACCGCAGTCGTTTGTCTATGGTGGAACGATTGAGTTTTGGGCCACTTTCTGTCAAAGAATTGGCAGAACCACTTGCTATGGCCTTACCATCTGTATTAAAACATCTAAAGGTTTTGGAAGATGTTGGTATCGTGATATCTGAAAAACCAGGTAGAGTTCGCACATACCGATTGGTGCTCACTCAACTTTCTGGAATTGATACTTGGGTAGCAGAAAGAAAGGCAAATTGGAACAAAAGTTTTGATCGGTTAGAAAGTTTTTTAATTGAATCATCCGATGAAAATTCGGACGGAGAGTGAAGTGAAAGAAGGAAACGTAACACATTCAACATTTACCATTGAAAGGATTTTACCTGCGTCCAAAGAAAGGTCGTTTGCGGCTTGGGCCAATGCAGATTCCAAACGAAGATGGTTTGCTTGTCATGATGATTGGAAAACTGTTGAATTCAATCTGGATTTCAAAGTTGGTGGAAAAGAATCCAATTTAGTGGTAACACCCTCTGGCGGGCGTCATGTTTTTGATGCAACATTTTATGATATTGTCCCTAACGAACGGATTGTGTATGCCTTCGGTATGTATGTTAATGACATTCGTATTTCTGTCTCTCTAGTTACTGTTTTATTTGAGTCACCTTTGGAAGGCAGAACTAAAATGACTTTTACCGAACAAATTGTACTTTTTAAAGAGCCCGGTAGTAAGACTGAATTCTCTACCGAAGAGGAAGTGCGCGGCCGTGTGGAAGGAACGAACGCCGGGTTTGATCGGCTTGTGAAGGATTTAAGTTAGTGGCTCCGGATCTCGGAGCCTTGTTTTTTGTTGTCTTTTGCTAAATTAAGAAAAGTTTCAAACTGGATATAAAAATTCATAAAAAGTCCCATTGATCATCGGAACTCTTATGTTTTTGACATCATTCTTTTCTTTTTCTCGTTCTAAGTATTCGAAGAAAGGTTTTTCAGGTTTGTAAAAGTATTTTGTTCTAGTTCGCTCTAAAGATTGGATCGCCAATTGAATATTCGTTTCTTTCGAATTTTTTGGGTCAAAGAACTGAAAGAGTTGGCGGTTTTTTGCAGAAGCAGGAAGGGAAAATTCCCAACAGATTTCCTCTTCAATGGACAAAAGTTCAAAGTAGAGTTCGGAATCATTCGCAGGGCCACCGAGTCCTGTTAGTTTCAAAGAAAGATCATAATACTCATCAAGTAGGGATTCCATGTATTCCATAAATTTGTTAACCTCTACATCCAGAATACTCGTGGGGTAGGACAAAATAGGGAGGTGTTTTGAAATCTAGGGATTTTTTTTGCATCAAAACCCCTAGAAAAAATGGAATTAGGCCTCTAAATACTTCATAAAACTTGCGGAACCTTTTAGTTTTTCTACAAGCACCTTAAGAATGGCAAGTAGGTCTTTTTCTTTATGATCAAAAAACCGAATGATTTGTAAAATTTCCCAAACCTCTTTTCCGACCTCCATAGTTTTTTTGACCATAGGTGGTGGGTTTTTGAGATAAGAATTTTCTCCTGCCTCGTTTACTGTTTTAATGATTTCTGCAAGTTTGGTTGGAATTTGAGAAATGTCTGTGACATATTTCCAGTTATAACTAAGGCCAGTGAGAAGGGGATTGTCTAAACCATTAAATTCTGTCCTTGGATCATTTTTATAAATAACGATAGGTTTTCCTGTGGCAAAAGAAATCCCCGTTTCCGAAATGGAACCGTCGTCAGCTGGTCTTCCGTTCATATTGAACACTGTTGCATTACATCGTTCTACAACTTGATACACATCCATAGCAAATACTGCTTTTTGAACAAAAATCATAATGTCTCGAAAAATCTCTCCAGAGATGATTGGAGTATTGATCATCGCCATAACTTTCGCTACTTCAATTCCATCTCTTTGAGGGAGGTAGGTTTTGTATCCGGCAGTTTCCAAAGTGGCTGCAATTGTTGCCATTGTGTTTAGTTCTTCGGGACTAAACATCGGTCCAGAACAGTAAATATATTCGCTCATTATATCCTCTAAGTCATTCAAAAGAATCAGAGTAGTTTTTGATTAATCCTTAAATTTAATCATTACAAATTTTAGGGTTTTATAAAAAAAGTTAGCTGTTTGGTGAGGGGTTATAAATCAACTACAACAAGAGTTATGTCATCATCGGGAATTGGTTTCCCACAGAATTCTTTTACTCGATCTAAAAGCCCATCGGCAAATAAATCCGCAGATTTGTTTGTGGAATTTTCTAATATATAGTGGCTGAGCCTTTCATCACCAAACATATCTCCAGAAGGGTTTCGTGCTTCCGAAATGCCATCCGTGTATAAAATGACTCTGTCGCCCACATTAAAAGGAATGTCTAAAATTTCGTCAGGGATTTCTGGAAAACACCCAAGAATCCTTCCTCTCGGTCGAACAAGTTCCACTTTGTTTGTCTCTCGCCTATAAAATGCAACAGGTGGATGACCGGCACTTGCATAGAGTATCCTATGGTTTTTCAAATCAAAAAACAAATAACAAGCGGTAACAAATTGTTTATGAATGGAATCTAGCAATAGTTTGTTGATTCTTTTCAAAACCTCATTTGGTTTTTTAGAAACATGTTTCTGTAAGTTAAATGCCATTTTGAACATTGCTGCAACAATGGCAGCGGGAATTCCATGTCCAGAAACATCGGCCACCACAACACCCAAACTATATTCGTCCGGAGTATGAAAGTCATAGTAGTCCCCACCAATGGCAGTCATGGGATTGTATCTGGATACAATTTTGGCTCTTTCGCCGGTTGGTGGATGTAAGGGTAAAGACGAATCTTGGATTTTTTTTGCTAGTTTGAGTTCTGCTTTGATACTTAAATAATCTTCTTTTTCTTCCACAGCAGATTTTAAAAGAATGAGGGTATTTACTCTTGCGAGAAGTTCTCTTTTGTCAAAAGGTTTTCCTAAAAAATCATTAGCTCCTGCTTCTAGTCCCGAAAGGACATCATCAATTCTATTTTTGGCAGTGAGCATTAGGATTGGCATTTCATGAATCGAGTAGGTTTCTCTAAGAATTTTACAGACTTGATACCCACTCATCTTTGGCATCATAATGTCCAATAAAACTAAATCTGGTTTTACTTCATGTGCTACAGAAATTGCTGTTGGTCCGTCCAAAACGGGTAATACATTGAATCCGCAACCACTGAGTTGGATTTTTAATACTTCAAGGTTGATTGGGTCATCGTCAACAGCAAGGATGGTAAAGTTTTTATTTAAATCCTTTGAGAGATTTGAAGTGACTTCCATTCGTTCGACATAGTTTTGTTCGACGATAAAGTTTCCTCTGAGATCGTCTTCTATAGATCCACGATCGAATGTTTCTATTGATAAGTTTGGGTTTGTTTGAAAACCTGTTTGTCCATTGGCAAGAGGCAAAGTAAATCGAAATATAGATCCTTTCCCTAATTCGGATTCAACGGAAATGTTACCTGTATGTAATTCTACCAAAGTTTTTGTAATGGATAACCCAAGTCCAACACCGCCAAAGTTTCGAGATATACTTGCATCTGCTTGTGCAAACGGTGCAAAAATTTTTCCTTGGTCTTCCTTGGATAACCCAATTCCTGTATCGGTAATTGAGATTTCTAAATATTCCACAATACCTTTGTTAATTGGTCTTACTGTAACTCGTATACTTCCTGATTCAGTAAACTTTAATGCATTTCCTATCAAATTAAACAAAATCTGTTGGATCCGGCTTTCATCACCAAACACCAGAGCTGTGTCGTCGTGAATTTCACTAGTGAGTTTGATTCCCTTTTCTTTGGCAGCAGGTTCTAAGAGACTGATTACGATGTCGACTGAAGGTTGGATGGCTAAGGTTATGGGAAAAAGACTGAATTTTCTATTTTTGATCATAGAAAAATCAAGTAGATCATTAACTAAACTCGAAAGCCTTTTGGCCGATGAAATGATAATCCCTAGATTTTTAGTAACACCTGAACTTAAAGCACCTAAGGAACCTTCTATCAATGATTCTGTGATTCCAATGATTCCATTGAGTGGAGTTCGAAGTTCGTGAGATGTATTGGATAAAAATTCGTTTTTCATTTTATCCAATGAGACTAACTCTTCGTTTTTTTGTTCTAATTCACCTTTTAATTGGTTTGTGACTTCATAAAGTTTCGCAAATCGAATGGATAAAGCAAAAGATAAACTTAAAGTATAAATTAAAAATCCTTCAGAAAGCGATCTATCAAACACGGTAACATAAATTTGTGAGTAACTTAAAATCGAAAAAGCTGCTGTAAAAGCAAGGGCTATTTGTCCAACCAAGATAATGTATGCGCCTGGTTGTTTGTTTTTGACTGCTTGAAAGTTGAGGAAAAAAGCATAAATTAATTCAAATAAAGAAAAAAGATTACAGATGTTTAATGTATATTTTGAATATAACTTTAAAATCGTAGGATGGAAAGTAAATAAAGATACAAGGGCTATGCTAAAGTGTAACCACAAAATTCCTTTGATTAGTTTTGAGGGTTTGTGGTTTGTAAATTCTAAAAAAAATAGAGTACCAGCCACACCCATAATATTTAAACTAGGATGAAAGATATAATGATTAAACCAAAACTCGTCCCAAACAAAGTAAGGTAGAGATAAATTTCCGAAGGTAGCAAATCCTGCAAGGATAGCAAAGAAAAAATATAATAAATAAGCCTTTTCCCTTCTACTTCTTAACCAAAGAATCAAACAATAAAGTGCGGAATAAATAAATGCGAAACATGTGGCAGAATTCCACATTATGTAACTATAGAATTTTCCTTGGATGAGTTCCGATTCTCCAATATAAAACTCTGAATTAACAAACCCTCCCCAACCCACATCGTCAGCTACTCGCACTGCAATTATATTATCAGAATCATATAAAATGAGTCCCGGTGGGATCGGATAAACCGAGATCCGGCTACTTTTTTTAACTAAATCTCCCGACTCTGAAATGAGTCCGGTTCTACCAACAAGGACTCCATTGATGTATAATTCATTTGCATCTGCTATGATTGGTGTGAGTATGCTGATATTCTTATTTTTGAATGTTTTCGAAACTTGGAAAGATTGTCTATACCAACCAATTTTAAATCCAGATAATCCTGAATTATTCCATTGTGCTGGGATCGGTAACTTTTGCCAGCTAACATCAGAAAAATCTTTTTTTCCTTGAGTTATGTCGTCCTTGGGATTGAATTTCCAAGTTCCTGAAAGTTTGACTAATTCGGCAGGCTTTCCTAAGGAAAAGGTTGAAAGGTTGGGACTCGCGTAGATAGGTAGTAAGCTGAAGGAACAATAAATCGCAAATAGAGAACGAAGGTTCATTTTAATTCCCAAGTAAAAGAGTCTACCTTTTGCATCATTAGTGGGTATGCCAGATTTTTACCAAGAAGAAAAGAATGTTCGGTGAAGGAAAACGGGATGGTCTTCACTAAAATCAAACTTTCCTCGATTGCTGAAAAAACATTCATTCAGTTAAAATTAGTACTAAATTCGATTTACAGTTAGTCGTTTCGATTGGACTTTTTGGAAATTAACAATCTTGGGAGTCAGTATTATCGATGTTAAAGAGTCGGTTTTTTCGAATTCTTATCGTTTTTCTTGTCACTGTGTTCGCTTTTGTTTTTTTTCTACGACCAAAAGATGACGGCTCTCCTTATCAGGAATACTTTGCAAAACTCAACCAAGAACTTAAAAACAATGGTTTTGGCAAACCGGTAATACTATTGGATTTGGACCGGTTGGATGAAAATTTATCTACTCTTTCCAAAAACATTCCATCTCCTTTACACTATAGAATTGTAGTGAAATCTCTTCCATCATTAGACCTTCTTCGTTACATCACGAAGGCCACAAAAACGAATCGGCTTATGGTTTTTCATTCGGGTGATTTGGTTATGTTACTTGGTGAAGATGAGTTTTCTTCCTTTGATATTCTATTAGGTAAACCGATGCCACTTCGTGCATTAGAAGATATTTTTAAAAAAACAAAAGTAGATAAGTTCCAAAAAATTCATTGGTTGGTGGATACAGAAACAAGATTAAATCAATATTTAGAATTTGGGAAATCTAAGAATATTAAGTTACATATTGTACTCGAGATTGATGTGGGCCTTCACCGTGGAGGTTTCCAAAATTCTGATGAAACAAACAAAACTTTTTCCCTGATCCAAAAAAATCCAAATAACTTGGAATTTGATGGGTTTATGGGATATGAACCACATGTGGCATCTGTTCCTATTTTGTTAGGTGATAAGAATGATGCGATCACAAAGGAAATTCAATTATCTTTGTCCAAATACGAAGAATTCGTTGCATCAGGTAAAAAATCCTTCCCGGTTTTATTTGATAAGGAACTTCTTTTGAATGGGGGTGGAAGTAAAACGTATCGTTTTTATCAAAAGAATAATCATGTTGTGAATGATGTATCTGTAGGATCGGCACTTGTGATGCCTACTGATTTTGATGTAAGTACACTTACGGAACACAAACCGGCTTTTTTCATAGCCGCACCTGTCTTAAAAAGATTAGAGGGAACTACCATTCCTTTTTTAGAATCAATTTCTTTTATATTTCCGCTTTGGAATCCAAATTTGCAGGTTACTTATTTTACTTATGGTGGGGCTTATCTTGCAAAAAAAGAATCTCCACAAGGTCTTTTCGATAATGGTCTTTATGGTGCGAGTACGAACCAGGGAATTTTAAATGGAAGTCGGGCCACCGGTTTACAACCTGATGATTATGTTTTTTTCCGACCCACTCAAAGTGAAAAGGTAATGGCGGAGATGGGAGAAGTGATTCTATTACGTAAGGGAAAAATCTCTGGAACTTGGAAGTGTTTTATCAATTAGTATGTCTTAAGATTGAGACATACTAATGAATCCAACCTAGTTATTCTGTTTTAAAAAACTCCCACATGGCATCATTGGCTTTGATTGCCTTGGAGGGAGTGGCAGATCCAAAGAAAAAGGAAGGTTTTTTGCCACCAGGCCAAGAATGGCCTCCCGATTCTGTGACACAAAGTTTTACTTTCGCTCCAGCTTTACATTCACTATATTCATCACAAGTCACACCAGGTTCTTCTAAAACTCTTTTGGGTGTTGGGTTACATTGATTCAAATTCACCCATTTGGAAATAGTTTTTGGAACGGAAACAAAATCCGTCACAAGGGATCTATCTCTGAAACTGTTTCCGGCCCCTCCATGAAATAAAACTTTGTCATCATCTTTGGCGTGGATGTGTAAAACGGAAATGGGTTTTGTGGGATTACAACTAATTGTGTTATCTGTTCCGGCAACAGTAGTGATGGCTGCAAATCGATCTGCCATTTCACAGGCAAGACGATATGACATCATGGCTCCATTAGACATTCCAGTCGCATACACTTTCGTTTTGTCGATTTGCAGTTGTTTATTGGCATGATTTAGAATTTCTTTGATGAAACCCACATCATCGATATTTTTATCACGAGCCTCCGCACAACAATTACCTGCATTCCATGTAGCAATTTTTCCCGATTTGTATTTGCTATATCCATTGGGAAAGATGGTGATATGGCCATTTTCTTCCGATTTGGAAATTTGATGGTAATAATCTTCGTTCGATTGGATTTCCATATCCCCACCACCGCCGTGTAAAACTAATAATAATGGTGTTTCTTTGTTTGGTGAATAAGTTTTAGGAACGTGCACTTTATAATATCGCGGGATTTTGTTTTGTAAAAAGGTAAATGTATAATCACCTGGAGTTTCAATTTTTGTTGTTAGGTCGGAAGAGGCGACGGGAGCTGGTTTTTCTTCCATTTTCTTTTGGAATCGTTCCTGGATTTTACTTCGTAACCAACCCCTAGAACAAGATACGTTAAAAAAAACCAAGAGAACTAAGGGTGAAAATAATAGGAATTTGGATTTGTATTTCATCGAAGAACCTCAAGTTGCAGTTTTGCTAGTAGTTCTAAAGATTTGATTTTGGCATCAGTGTCATAAACCGAAGTCACGGTCATTAGTTCATCTGCCTTTGTTTCCTCTAAAACTTTCGTGATTCCAGTTTTCACAGTTTCAGGTGAACCTACAACAGAATAGGATAACATTCGTGAGGCGATTTGTTTTTCTTCAGGACTCCAATAAGATTCTATGTCGTCAATTGGCGGTGGAAAAGTTCCTCGTCTATTTCTGAGTATACGAGTAAAGGACTGTTGAGAACTTGTGAATAAAAAATTTGCTTCCTTGTCTGTTTCTGCTGCGATCACATTCACTCCCACCATCACATATGGTTTGTCTAAATACTTGGAAGGTCTAAATTGTTTTCTGTAGATTGTTATAGCTTCCATTAGGGCATCAGGTGCAAAATGTGAAGCAAAAGCGTAGGGAAGACCAAACATTGCCGCAAGTTGTGCTCCAAACAAACTGGATCCTAAAATCCAAACTGGTACATGAGTTCCTGTTCCTGGAATGGCACGAACTTGTAATTGGTTGCCATCATCTTCGAAATAGGAAAGAAGTTCCTTTACATCTTCAGGGAATGTTTGTGAACTCATGGCATCTCGTCTTAACGCACGTAAGGTGAGTTGGTCTGTCCCAGGGGCACGTCCTAAACCTAAATCAATCCTACCTGGATATAAACTTTCTAAGGTTCCGAATTGTTCTGCAATGACAAGTGGGGAATGATTCGGTAACATGATCCCACCTGCACCGATTCGTATGGATTTTGTATGACCGGCTAAATGACCGATGACCACTGAGGTGGCAGCACTTGCAATCGAAGGAAAGTTGTGATGTTCGGCTACCCAAATGCGGTGGTAACCCAAATTCTCCGCAGCCTGTGCCACTCGCACCGAATTTGTTAAGGCGTCTTTGGGTGTATTTCCTTCGTTGATGAATACTAAATCGAGAATTGAGAGTTGTGCCATTAAGAACACATTCCCTTTTTCGCCTCTCCGGTGTAAATGTGTAAAAAAATAAAATCATGTTTTGCTTAAAAATTTAAATACAACTGTTATATTTGAATGAAAGATTGAATTTTAAATTTCTAAAAAAATCCAACTAAAATCCGGAATGAAAAGTCTAAGTGCTTTGGAAATCAAAAGTGGTTGTAACCTTCTGACTTGGAAAAACTAAAAACTACATGGTTATATGTTGATACTTAAGATAGTTTGTATAAAGATAAAATGAAAGTTTGGAAACCTGATTTAAGTTTAGAAGTAAAGTCACTCATACAATCTGTATTTGTTTTTGAATCAGATACAAATGAAAAACAAAATCTTCCCTTTTATGCAGATGGGTTTCCTGGACTTGTATTTTTCCATTCAGAAAATCCTGTTACGGTTTATGTGGGATCTGAATCCAAAGTCATGGATCCGGTATTTGTTTATGGACAAACCATCGAACCCATTCGAATCCAAATGGAAGGTCCATTTTTCTTTGTGATGGCACAACTTTTCCCCGCTGTGGTGGAAGAATCGTTAGGAATTCCTGTAGTGGAGCTGACCAATTCTTGTTTTACAATCCCGCAGTCTGATTGGATAGAAGAACCTAACTTTGAGTTATCGAGAGAGAAATTTTCTTCTTCTCTAGCAATGGATGCCTTAATGACTTTTATTATGAAAAAGGGTAGTAAGTTTCGTCCAGATCCTATTTTGCATATTTGTATAGAAGAGATTTTAGAAGAAAAAGGAAATTGTGAAATTGGAAAGTTATCTAAGAAATTGGGACTTTCGGAAAGAACCTTACAAAGAAGGTTTCGAAACTATGTAGGCCTCACTCCGAAACAATTCTCTAGCATCATTCGTTTCCAATCTAGTTTAAATGAATTAAATGGTGAGATCAAATCTAAGTTAACGGACATAGCGTACGTTAGTGGATATGCTGACCAGTCCCATTTCATTCGCCAATTCAAATCTTTTACCAAACAAAAACCTTTCCGTTTCCGAGAAAAAATTTAAACCCTGTCGGGTTTGTCCAATTTTTATTTTTTGTTTTCCTGTATTCTGAATCCATGAAACCAAAAACATTAATCATCGGATCCAGCGGAAAAACAGGATCAAGAATTCTATCCAAATTAAAAACTGCGGGTTATCCTGTCCGATTGGGATCAAGAAAAGAAACACCGGCCTTTGACTGGGAAAAACCAGAGCTTTGGGAAACCGTCATCCAGGGAGTCGATCAAGTTTACATCAGCTTCCAACCGGATTTGGCAGTTCCTTCTTCCCTCAGTGCGATCCAAACATTGGTGGGAGTGTGTCAAACAAACCAAGTGAACCGACTTGTTTTGTTATCGGGTAGGGGAGAACCTGAAGCAGAGACTTGCGAACAAATTGTACAAAACTCTGGATTGGAGTGGACCATCCTTCGTTCGAGTTGGTTTTTACAAAATTTTAGCGAAGGAATGTTCCTAGACCAAATCTTAGAAGGAAGGATATTGTTACCTAAGTTAACCGTTAAGGAACCATTTGTGGATTTGGATGACCTTGCCGATCTTGCTTTCGAATCACTTGTGACAGACAAACATCGTAACAAGGTGTATGAATTGACAGGCCCTGAACTTTTAAGTTTTCAGGATGTTATTTTAAAGATAGCGGAAACAACAAACCAATCCATTCCAATCGAAGAACTTCCATTAGATGATTATATAACAACCTTAAAGGGGTTTGGTCTTCCTGAAGATGCGCTTTGGCTAATCGATTATTTGTTTCGTACAGTCCTTGATGGAAGAAACGAATCGGTAGTGAAGGATTTGGAATTGGCACTTGGAAGAAAACCAAAAGACTTTAATACGTATGTGAAAGAAACAGCCAAATCAGGGATTTGGAAAATTTCCCAACCTATCATCTGAATTTCCTTTGGAACCATAGTTTTCGAGAAAACCTCCCGAAATTTGACAAAGTGGGTCTCTTGCTTGGTGTAAAGGTCTCACTAGGAAAAATAAATCCTAGTGAGATTGCAATAGAACTTTGAGATTGAGTGAGGTATTCGTCATTCCATCAAAATATTCTCTAATTATTGTTCGGTGGGATATCCACTATAAGTCATTTTTCCTGTTAAATAAATGGGACTTTTTTGTTCTAATAGAATCCGAGTGTTGAGTTTTGATTGGATCTCTTGTAAGGTCTGTGCGGAATAGGATGTACCCTCCCCATCCACAATCAAAACATAATGGTAAGAAGAATTTGGATTTTCCTCTACATCCAAATCATCCCAGATATGCAAAATGTTTCCAGAACCAGTCTCTCGATTTCGATCGGGAATGACAATGGCTTCGTTTGTTTCTTGGCTCGGAGTGGTTGGTATCGATTGGTTATAGATTCTTTTTTCCGAAATCACGATAGCCTTGGTAAGATCGAAGTGAGAAGGAAGATACACTTCTGTGGGCGCATCGGAAAACCTTCCCTTCCAAATGACCAATTGGAATCTTTTGTCAGCAAAGTATTTGGATTCTGTATTTCCTGGTTTGATGGCTGCCCAAGAAAAAACTTTATTCCATGTATCCGATCCAACCGCATTGTAATGACTACTCATCAATCGGCCTTGGCTCTTTCGTAAATACCCACGTTCGATCACATGGTTGTTTAGGTTAAAACTGGTTCCATAATTTCCAACCACAGAGAAGTCTTCTTCATTCCATGCATCCTTTGTTGTGACGAGTTTGGAAGGATTTCCATTCATATACTCTGCATGGTTGTTATAATAATAATCCCAGTGCCATTGTGTTCCTGAAACGATCGGATTGTAAAAATCGGCAAACCTAGATTTGGAAGTTTGGTTTCCATCCGAAACTTCCATGGCCTGGTAAACGGCATTGATCATTCGAGGTGTGTCTTTTGCACCTGTTCCTTTTAACCACATTCCAAATTCACTAAGGAAAACAGGGATTTTTAAGTATCGAGATTCCTTTCTGATTTCATCTAAATATTTAAAATAGGTAGCATTGTCGATTCCTGTGAGATCGGTTCCCATACGACCGGCATCATAAAAATGAGAATTAAAAACAAAACCAGGGCCAGGTGGGGATAACAAATGGCCTCCTCCTGTAGCAGGTGCAATCGCCGAACCAATGTTTGTATTCCAAAATACAAGAGGTTCTGCAAACACCCATTTGTTTTCCCAACCATTTTGGTTTAGAATGGTTCGGATTTTTTTATACATAGGCCAAAGTTTTTGGTTATCCCATTGTGCAGGTGTTAACCCTTCCATACCTCCATCTACAGGTTCGTTAAATGGATCAAGGCCAAGAATATAAGAAAATTCTTCCGCAGTCAGTTTCTCTTTAATATAAGCAGAACTTTTTCCAATTTGCCAAAGGAATTCAGTTTGCATATTCCTTGAGCCAAGACTTGTAGATAAGGGTGCGTTGTTCCAAAAATTACGAAAGGCTCTCCGAACCGCTTCGTTAGTTAAATTGTTCTGGCTCCAACTGGCACAAATGATACCACAATATTCTTTAGGATAACTTCCACCTTTAGTGATCCAAGCCGGGGCTCCATTACCTGTATGCCAAGAATTTTTATTAAAGAGATGGCGTGAAAATAAATCTTCATGGTAATCCAAAAGGATGTACATTCGTTTGGCGGTCGCTTTTTTCATTTGTGCAATGATGGCATCTAAGTAATTATAATCGATGGTATCAACCGCGGGATGGACTCCTTCCCAAGCAATCGTATAACGAATGATATTTGATCCTGTAGTTTTGCCAAGCCGACTAAAAGCAATTTCTGCATCGGATGCATTTGCAAAAGGTTTGAATCCATGTTGCGCCAGTTTTACATTTCCTGAGATATTGAATCCTCGAAAACTCACTTCACGCCCAAACCCATCCACAAAGATTTGGTCTGTGAACCCATTGTTTGTTTTTTCAGAAATAAAAATCTCTCTGTCACCTGAAGAAGTGCTGTAATCTAAAAGATGGAGTGGGTTGGCAAGAGTAAGCGCCTTTACTTCTGCAAAAGTACCATTTCTATTTGTTTGCGAAGACAAACCATCACTAGGCAATAGCAAGGGAAGGAAAGTAGACGACGATTCTTTAGTCGGAGCACAAAAGCTCGCTGTCAGGAATAGAATGGCAGGGGCCAACCAAATGGATAGAGATTTCGATTTTATTTTCATAGTACCTCACCCCCTTTCCTTTGGAGATTGGGAGATACGGTCACTTGCTACATACTAGTCGACAGTTGTCGATTAAAAAATGACACTAAATTACCATAGATATGGAATTTAGAAATCCCATCACTGAAAAAGGACAGTCGCTGGAAAAAGAAAGTGACTTACTTTTTTCCCATTTCAGGAAAATAAACTCCATTTCCTGCTTTAATTGTCAGATTTATGCGGAGATCTCCACTCTTTTGTAGCCAAATTCTGAACACTGGTCTGCAAAAAACCGACATTTGTCGATTAATTTACTTGCCATATTTTTAACATCGTTTAGACTAATATCCCGAAATTGATCTAGTTCCCTCAGTGCATGAGGATGCGAAAAACCGTTTGATTGAGAAATTTAGATTCGGAGAAAGTATATGAATTCCAAAAGAGAATCCCGAGTGCGCTTGGGTTTTACCATTGTATGTTGTTTTTTCGTTTTGACTTGTTCTGACGAAAAATCTTCCCCTTCGCCAATCCTCGGTTTGGTGGATTCTAGTGCTACTGATAGTTCTAGTTCCGCATTCAGTTCTTCCGGTGTGAGCCGGGCTGTAGCGCCTTCTCTTGGTTCGTCGCCGTATCTTGTGGGTGCAGGGATTTATGATATCACGGGTCCTGCTGCCGAAGTAGGGATGATGGGTTTTGCGGAAACTGCGCAAAAAACAGAAGGGATTTATATGCGCCTTTGGTCAAGGGCCTATATCATTGGCGATGCATCCAAACGAGTGGTTTTTGTCAGTGGTGACTTAGGGATGATTTTCCAATCCATCAAACAAGCGGTGAGTAAAAAAATTGCCTTAGATGCAGAACTGTCACCTTATTACAATCAGGCGAACGTTCTTCTTTCCGCGACACATACACATAGTGGGCCTGGTGGGTATTCTCATTATTTTTTATATAACGCCACTACCTCTGGATTTATCAAAGAAAACTTTGATGTCATTGTCGATGGAATTTATCGTTCCATCAAACTCGCCCATCAAAATTTAGTTCCAGGTAATGTTTATATCAACCAAGGAAATTTAACAGATGCGAGTAAAAACCGTTCTGTGGCTGCTTATGATAAAAACCCGGTTGCAGAAAGGAATTTTTATTCTTCTAACGTAGACCAAACGATGACTCTTTTAAAATTAGTTGCGGCGGATGGTCGTGAGTTAGGTATGCTCAATTGGTTTGCAGTGCATCCAACAAACGTTGGGCCTACAAACAAACTCATCGGTGGAGATAACAAAGGTCTCGCTTCTTATCTTTTTGAAAAAACAAAAGGAACTAATTATTCAGCAAACCAAACCTTTGTGGCTGCATTTGCACAAACAAATTCAGGAGATGTAACGCCTAATCTTTGGGGCCCAGCGGATGGCGTGAATGATTATGCGAGACAAAACATCATTGCAGAAAAACAATTAAACCGCGCCCAATCTCTTTATTCTTCTGCCACAACTCAACTTTCAGGTTCTGTTGACTTTCGTCATACGTTTGTTAACTTTTCGAATCTTTATGTGAGCAGTGTAGGAACCACAACTTGCCAAGCAGGGATGGGGGCATCTTTTTCTGCGGGAAGTGTGGAAGACAATGCTGTCTCTCTTGATTTTTTTGATGAAGGGACTACCGTTGATTCATTGGATTGGAATACCAATTCTGCAGATGCGTTTAAGTCTAGTTTTCTGGGAGGAGCACTCGGTGTTCTTTGGCCAGCTTCTACAAGTGAAGCTTACAAACTTTGCCATGCCGAAAAACCTGTCCTCATTCCTACAGGGGTTGCTAGTTTTGATGGGAATCCTTGGACACCTCCTGTCATCCCTATGCAGATCATTAAAATTGGTAACTTAGCGATTCTTGCCATTCCTGCGGAAGTATCAACGATGGCTGGACGAAGACTTCGTTCTCTTGTGAAAAATGTTTTGGCCAATGAATACACCGTAATTGCCGGTCTTTCTAACTCGTATACTTCTTATCTGACAACCAGAGAAGAATACTCTTCCCAACAATATGAAGGTGCTTCCACTCAATTTGGACCAAACACACTTCTCGGTTATGAACAAGAATTTGGTAAGTTAGCAAGCGCTTTGCGAAATGGAAGTGTTTCCCCTGCTGGGCCTACACCTGCTGATCTAACAAACAACCAAGCAACATTTCAAACGGGTGTTGTCTTTGATGATATTCCTCTCTTTAAAAGTTTTGGAAATGTTTTCACACAACCAGCTGCTTCCTATACAAATGGTGCTACTGTGAGCGCTGTATTTTGGGGAGCTCATCCGAAAAACAATATGCTCATCGGAAGTAGTTTTGTGGATGTAGAAAAACAAAATGGATCCACTTGGACTGTAGTTGCAAGAGACAATGATCCATCCACTACCTACAAATGGCAAAGGGATGGGATTGCCTATTCCAAAGTCACCGTCACTTGGAAAACGAGTTCTTTCCCATCGGGAACTTACCGCATCCGCCACCGTGGCCATTGGAAAAGTGGTTGGACAGGGGCCATCAGCGCTTACCAAGGAGTCACAAATAATTTCACCGTGCAGTAATATCTGAACAATCACTGGCCTGACCTGTAAAAAGGTCAGGTATTTTCTTTGCAACGGGATTGACTAGGGATCATTTCCTAAGAGGCTCGTACTATGGATAAATTGGTCGACGCATCCTTATCCCCTGACCTCGCTTCTAGGCCCTTTAAGTTCACTAGCAAACAAGGGAGGAGTAGACGCACTCGTTTGTTAACCATTGCTCTGGAATTCCTTAGGGAAAAATCTCCGGAAGAAATTAGTTTTGCTGATATTTGTAAAGAAGCAAAGATCCCTAGACCTTCGGCTTATCATTTTTTTCCCAATGTGGAAGCTATCTTCCATGGAATCCGATTGTTACACTCCGAAAGCCTGATTGAAAAATCTTTATTACTAAAAAGAGAAACCTTTCCTTCTTGGGAAAAATACATTGAACGTTCCATCGATGTGGCCGTGGAAGTCACAAATCAAGAAATTGCTTTTCCTCGTTTGATTTATGGATACCGAATGAGTAACCCTGAGATGCGCCAAGTGGGCCAAGAGTTAGACGCAAAACTAGCAAACCTTGCCAAACTGGGACTGATGGACCGGTTCGAACTACCTACCTTTGAAAACACAGATCCAATCTTTGCGGTTGCATTTTCCATTGCAGATTCTCTTTTGAAACTTTCTTACCGAACCTATGGTGACTTTACACCTTGGATGGTGGGAGAAGCAAAAAAGGCTACGATCTCGTATTTAAAAAATTATCTCCCGGAAGTCTGCAAACCAAAATAGAAATGTGTTATTATTGGTAGTTACCAGTAAAACTTGCACCACCAGCAGTGCCTCCATTGATGGTTCCAATATCGTTAATGAAGGTAGATGCGTTATCAAAATATAGGGCTGTGGGGCAATTAAACAGTCTGTTTCCATTGAAACTCAATGGATTGGTTCCCCCACCTTCATAAAAACAATACCGATTGGTTCCGCCAGTGGTAAAAAGTGTATTCTGCTGGTAGGCATTTACATCACCGGCGCCAAAACCATGATAGATTGCCATACTAGTGTTACCCGTTCCTCCATCAAAACTGTTTCCCGTGACTATGGAATTAGAAGGATAACTAGAATTGAGCCCATAAGAAATACTTCCCGTGCCTCCCTCAACTGTGTTGTTTATGATGGTCGGAGTGTTCGCATGGGGAGTGTTATAGATTCCATGAGCAGAATCTAGAGCATTTCCTCCATTAATGACATTACTTGTAATGGTTGGTGAGGAACTAAGTCCAACGGAGATTCCAAAAGTAGATTGGGTAGTCGAAACTCCACCATGTATCGTATTGTTTGCTATATTTGCAGAAGATGACTCTAAGAGTATACCCACCGAATTTCCGTTAATGTTTGAGCCAGCTTCCACACGGTTGTTTGTGATTGTCGGTGAACCAGAAAAACAATAGATCGCCATGGAGGTTCCTGCGGTGGCATTTGGATTCGATGATCCTCGTATCGTAAATCCATCCAAAATGGTAGAGGATGTGATTGTGCCGCCTGCACTGATTGTGAGAGAATCGGGAACCACAGATACTGTTGTATCCTCAATTTTTGTTATGTATAAATTTGAAATCCGATTTAAAAAATCAGAACTAAACCCACCGTATAACGAAACATTATTTACCAAGTTCACTTGAGTTCCGAGACCACTGTCCACAAGATAGTTACCTTCGGAGACCAAAATGGCTGCGGGAGCGGTTGCTCCTGTGATGGCAGAAGGAATTGTTAGTTTGGCACTTCCTGGTGTGGTTCCTGGATTACCATTATTGCCAGAGGGGCTAACATAGTATAAATTTGTATTGGCAGCAAGGATCGTATAAGTTCCTGTAACGGTTGCTAAACGAAATCCATTCGAGTCACTCCCATCCAACTGGAAACTGTTTTTTCCTACAGGGAGGGAACCAGAAAGAACAACAGTATCATTGGCCACGAAGGTATCTGACCAAGTTTGGTTGAGAGGAATTCCTAGAATGGCAGTGAGAGAAGTGGGATTCATACTCCGATTGAAGACCACACGGATTTTTGTATCAGCGAGAATGACAAAACCAACAGACGGAGTGATGGTGGCGGAAGGGCCCCCATACAAACCAAGAAGGATACTTAACTGGAGAAGGTTGTTCTTCTTTTTGGAGGGATCTAAATCTAAAATTTCCCGAACAATCGGATTCAACAAACAATGGAATTGAACAAATATAAGAACAAAAACTAAGATTAGGTTCATTTGGAAAGGTTTTATATATTTTCGCATCACAGATGAGTCAGTATGATATCTGTGATTGGTTATTAGGCAATAAATTTCCAAAGTTTTCTTGGAATCTAGGCGAATTTATTTCATTCCGATATATGCGTACTCTGTGACCGTTTGGATGAAATTTTCCATCTCTTTTGGATCGTTTTTCATCTGCAACCTACCTTCTAAAAACAACATGGCAATCCCGTGGATCATCGCCCAAGAAGCTAAAGTTTTTTCTCTTGTTTTTCCCTGTTCCAAAAACCCGAGCCTTTGGCCCATTCGAATGATTTCATGTAACTGACGATAGGTTCTTCTTGATACACCAGAAAGTGTTGGATGGTTTTTAAGATCCACACCCATCCCACCAAACATAATCCTTGCGAACTGCCTGTTGGCCATGATGAATTGAAAATAAGTCCATCCAAGAGCACGGTATCTTCCTTTGAAGTCTTGGTCTGTTTTTTCTAATTCTTTTTGGTAAGTTTCAAAATACTTTTGGAATCCAATTTCCGCAATTGCGGAAAAGAGAGCATTTTTATTTTCAAAGTGATGGTAACTGGCGACATGACTCACCCCAGCTTTTGCCGCTACTTTGCGAAGGGAAATATCTTCTAGAGAAGTATTTTCGAGTAGTTCTACCCCTGCTTGGATGAGAGCCTCGCGGACATTGACACCATTTTCTTTGGAAGGGCGGCCCGCCGTTTTTAGTTTTTTGGGAGTAAGTTTTTTTTTCGAAACCGCCATTTCCCCAATTCTATCGCAGACTCTTTTAGTGACTAGTGTTAATTACCGGTGGTAAATTTACGGCTTGTCGTGATTCTTAATTATATTACCAATGGTAAATTATTCAGATCTAAGGATTTTTACGAGTATGAATACAGCATTTTCACCTATTTCCATTGGAAACTTAACTCTCCCCAATCGTTTTATTATGGGATCCATGCACCTCGGTGTGGAAGGAGAAACCGGAACTGCCGAAAGGATGGCGGCTTTTTATGGCAAACGGTTCGAAGGTGGAGTTTCTCTCATTGTTACTGGTGGGATTAGTGTGAATGAAGAGGGAAAAGGTTCTCGGACATTTTTTAACATCCAAAATCCAGAACATGCCAAAGAGTTAAAACGAATGAACGAACTGCTCCTAGGAAAAGGAACCATGTGTGCGCAGCTTTTTCACGCAGGGCGATATGCTGCTGATAGAAATTGTGTGGCTCCTTCGGCAATCCGTGCACCAATCAATCGTTATGTGCCAAAAGCCCTTACAGAAGATGAATGTTGGAAAACCATCGAAGACTTCGGAGTAGCGGCAAAACTCGCCAAAGAATCTGGGTTTGGGGCTGTAGAAATTATGGGGAGTGAAGGTTATCTTCTCAATCAGTTTTTCTCTCCTGTGACAAATCATAGAGATGATTATTTTGGTGGGGATGCAGAACGGAGGATGAATTTATCCATTGAGGTTCTGCGAGCAGTTAAAAAACAACTCCCCGAAGGTTTCCCTGTGATCTTTCGTATGTCGGGGATTGATCTGATCCCAGGAAATCCAAGTTTTGAAGAAGTCATTCGACTAGCGCAGGTTTTGCGATATGAAAAAGTATCTGCTTTAAATATTGGAATTGGTTGGCATGAATCAAGAATCCCCACTATTAGCCAATTAGTTCCCAGAGGGGCTTGGATCCCCATTGCCAGTCGTATCAAAGAGAACACACCGGGAGTTCCTATCATTGCTTCAAACCGAGTGAATGATCCCATCACGATGCAAAAGGTTTTTGATGAAAATAAAGCCGATATCATTTCGATGGCAAGGCCATTCCTTGCAGATGCATCCATTGTTAAAAAATTCCAAGAGGGAATGTCAAACCGAATCAACACTTGTGTGGCCTGTAACCAAGCCTGTCTTGATCATGCCTTCCAAGAAAAATTTGTTTCTTGTATTGTGAATCCAGAAGCGGTACATGAATTGGAATTTACAAAACCAAAAACAAAGGATCCAAAAAAAGTCCTCGTGATTGGAACGGGACCTGCGGGGCTTGAAGCGGCACGTGCGAGTGCGAGTCTCGGACACAAAGTCACTCTTGTAGAAAAAGCAAATGTACTTGGTGGTCAATTCCAATTGGCTTCCAACATTCCAGGTAAATCAGAGTTTAAAGAAACCATTCGTTATTTTTCCAATGAACTTCCTGCCCTCGGTGTAAACATTCGTTTGAACACAGATGCAACCTTAACATTGTTAGAAACAGAAAATCCGGATGTTACCATTTTTGCAAGTGGTGTGAAACCACGTGAGTTTTCTCTAAAAGGACTAGAAAATCTTCCGTCTGGAAATTATACTGATTATCTCACAGGAAAATTCAAACCAGGAAAACGTGTGGCAGTGATTGGGGGAGGAGGGATTGGTGTGGACGTAGCACATAGATTGACGGAAGAAGACGATCCTACTTTAAACTCCTATGATAAAAAATACAATATCAGTTCCTTTACCAATGCTGTGGTTCAAAAAGAAAAAGCACACCGAGATGTTGCCGTGTTTCGTAGGAATGGAAAACATGGAGCTGGTCTTGGGCCGACAACGTTTTGGGCACTCAAACAAGAGTTAGAGTCTGTGGGAGTTGAGTTCTATCATGGACTCACATACAAAGAAGTGACAAAAGAGGGATTAAAAGTAGAACTAAAAAACGGAGAAGAATTTTTGTATCCTTGTGATTCTCTAGTTTTGTGTGTTGGTCAGGAAAAAGAAAATTCCGTTCTAGAAGAATTCCAAGCCAAATACCCAAACAAACAAACCATCGTGATTGGTGGGGCAAAGGATCCAAGGAACATTGATGCCAAAAGAGCATTTTTAGAAGGTTTAGAAGCAGCACATAGCATTCATTAGGAGATAAATATGATCGCAAATAACTATTTTTCAGAAGACGAAGATTTACAAACAATTTTTAACCAACTTCTTGATTGGGATTCCATCATTAAGGAAACCGAAGGGGAAGGTTTTTTCGACCACCAAATATTTGTAAAAACAAATAACCCTCGTTACGAAATGGCTCCTTCCACTAAAGAAGAAGCTATCGAATTATACACTTCGAGTTTGGATGCAATGGGTGATTTTTTTGGAAACGATGTCTCGCAAAAATCCCAAACTATGGATCGAAATGAATTGAAGTATTCCAATGGAAAGGTGATTTTTCCCAAAGAAACAGTAGAGATCTACGAAAAATTTCGGAACACCGGCCTTATGGCGTATTCCCTTTCCAGAGAAGCGGGTGGTCTTGCTTTCCCGGCAACTGTTGGTGCACTGTATGCCATGCTTATGGCAAGGGCCGATGTTGCATTTTGTATGACAACCACCTTACTCAACTTAGCTCAAATTGTAGACCGGTTTGGAACTCCCGAACAAGTGGAAACCTATGCTACCAAGGCTGCCAATGGTGAGTGTTTGTTTGCTATGTCTCTCACAGAACCTGATTATGGTTCAGATCTTAATAATGTAAGAACTTATGCAGTCAAACAAGAAGATGGGAGTTACCGCTTAACGGGAACTAAACGATTTATATCACAAGGTTGTGGTTTGGGTGATCATCCTGCGCTCCTTCTCACTTTAGCACGCACTGGAAAATCTGAGGGTGGAGCCAGAGGACTTTCTGTATTCATTGTAAAAAGTGAAGATGTTTTTGTTGCGGGTATCGAGAAAAAAATGGGGATCCATGCTTCTCCCACATGTGAGATTGTTTATGAAAACACATATGGCGAAATTTTAGGTGAAGAAGGTCTTGGTCTCACTCGTTATACGGCGGGTATGACTAACTTTATGCGTTTAGTCAGTGCCTCCGGTGGATGTGGTGGGGGAGCTGCTGCGTATTATGAATGTGTAAAGTATGCAGGTGAAAGAAAACAATTTGGAAAAGCCATTGGTGAGATTCCTGCGGTAGCAGAAATGATCCATAAAATCAAACGAGAAACCAATGCAATGCGACTTCTTACTTTGGAAACAGCTCGTGTGATTGATATGTACCAACACCACCAAATTCGAATGGAAAAATCAGGAAAGGATGATCGGGAGATTAGAAAAGACACAAAAGTAAAGTATTGGTCAACTCTTGCATCCACTCTCACTCCAATTGCCAAGTATTATAGTTCCGAAGAAGGACATAAATGTACAAATCTCGCCGTACAGGTATTTGGTGGGGCCGGATATACTGAAGATTATGATATCTCTCGTATGTTCCGTGATTCTCGTATCAATACAATCTATGAAGGAACAAGCCAAATCCACGTTCGAATTGCGACAGGGGCCATCCTTGCAGGTATGGCGGGAGATGGAAATTTCAGAAAGTATCTTAATTCGTTAAAAGCAGAGATTCCTTCACCATCCTCCTTTTTGTTGGAACAAGAGAGAGTTTTGGAAGAATCCATTCGAGTGATGCGAGACATTGAAGAAGATGTTCGAAAAGAAACAGTTGCAGAAAACCTAATGATCCAAATGGCTCGTTACCTCTGCAGTTTGTTATACGAAAAATCAATTCCCAAAATCACAGACCCAAAAACTAAACTTTCATGGGAAAAAGATAGTCGAGCATTTGTGATCGATAGTGCAGCCATTGCACAATCTTCTTTGTATCGAATTCAAAATTTCGGATAAAGAGTATTAGATTGTCGTTCGCCTACTATGTTACAGTAGGCAAAATGTAAGAGGAAAATGGTCAGGGTCTTTGTTGGACTCTGGCCTTTTTTTTTGATTCCTGTTCCATTAAGAAACCATATTCCCGATCCAAAATGATAAACGAACAAAAATCGTTTCGGAAGTCAGAAACTAGAATCAATATAAAAAATATGAAATCAATAAATTTCTAACTAAGGTGTTGACTCGGATAAAAATCTGCCAAAAACTACAGCGGAGGTTTTTCTATGAAAAAAATTATAACCATATTGACAGGTGTAACCTTTCTTTCCTTCGTTTCCCTTGTTGCCCACGACCATGAAGGTCACGGAAAAAATGGAATGCCAGGAGATCATTTCAAAAAAATGGACACAAATGGTGATAACAAAATTTCCAAAGAAGAATGGCAAAAATTTCATGAGGGATTTTTTACCGAACTTGATAAAGACGCTGATGGGTCTGTGACTTTAGAAGAGATGAAATCAGCCAGGAAAGAAAAACGGGATGAGAAAAAAGAGGTTATGAAAGAAAAAGTGAAAGAAGCCAAAAAGAAAAAAGACGAAAAAAAGTCTAAACCTTCAGAATAACATCCGTTTGTGTGTGGGCGCCTCGGATTGGATTCAATACAATCATTCGATTGTATTCCGACCGGGCTCTCCGCTCCAATCTTTACACATTCGTGTAAAGGATTTCCACTACGATCCCTGGCGTTTGGATTTTATTTTCTATATTGAAAGTGATAAAACATTCGTTTCACCGATTCCACCACAATCAAATAAATCACAACCATTGAAGCTAAGATGGCATAAAACTCCATTGGCGGGGGAACCAGTCCAAAATAAGATCCGATTGCTGTGAATGGTAACAAGGCACCAATGGCAGCGATACTGAATGATACAATTGCAAGAATTCGGTTTGGTCTACTTTTGATTGGATTACCTCGTGTTCTGATAATAAAGATTACAAGAACTTGTGTACAAAGGGATTCTACAAACCAACCCGTTTGGAATAAAGCTTCGTTTGCATGTAAAAGTGTTAACATTACATAGAAGGTCAAAAAATCAAAAGCTGAACTGATTGGTCCTATCGTTAACATGAAATTTCGTATGAAACCAATGTCCATGATTCTAGGCAATTTTAGTTCTTCTTTATCTACTTCATCTAAGGGAATCGGTATTTCCGAAATATCATACAATAGATTGTTGAGAAGGATTTGGGTTGGTAACATGGGAAGAAAAGGCAAAAATAAAGCGGCCCCTGCCATACTGAACATATTTCCAAAATTGGAGCTTGTTCCCATCATGATGTATTTCATAATATTCCCAAAGGTTCGTCTACCTTCCATCACTCCTTCATACAATACATGTAAATCGTGATCTAATAAAATCATATCCGCGGCCTCTTTAGCTACATCGACTGCAGAATCTACAGACAATCCCACATCAGCAGAGTGTAGAGAAGGTGCATCATTGACACCATCACCCAAATACCCAACCACATGGCCTTTTTCTTTTAATGCTAGAATGATTCTGTTTTTTTGTGATGGATTCATCCGGCAAAATAGATTGGTTGTTTCTATATGATACTTCAGTGCCGAATCATCCATTTGATCCAGTTCTTTACCTGTGAGGATTCCTTGTACCTGCATTTTTAATTCAGAACATACATGTAAAGTAACAAGTTCGCTATCACCGGTAATTACCTTTACGGAAACTCCAATCTCATTTAATTCAGATAAGGCTATCTTAGCACTTGCTTTCGGTGGGTCTAAAAAAGCGGCAAATCCAGAAAGTGTTAGTTCCGTTTCATCACTGACAACTGCATGTATGTGTTCTTTTGTTTCTTCTCTCCAGGCGATTCCTAAAACTCTGAATCCTTCTTTTTCTAAGGAAGAGTAAACGGAACGAATTTTTTCTAAAACAATCGAGTTTATCGGTTCAATAGTTTCTTTTTCTGTTTCATAATGTGTGCAGAGTTGGATGATTTCTTCAGGGGCACCTTTCACAACCAACATTCGGTTTTTTTGATCCTTAGGATCCAATAGAACCGATACTCTTCGGCGTTCGAAGTCAAAGGGTACTTCATCTATTTTTGTCCAACGTTCTGTTTGAATCTCTCTATGTTCTAAAATGGCTTCATCTAAGGGACTTTTTAATCCAGTTTCAAAATAACTGTTTAGGTAAGCCAACTCTAAAACACGTGTATCTGATTCGCCATTAATGTTTACATGTTTCTCTAGTTTAATTTTTGATTCTGTAAGGGTTCCAGTTTTATCCGTACAAAGTGTATCCATTGATCCAAGATTTTGAATGGAGGAAAGTTGTTTTACGATCACTTTCTTTTTTGCCATCATAATTGCACCGCGTGAGAGTGTGATCGAAGTAACCATAGGTAGTAACTCTGGTGTCAAACCAACTGCTAAAGCTACTGCAAATAAAAAAGAATCAAGCCAAGGTTTATGTAAAATTGCATTTACCAATAAAACAAAAAGTACAAGAAGAATGGTCATCCTCATGATGAGAATTCCAAACTTTTCCGTACCGAGTTCGAAGGAATTTGGTGGAGGTGAAACGGTTAGGTTTTCTGCAATGGCTCCCATCGCAGTATCCAAACCTGTATTCACAATTAGAACTTTGGCGCTTCCGCTAATCACAGAGGTTCCCATAAAAACTGCGTTTGATGCATCCGTAATATCATTGGATACTGATCCCAGTTCTCCTGAATGTTTTTCGACAGGATAAGTTTCGCCGGTTAGTAATGCTTGTTTGACAAAAAAATCCTTAGCTTCTAACACACGTCCGTCGGCAGGAACTAAATCACCTGCAGAAAGTAATACAAGGTCTCCTGGAACAATTTGTGAAACAGGAATATTCGTTGCGATTCCTTCTCGAACTACCGTTGCATGAACAGAAACGGAATGGCGTAAACTTTCTGCCGCTTTCCCCGCTTTGTGTTCTTGGATAAAATCTAGAATAATACTAATAAAAACTAAAACGGTAATGATGATGAAGTTTGAAAATTCTCCCATAAATGCAGAAACAGCACTGGCAAATAATAGGAGTAATATTAGAGGATTTCTAAATCGGACTAATAGTTTTTGCCATATTGGTTTTGTTTTGCGGTCTAAAAAAACATTCTTACCGAATTGTTTGAGTTTTGAGGTTACTTGCTCTCCATTTAGACCATAGGTTCCAACACCTAATGAATTTAAGGTATCATTCAGTGGTTGTTGCCACCAAGGAGAGAGATTGGACCTGGTTTGCATATTTAAACCTCAAATAAGAACAGAAGAGGATGAGTAGATTCTTTAAAAATGGTTCTCTCAGTGATTAACGTCAATCTTAAGATTTCTTTCGGTTGACGTTGTGGACGGATTGTTCTTTTCTTATAGAGTATCATTTTATGAAAGCGAAAAAGTCTAAGTCGCAGCCGCGAAAAAAATCAACAATAGCCAAAAAAAAATCAAAGAAAAGAAGTACAGTCTCCAAACAAAAGAAAACTCAGCAACTTAGTGTTCATGAGTCTGTTCTTTCTTCTGACTCCAAACCAAATCATTCTATCACCGAACTGATCGATACCATTCACGAATATTCGATTGGTCATGAAATTGCCAATGCTGTCACACATGGAATTGGCGGGGGCCTAAGTATCGCAGGTTTGTCTCTCCTTTTAACCATGGCAGTCCTTTATGGGAATGTATGGCATGTAGTCAGTTCCGCCATTTACGGAGCCACCCTGATCATTTTGTATCTTGCATCCACCTTATACCATGGTATTTATCATACGGCCACAAAACGTATCTTTAAAGTAATTGATCATGCCTCTATTTATTTACTCATTGCGGGAACTTATACTCCATTTACGCTTGTTAGTTTGCGTGAACATTCCGAATGGGGATGGACACTTTTTCTAATCATTTGGGCCCTTGCTTTCATTGGAGTTTTGTTATTACTTCTGTTTCCTGGAAAATATAGTGGGGCCCGGGTTGTGGTTTATATCCTTATGGGTTGGCTTGCCATTTTTGTTGTCAAAGACATTCGAGCCGCCATTGGTATGAGAGGCATATCTTGGTTAGTTGCCGGTGGTCTCAGTTATACCGTTGGTGTGATTTTTTATTTATGGGATAGTTTACCTTTTAACCATGCAATCTGGCATTTATTTGTTTTATCTGGAAGTCTTTGTCATTTTTTTGCAATTTTGTTTTATGTCCTACCTCCGATCCCAAATTAAAAATTTTGTTTGTCAATTTATTGCATATCAGTAGAATTCACTTCTCTTTTTGTGATAACACAGAAAGTAAGGAGAATATATGAGAACATTGGTCACGATTAGTTTTGCCCTGATGATGGTACTAGGAACAACATCCTTAGTTGCCGAAGATTGTTTTCTCTGTGGGAGTGGAAGTTCCAATGGTTGCGAACAATGCCGAGGAAAAGATAGGAAAGTATGTGAAGCCAAGGGCTGTAAAATCTCTGGAACTTCTTCCTGTTCCACGGCAGCCAACGTAAAGGTTTGTCATGCAGACCATTCTTATAAAGATCTAACTTTTTTAGAAACAATCAAACAAAATCACAAAACTTCTACTAAAACAAATTAAACAAAAATTACAAACTGGGATATCTACCACAATTGATTGTGGTAGATATAAATTTGAAAAATCACTTATTTATAGTTAGTCTAAGATATCAATCACTACATTTCCTTTTTTATGACCAGCCTCTACGTACTGATGAGCCTCCGCCATTTTTTCCAATGGATAAGACCTATCGATGACGACTCTCAATTTTCCTTCTTGGGTTAATTTCGTAAGTAGTTCCAAATTTTCTAAGGTTTCTGCGATTGGTCCAAACTTAACTTTAATTCCTTTTGTAAGAGATAACAAACCACCTTGGAACATTTCTTTAAACAAGGCTGCTACTAATGCCAAAACTCCACCTTTGGACAGAACTTTTAAATTGGATTTGATTGTAGACTTACCAACACATTCAAAAACAATGTCATAAGTTTTTTGATGAGATTCCGAATGGAACTCTTCGTAGTCCATTACAGATTTGGCTCCAAGTGATTCTACCAATTTAAAATTACCTTTGCTGCAAACGGCTGTTACCTTTGCTCCAAAATAGTTTGCCAATTGGATGGCGGAAGTTCCCACAGAACTGGATGCACCATAAATGATTATAGTTTGGTTTTCTTTAATTTTACATTTTTGAATGAAGTCGAGAGCAGTCAAACTTCCGAAAGGTAAGGCAGCTCCTTCGGAAAAGGAAATTTCTTTGGGAAGGATTGTGATCACAGCGGATTCTGGAATACAAACAAATTCGGCATAGGCTCCCATTTTCATTCCCGTTGAACCAAATATTCGATCACCCACTTTAAATTTTGTTACATTTTTTCCAACTGCATCCACTATTCCGGAAACTGAAGTTCCGAGGACAGGTTGTTTTAGTTTGGTAAGTCCAAAATACAAACGGGCCAGTTCAGGGTCTGGTTTTCGGATGCGCCAGTCTCCCGAATTCACTGAAGTTTTATAATTTTTGATTCTAATTTCATTCTCTTTTGGGGAAGGGATTTCCCATTCTTCCAATTGGAGTTCTTCGGGGGCTCCGTATTTTCTACAAGTGATGACTTTCAAAGGTTTAACTCCTGATTCACTAATTAAACTTACACTGTAAGTCTGTCAAGGAAATTTATTTCATTCCTTTATTACAGAAAACATTAGAAAATTCATCGAATTTATGATAGAAAATGTGTAAAGGAGGGGGTAGTGCATAAAAAGAAGAAACAAAAGACGAGTATAACGAAACTTTTTAAGAAAGGAAAAAAAAGAAAAACCCTCTCGAAAGAAGTTGTTTTGGAAGCGGCGATTGGACTTGCCGATGAGTTTGGAATCGAAGAATTGTCCATGAGAAACTTAGCATTGAGTTTGAGTGTGGAAGCAATGTCTTTGTACAACCATGTAAAAAATAAAGATGAACTCCTCGACAACATGGTTGATTTTGTGATTTCAAAGATCAACTTACCGAAGATAGGTGGTGATTGGAAGTCGGAAATGAAAAAAAGGGCCAAGTCTGCCCGTGAGATTTTGATTTTACATCCTTGGGTGACTTTACTTGTTGTTTCTCGAATGAATGTTGGTGAAGCTATGTTGGCCTATTTCGATAGATCACTGGGGTGTTTACATTCGGCTGGATTTAGTTTACAAGCGGCTGATCACATCATCAATACAATTGATAGTCATGTTTATGGTTATGTGTTACAAGAACTGAATTTCCCTATTGAACCAGAAAATTATGCAAAAAAAGCAGAAGGTTTTTTGCCTGCATTGGAGGTTAGTCCCTTTTTGCATCTAACCAATTTAACCAAAGAAGTAGTTTCTGGAAAATACAACGGATTACATGACTTTGAGTTTGGTTTAAATTTGATTTTGGATGGATTGGGTAGGCTTCGCGAACCGATAAATTAGTCGGAAAACCAGTTTCTGGTTTGATTCGGCAATAAATTAAAAAAGACAAACAAGATAAACCGGAGAAATGTTCTCCGGTTTAAAGAAATCTTAAATTATTTTAAATAGCAAATACACTTTGCAATGTAAAATAACTCGAGTTTGGTTTGAAATCATATCTATGGTAAGGATCTGTTTCGTAAGGATTGTTTTTTTGATTGCGAATGGCATCACCCGCATACAGGGAACTGGCACCAAACCAAAAAGAAACATTTTCAAAGGGAGTGACAATATAAATGAAATTGATTTCTGTTGCAACATGTCTTCCTAGTTTTGGTCTATTGGGATTGTAGGCCTCCGTATTAAAATAATCTTCTGTGGATGCAGTTTCTCCCGTGGCTTTACTACCCGCCACATAGTTGTTGTTATCGTAATATCCATCTTGGAGTTTTACTTTATAATACCAGTGAGGGTTTATAATAAAAGTTCCCCATTTTGATGATTCATATTTGATATGGATGGAATAATCTTTGATATTCTGCCAAAAAACCAATCCTGAATTTCCATTTCCCGCAAAAGGTAATCCTCCGCCCGCCATCCTTCTGGTAGCAAAAAGTGGATTGTAAGTTGCCACACTCCCATCATTTCGATTGGGATCTCCCGAAGCTTGGACATATTGGATTCCAATCCGAAATTCTTTTACCGGTGTATATCCAAGTTGTACCGCAACAATATTTGCTTTGTATTGGACAGGGGAAGAATGAGGAGGTGGTTCTCCTGTTTTTTTATCGGTGGTTAATGCCCCTGTTTGGTTGATCCAAGTAGGAGAAGATCGTTCGCCGGTAAATCCTGTTTGCCAAGCTGCTTCTACCATCCAGTCAATTCCAGTTTCACTTGTAATCATATTTCCTTTGGTGCGATTGGTGAGGCGAAAACCAGAAGTATTCAATTGGTCTGGGCCTCGGTAATAAATATCAGATCCATAGTTGGCTGTAGTATTGGTGGCTTTTAGTTTTTGTTTATAAAGAGTGAAGTTATAAACTTCGATGCCCAACCATTCCCAAGGTTTGAATCCGTAATGGGCTCCATAATAAGAGGCATTTCCTACTCCACCCACTCGAGTAGAATTATTTGATACCATACTATTCGAATTATTTTCCGATCCAATGATGGCTCCAAAAAAATCTAAACTATGTTTTTGTACTGTAATAGTCGATCGAATGGCATCAAATGAATTTCCATTCAAACTATCGTTACGTGATCCTAAGATACGACCATCTCCGTAATCTAAAATTTGGCGACCTGTCCTCACTCTAAACATTTGGTTTGTTGTTTTTAAATCTAAAAATGCTTCTCTGAAACCCGTATAATTGTTGATAGCAACTTCTCTTTGTTTGGAGGTATCAATTAGGTTCCCAGAGTTAGGAATCACACCAAATTTTTGGTCGGAGGAACCGTTAACAATTTCTCCTCCCCATAACCTAACATCTTGAAAACTTAGTTTGAATGCAATGTTAGGTGATAAGTCTCCTATTAAATAAAACTGAGTTTGGTTACTGACTGTATTCCGATTGTCTGATGTGGATCTATCAAAATCCGTGTTATATAAAGAATCTGCTTTGGGTCGAATTCCAAATCCAACTCGGAATCGATCTGCAAACCATAAATTCGTATTTTCTTGCAGCGCCTTTCTTTGTTTGGCGGTGACCTGTAGGCTTTTTAAATATTCTCCGGTTAAATTTCCTTTGAGAGGGCTTACATACTCTGCCGGTTCTTCTGGAGGAACGGGAGGTGGAGGCGGTTGTTGTTGTGGAGGAGGTGGTGGGGGAGTTTCAGGAACTTCTTTTTTTACCGGAGTAATGAACTGAGCATCCAATGGCAACGCAGACGTGAATAGGAAAAACCCTAGCGACACAAGACCCATTACCATTCGCTGATTGTAAGCGTACATTTGATACCACCTATGATTCAGCCAGTGAACATAAATTCTCTAAAGATTCAAATCTTATATTTCGTTACTGGTAGGAATCCTAGTTTTTTTAAAACTTTTGTACACTATGTAAACATTGATTTAAGAAGGTAATCCAAGGTTTTTCCAACCTTCGTGGCCTAAAGCTTTTAATTTTTTTCGATTGTTTTTGAAAATGCTGTCAATATCGGGGTGAGAATCAACAATTCGAGTGATGTTATCTTCGCGTAACAAATGTAATGTTTGATATGGAGATCTACCTACGAAGTTAGTTATGTCGTTTTTCTTTTTGCCTGCGAATTGGAATTCGGGATGGAAGTTCGCAATCTGGATGATTCCTTCTAACTCTAATTGGTTTAAAAGTAAATCCGCATCATCTAAAAAATCATTTTGGTCTAAAAAATCACCTAAAACATAAGGATGGATGAGTAAGGAAGTTTCGGTAGTTTTTGGATCTGATTCTTTTAAAAATAATAATTCAGATTTTAAATCAGAAAGTAGATCTTTTGTATTTTTTGATTGGCTAATCGTATAACGGATTGTATTCGAATGAAAGGTTGGTTTTGCAAAAGGGCAAAGATTTAAACCGATCACAGCTTTCAATATCCATTCTTTGGTTTCATGGAGAATGGTATCTTCGGTATCTTTTGGTGTTTCTTGGGGCATTCCAAAAATTCCCTTTTTATATTTCTGAATTACCACGATTCATTTTGCGGAAGGGAATGTAAGCTAAGTTATGATCGTGTGGGGAGAAATTTTAAAAAAATCATAAGAAATCAATCGAATTGATTCGGAAAGATGGATAAGGTTGGAATATTTGATTTACTAGGTGGGACACAAACCGAAAGATTTCAATTATCAACTCCTTATGGCAAATCTTTCCACAAATTTTTCTCAATTCCTTTTTGAACAATGTACAAATAAAGAACGTGAATGGTTAGAAGAAAAAGTCAAATCGAATCTTTTAGATTTAATGACAGCCTTTGTTGCTGCTCCACGGTTTTTATCTAAAAAAAATATATCCTATGATTCTAGGTCTAGAGGAAGTTTGATTTCTCAGTTGACAAGTTTCGAAGTAAACGGATGGAATTTGGTTCGTTTAGCGAGGGTTTGGTTACTTTTGCATTTGCCTTCAGAGCCGAAAGAACAATATATAAAAAATATTGAAACATTATTTGATACCGCAGAATTAAACGAATTAGTAGCATTGTATTCCGCATTACCACTTTTGTCTTATCCTACAGAATGGTTACCCAGGGCCACCGATGCCGTTCGTTCCAATATGGGATTTGTATTTGATTCCATTGCCTTACAAAATCCTTATCCCGAACTTTATTTTCCAGAACCTGCATGGAACCAACTCGTGCTCAAAACCATTTTTAATGGAAAACCAATCCATCGGATTTACGGAATCAATCGACGAAGGAACGAGGATCTGTCCATTGCTGTTTTTGATTTTATTGGTGAACGTTCTGCGGCAGGAAGAGAGGTTCCTATATCCGTTTGGATGTTGATCAGTGGATTTACAATGGAGTCGATGATCCCAAAATTGTTTGTTATGTTTTCATCTGAAGTCCAAACAGAAAAAGAAGCAGCGGCTCTAGTCTGTTATGAATCAAAAGATCCAAAAATTCGTTCATTGTTAACAAAGTATCCAGACTTAGAATTATCGATACAAAATGGAGACTTGGATTGGTCTAAACTAGAACCTATCCCTGAATAAAATTTCTATGTGCCAAAACTCAAACAATCAAACAAAAAATCCTTCTCATTTTGAATCGACGGATCCAACCGACGAATCGCCAACACATAGAGATTTATTGTGGGAGGATTATCGGAACCTAATCAAAGATATGCGGTTTTTTGATCCACATATTCATATGGTATCCAGAACCACCGATGACTACCAAATGATGGCAAAAGCTGGAATTGTTGCTATCATTGAACCTGCTTTTTGGGTGGGCCAACCGAGAACCGGTCTTGCTAGTTTTAAAGATTATTACAGTAGTCTGGTTGGTTGGGAAAGATTTCGTTCTTCTCAATTCGGAATCAAACATTATTGTACGATGGGTCTAAATTCCAGAGAAGCAAATAACGAACGTCTTGCGGAAGAAGTGATGGAGATTTTACCACTTTTTGCCTACAAAGAGGGAGTTGTTGGTATCGGTGAAATTGGTTTTGATGACCAAACAGCCTTAGAGGAAAAATACTACAGATTACAACTAGATCTTGCCAAAAAAACAAATTTACCAGTACAAATCCATACTCCACACCGAGATAAAAAAAGAGGAACAGAAAGGAGTATGTCCATTGCTTTAGAACATGGATTAGATCCTTCCTTTGTTGTTGTGGATCATAATAATGAAGAAACCGTTAAGTCAGTGTTAGACCAAGGTTTTTGGGCTGCATTTACTATCTATCCATTCACTAAAATGGGGAATGAAAGGATGGTGGCTGTGGTGGAGAAGTATGGGCCTGAAAGGATTATGATCAATTCAAGTGCGGATTGGGGAATCTCTGACCCACTTGCCATCCCCAAAACAGCTGCTCTAATGAAACAAAGAGGGATTCCTATAGATGTCATTCGTAAGGTCACTTATCAAAATGCCATTGATGCCTTTGCAAAAAGTGGACAAATTGATGTCGCAGATTTTGAAACAGAATCAAAGCCAGATCCAAGTGCCAAGTTTCATGGTAATTCCATCCTTCGCGGTGGCCAACAACCAGTGATGAATAAAAATTCTTTGTTAATCGAATAAATGAATCTGAGAGCCTATTTTACTTTACTCAGACCAGCTAACGTAGTCACTGCGGTGGCTGATATTCTGGCAGGGATGGCAATTGTTGGTTTTGTTTGGAAAAACAACACTCCCGTCTTTTTACTTCTTTCCACCATTTGTTTGTATGGTGGTGGTGTTGTTTTGAATGACTATTTTGATACAAACATTGATACAAAAGAAAGACCAGAACGTCCCATTCCCAGTGGGAAGGTATCTAGAACTTCAGCCCTAATTTTGGGAAGTATTCTTCTCTGTTTTGGTGTTGGTTTTGCTTTTTTCTATCAAATTCAAAGTGGATGGATTGCTTTTGTAATTGTTTTGTTAATTCTTACTTACAATCGTTTTGCGAAGCATAGTTCGATTTTTGGTCCCATTGTTATGGGCATGTGTAGGGGAGGGAATTTGATTTTAGGGATGAGTTTGGTTGCGGATTTAACCGTATCAAACCTGGCTTTTTCTTTTTTCCCGATCCTTTACATTGCAGCCATTACAATGATTAGCCGAGATGAAGTGCATGGCGGTAAAAAAACACCTTTGGTATTTGCTGGAATCTTTTATCTAACTGTTTTTTTATTTTTATCTTTGATTTCGTATCGATTAGGGAATTTGTCTTTTAGTATCCCTTTTGTTATTTTACATTCAGGAATGATTTTTCCTCCGCTTTTTAAAGCCTACAAAAATCCCATTGGGCCAAATATTGGTAAGGCGGTGAAGGCAGGTGTGATTTCACTCATCCTTCTCGATGCTTGTTTTGTTGCTAGTTTTGGTTTTTTTTCTTTGGCAATTCTTGTCCTCTTTTTGTTACCAATTTCCATACTTTTGTCTAAATATTTTTCTGTTACTTAGAGTATCTTATGATAGAAGATTTTTTTCCTCCACTTTTTTCTGAATTCCAAGTTCCCTATCGTTATACAGTCCAGTTCACCAAGGGAATTTTTGATTCTAACAATTCTTGTTTATCCGATTTTTTTCTCTCCGAAAAAAAAGAAGGAAACATTAAGAAAGCTTTAGTTGTTATTGACCAAGGTTTGGTTTCGCACCATCCCAACCTAGTTTTTGAAATTCGATCTTATTTTCAAAAATTGAAGTCATGTATCCAACTAACGGATGATATAATGGTAATCCCCGGTGGTGAAGATTGCAAAAACGATCCAAAACTTTGGGAATCACTCGTAAATGCTGTTGATTTGTATGGAATCGATCGTCACTCCTATATCATTTCCGTTGGAGGAGGGGCCATCCTTGATTTGGTTGGATACGCTGCGGCAGTTTCGCATAGAGGGATTCGTTTGGTTCGGATTCCGACAACTGTCCTTTCTCAAAATGATTCTGGTGTGGGTGTTAAAAATGGAATCAATTTTCAAGGTAAAAAGAACTTTTTAGGGAGTTTTGCACCACCGGTTGCCGTGTTTAACGATCTTTTATTTTTAGAAAGTTTGGATGATCGCGATTGGCGTTCTGGAATGGCAGAGGCAATTAAAGTAGCACTCATCAAGGATAAAGATTTTTTTCTTTGGATAGAGGCCAATGCCGAGGCACTTCGCAATCGTAATTTAGATAAGATGTTTTATTTGGTTCATACCTGCGCCAAATTACATATGGATCATATTGCAAAAGGAGATCCATTTGAGTTTGGATCTTCCAGACCGCTTGATTTCGGACATTGGGCAGCCCATAAACTAGAATACCTCACTGAGTTTTCTTTACGTCATGGCGAAGCAGTTGCGATCGGTATGGCTTTAGATACTGAATATTCCTTCCAAAGTTTTCTTTTATCAGAAGAAGATAAAAATCGAATTCATTCCCTTTTGAAAACAATTGGATTTACTTTGTATCATTCTAAATTATCAGAAGGAAACAAAAAAAATCTGTATTTAGGGTTACAGGAGTTTAGAGAACATTTGGGAGGAAGGCTCACCATAATGTTGTTATCTGGGATTGGTCTCTCTAAGGAAGTCCATGAAATAGACTTTGATGCCCTTGTTCGTTCTGTTGATTTTTTGGAAAAGTTTGATGGAAACTAAATATGGTCACCTAACATATTGTTCCAATATCCATCCTGGCGAAACTTGGAAAGATCATTTTTACCAACTAAAAGAAAACCTTCCCAATATTCGGAAAAAAATATCACCAAATGCAGAAATGGGTTTAGGGCTTCGATTGGCAAATGAGGCCTCGGTAGAACTATTAAATCCAAAAGTTTTGGAAGAATTTCAAACTTGGTTAAAAAAAGAAGGATATTATGTTTTTTTAATCAACGGGTTTCCTTATGGAAATTTCCATGGAACCACTGTTAAAGAAAGTGTATACAATCCTGATTGGGCGACAAAAGAACGCCTTGAGTATACCATTCGTTTGTTTTCTATTTTGTCTAAGTTACTCCCTTTGGGGATGGAAGGAGGTGTGTCAACCCCACCTCTGTCCTATCAGTTTTTTGATTCTACAAATTCAGATTTAAACAAACGTATCTCTCTGGCCACTGAAAACATTATTAATATTCTAATACATCTCATTCAAATCCAAATAGAAACTGGGAAAACCTTACACCTAGACATAGAACCAGAACCTGATGGAATTCTAGGTAATGTGAAACTTTTTGTGGATTGGTATTTGGATTTATTTTTGCCACTGGCCATTCCAAAAGTAAAAAACCAGTTCGGATTTTCCGGAGAAGATGCGGAAGAAAAAATCAAAAATCATATCAGGATTTGTTTAGATATTTGCCATTCGGCTGTAAGTTTCGAAGATAACCAAGCGGTTGTTAATCTTTTGTTAAAAAATTCCATTCGAGTCGGTCGAATCCAAATTAGTTCGGCTTTGAAGATAAATTTTGACCATAAAATCGAAGAGAAACTAAATTTATTATCTAACTTTGATGAACCAACGTATCTCCATCAAGTTGTCGCAAAAAAACCTTCTTCGGAAATTATTTCGTATCGTGATTTACCCGCGGCATTACAAAGTAAGGTGGAACCAAATGAAGAATGGAGAATCCATTTTCATGTTCCAGTATTTTTGGATTCGTACGGACTTGTATCTTCCACAAGAAAAGAAATTTTAGATCTTTTGGAATTACAGAAAAAAAATCTTTTTACCAATGCTTTAGAAATAGAAACTTACACCTGGGGAGTTTTGCCTAAAGAATTACAAATCCCAATGGCAGACTCTATCGTTCGTGAATTAGATTGGGTTTTGTCAGTTTTAGAAACTGAGTCGTAATTAGTAGGATCAGAAATCGATGCCAAAACAAAAAACTTTTCAAAAGACAGTTGTAATTGATGTTGTAGGACTTAGTTCTTTTTTAGTGGGAGAATTTACCCCATTTCTTAAAGAGTATTTACAAAAAAAACATACCCTAACCATTAAACCAATGTTACCTGCACTCACGACAAGTTCTCAATCGACTTATCTGACGGGTAAATGGCCAAACGAACATGGGGTTGTGGGAAATGGTTGGTATGATCATGAAGATGCAGAAATAAAATTTTGGAAACAATCCAACCATTTGGTGGAAGCTGAAAAAATTTGGGAACGAGCTAAAAAAATCGATCCTAACTTTACTTGTTCAAAGATGTTTTGGTGGTACAATATGTACTCTAGTGCTGACTATTCTGTCACACCAAGACCTCAATATCATGCGGACGGTGTAAAAGCTCCTGATTGTTATTCCAATCCACCTGAACTTAGAGATGAGTTACAAACAAAACTTGGTTCGTTTCCATTATTTAATTTTTGGGGACCAAATGCAAATATCAAATCAACAAAGTGGATTGCGGACGCTAGCATCTATGTTGATAAAAAATATGATCCTACTCTTACATTAATTTATCTTCCCCATTTGGACTATTGCCTTCAAAAGTATGGCCCAAACCTTCCCAAAATTAAAAAAGAACTTTTGGAAATAGATTCTGTTCTAAAAGATTTGATCGAATATTATGAACGTAAAAATACAAAGATCATTTTGTTATCAGAGTATGGAATCACTCCGGTTTCTCAACCCATTCATATCAATCGAATCCTGAGAAAAGAAGGTCTTATCAATGTTCGTAAAGAAAGATGGTATGAACTTCTTGATCCGGGGGCATCGGCTGCCTTTGCTGTTTCAGACCATCAAATTGCTCACGTTTATTGTAAGGATTCTAAAATCAAAAACCGGGTGACAAATTTGTTACAAAACATTGACGGTATTGCTCTTGTTTTAGATAAAAATTCACAAAAAAAATACCATATCAATCACAAACGTTCTGGTGACATTGTTCTTGTCGCAGATCCCAAGTTTTGGTTTACCTATTATTATTGGTTGGATGACAAATTGGCTCCAGATTATGCTCGTTTGGTGGATATTCATAGAAAACCAGGTTATGATCCTTGCGAAATGTTTATGGATCCCAAAAAACCAGGGATTCGTCTCCGGGCAGGTCTTAAATTACTCCGTAAAAAACTAGGGTTTCGTTACCTTATGGATGTAATTCCGTTGGATGCTAATTTGGTAAAAGGCTCTCATGGCGCCATCCATGAACAAAGGGAGTTTTATCCCATTTTTTCTTCTCAAACACAATACCCAGAAAAAGAAATTTCTGCTATTAAAGTGTACGATTTGATTTGGGATCAAATGACTTCAAAGATTTAATAAATGTTTGACTGTTTCCCTTCAAAACCAATATTTTTCATTCAGTGTCTGTAGAAGAAATCAAAGTTGTTAATTATTCCAAAGGTGCTGCCATTGTTGTGCAGAATTCCATCAATACGGGAAACTTTTTTATTGTTAGGTCTGGTCGAGTTTCCGTTGATTCCGAACACATTGTTGTCGATCATGAACTTGCGTTTTACGAAGCAGGGGATAGTTTTGGGCTCGTATCGGCCCTCACCGAACATCGGTTTTTGGTTACATTATTTGCTGATACGGATGTGGAGTTGGTTCAAATTCCCATTCGACTTTTAGGATCCTACCTTAAAGAAAGAAAAGAACTAGCAATGAAGATTTTAGGTCTTTATTCCAGAGAACTTCGAACCTTACAGAAACATCTTTCCAAAGCGAATAAACCTGCAGACAGAGAATACCACCCAGAACGACTGGTGCAAAATGCTAGAACTTATTTATCCTGGCAAAAGCCAAATATAGCTGCTTATTCAATCCAAAGTTTTTTGAATTGGTCTAAAGAAAATCATTCTACAGAAAACCTAACGGAAGCTAAAGATCTACTCAAATCTTTCGGTTCCAATTACAAACCGTTTGTTTGGGATAGTATGCAAGCAAATTTGGAACCTGGCGAAATTCTTTTTGTCGAAAGTGAAAAGAGTAACGAAATCTATGTTGTGTTAGAGGGGAATGTTAAACTTTTTGGGATTGTCCGTGGTTTTGAATACGTAATCGATGTTCTTGGTCCTGGCGAAATTTTTGGCGAAATGTCTCTGATTGACAACGCACCAAGGATGGCTTCTGCCATCACAGAAACCAAAAGTAAAATCCTTCGAGTGACCGCAGAAAATTTATTTGAATCAGTGGGACCTTCTCTATTACAGAAAATTTTCGAAAGCATCGCAAGGCGAATTTGGTTCTCCCACCAACGTTTGGTAATCCTTAGATTGAAAACTCCGGTGATTCGATTGTATGCCTACTTGTACAATTCCATCCGTGACCAGGACATTCGGTTGGGTCGAAATTTGGATGAGAGTCTAGCCAATGCACATACTATCTACATCCAACTGGAAGAACTTTGTAATATGTGCGGAATCATCAAGGTTAAGTCGGAAAGTATCCAGGAGTTCCTGAGCGATACCAATTTGGTCATTGAACCAAACCGCATTACCATAAAAAGTCGTAAACGTTTAGAAGAAAAATTAGGGCACTATAAATCCAAAGAAGGGCAAATTGTCGCTTAATTTAGAAGAAAAATGTTAGAAATTTTTTCTTTAGAAAAATTTGTAATGATTTTTTTTTCTCTTTGTGTTCTAGTTCGGTGATGAAAAAATTTCTCGTGTATTCTTTAGGTGCGTTCTATATTACAGCGGGAATCAATCACTTTTTTTCCCCTGAATTCTATTTGGAAATGATGCCAGACTACCTTCCTTTCCACGAACTTTTGAATGTAACCAGTGGCCTTGCAGAAATTACCCTTGGTTCCCTGGTTCTTTATGAAAGGATGCGCAAGATCACCTGTTATGGAATCATCCTTTTGTTACTCGCCATTTATCCTGCTAACATCAATATGTTGTTAACAGCTTTAGAAGGTAAGGATTATGGATTTCCAATCTGGGCTTTGTATGCACGACTCCCGGTTCAGTTTTTATTTATTTATTGGGCTTGGATTGTTCGGGATTATAAATTCTCAGAAGAGCCAGCTTAAATTCTAATTTTTCTGTCTAAAATATAAAATCCTAAGTATTGTGAATCAAAGAATGACAAAAGAGCCAAAAAGAAAACTTCCAGAATCTACAAAAAAAAACGGACAGTGGACTTTTCTTTCCAACCATGCTCATGTTTTAATTTGTTTGAGTAAAGACCCTGAAATGCGCCTAAAAGATGTGGCGCAACTTGTGGGTATCACGGAAAGGGCAGTGCAAACCATCGTCAAAGATTTGGCAGATGCTGAAATTTTAGAGAAGAGTAAGGATGGACGTAGAAATCAATATCTCATCCAAACGGAACAAAAGTTACGCCATCCGTTAGAATCCAACCATTCCATTTTGGAACTTTTAAGTTTAGGCAAGTAACAAAACGATTTAATTTGTTTTGTTACTTTGTTCTTTGACCCGGGATACAATCCATTCGTTTTTGGGAACAGACAAACCTATTTCTCTCGCCGTTTTTACCACTTCTCCATTGATATAGTCAATTTCTGTTTTTCTACCATTGTCTAAATCTTGAACCATTGAAGTGCGAATTCTAAAATACTTTAATCCCAGAATGATAAGGATTAGGTGACGAATCCAAGTTGGTAAAGCTCCGTTCCCGCCACCTAACTTTTGAATGGGGAAAGATCCGGGAACAACTTCTTCTTTTATATCTAATTTTTGAATGACTTGTTTGATTTCTGTTAGTGTTTCCAATGCTTCTTTTCTCGACTGGTAGTTCAGGAATAATTCTCCTAAACTTTGTCTTTTGGAAGCAGCAAGGCCATTAATAATGGCGTTAATTGCTAGTTTATGCCATCTGTATCCCATTAGTTTGTCTGTTAAGATCACTGGTAAGTGTGGTGGGAGAATTTGGTTCCAAATAGGATTTGGAGTTTCATTTGACATCTCTCCTAAAATAAGGCTACCCACATTGGATTGGTAATACAATCCATCGATAAGTGTTTGGGTATTCCAACCAACCACCCCGCCGATGATTTGGTTTTGATAGGATTTAAAGTTTGATTCGGGAATTCCATTTTGGATGAGGATCCATTTCCCTTTTGGCGAAAGAAAAGATTTGGTTTCCTCTAGGTATTCTTTGAGATTTTGATTTTTACAGCCAATCAATATATAATCGAATTTTTCAGTTTCTGTATGAGCAAGTGTTAGATGGTTATTTAAATCTATGGAAGTTATTTTTCCATTTGGGCCTTGGAATCGAATCGGTGTTTTGCTTAAGGATTGAAATCTATCTGGATTCCGACAAAGAATTTTGAAAGGAATTTTGTTTTGATAGAGTGCATGGATGATGGTTACTGTTACGGAACCGATTCCACTAAAGGCAATGGTCGGAATTTTGTTTTGCATTTGTTTATCAATGAACCTAGGTTTACATCCGTAACAAAATCATTAGAATCAAATCGAAGAGCTTAGAGGAATTTATTTTCCTCTAAGTGTGATGACAAGTTTTACGTTATCTAATTTTTTTCCGGTTTTTTTGAAATAACTATCTCTCAGTTCAGCGAGAACTTTTGATTCTAGTTCTTCATCCATTTCAACATCTGTGATTTCTCCGGTCTCTTCATTCAAAGCATGATGGTGAGGATCAATGTTGGAATCAAAATGAGTCACACCATTTTTCAATTCTAATGTCCCGAGCATTCCCTTTTCAGCAAAGAGTTTGAGGTTATTAAAAATCGTCGCCCGCGATGCATGGGGAAAATGTGAATTCACCAAATGAAAGACTTCTTCCGCAAAAAGGTGTTGGTGGCGTTCCAAGAGTAGGTGTGCCATCTCCAATCTTTGCGAAGTCGGTCGAATCCCATGGGATTCTAGGAGTTCCTTGGTTTTTTGGTAACTTAAGTCCATCTCAGTTTCAAATTCTCCTCATGCTTTTTTTTGTCAATAATTAGACTAAGTCTAAAAAATCATTTGGTTGAATTTAGTATAAATTTAGACTTAGTCTAAACATGGGGTTCATAAAACGAATCTCCCGGAAAGAGGAAGCAGATGCAAAAGGAAAGTCACTGGCAAGAAACTGAGTCTTTAGCCTGGCAGGAATTTCAATCAACGATTCGTGGGTTAGATCCGGAAAAGGAAACTGCCTTTCGTTTTGCACGGATGGGCGATTTCAAGGGATTTTCCAAAGAAACGCCATTACCGGAAGCCTTGGATTGGAGGGACGAGAAGGGAAATTCCCTTTTGATGTTAGCCTCTTACCATGGTCACGAGAGCCTAGTCTCTCATTTGCTTGGATGGGGTGGTAACCCCAATGAAAACGATCGGTCCGGAAATTCCATTCTTATGGGAGCTGCCTTTAAAGGACACCTAGCGGTTGTTTCCGTACTCTTGCACTTTGGTGCAGATCCTAATTATAAAAATCCTCAAGGTTTCACTGCTCTCGATTATGCCACAATGTTTGGTCGAGGAAAGGTAATGGCGATTTTGGAATCAAAGATAAGTTACACTTCTAAAAGCAAAAAACAACGATGGCAACTTTGGGTTCAGTATGTCTCGGAAATCTTCAGAAATCATTTTTTTTAAAATAAAAAGGAGGCTCAGGTATGAGCAAAAATCAACTAACAACAGCAGGCGGACAACCTGTTTCTAGTAACCAACACAGCGTAACCGCAGGAAAAAGAGGACCTGTTCTCATCCAGGATACCCATTTGATAGAAAAACTAGCTCATTTCAATCGAGAAAGAATTCCGGAAAGAGTGGTTCACGCTAAAGGTGCGGGTGCTTATGGAGTTTTTCGTCTAACAAAAGATTTATCAGATTACACCATTGCAAAAGTTTTTCAAAAAGTAGGAAAAGAAACACCTCTATTTCTTCGGTTTTCTACTGTTGCAGGTGAAAAAGGTTCGGCTGATACTGAACGTGACCCAAGGGGATTTGCTGTGAAGTTTTATACCGAAGACGGGATTTGGGATGTTGTTGGTAATAACACCCCTGTCTTTTTTGAAAGAGATCCGTTGAAGTTTCCTGACTTCATACACTCACAAAAAAGAGATCCTATCACTGGCTATAAAAATCCGGTTAGAATGTGGGACTATTGGTCACAGGCACCAGAGGCTATGCACCAAATTACAATTTTATTCAGTGACCGAGGGATTCCAGATGGGTATCGGTTTATGAATGGGTACGGCTCACATACTTTTAGTTTTTGGAATCAAAAGTCCGAAAGATTTTGGGTTAAGTTTCATTTCAAATCCAAACAGGGAATTAAAAATTTAACTCCTGAAAAGGCAGGAGAACTAGCAGGATCAGATCCAGATTATGCAACAAGAGATTTGTTTGAATCCATTCATAAAAAAGATTTTCCGAAATGGAGAGTATGTGTTCAAATTATGCCAGAAAAGGATGCGGACAATTACAAAGTAAATCCTTTTGATTTAACAAAGATTTGGTCACATAAAGATTATCCTTTGATTGAAGTAGGTGAACTCGAATTGAATCGAAATCCAAAAAATTACTTTTTTGAAGTGGAACAAGCAGCTTTTAGTCCAAGTAATTTGGTTCCTGGGATTGGAGTTTCTCCTGATAAAATGTTGCAAGGTAGGTTATTTGCTTATCCTGATGCACAAAGATATAGATTGGGTGGAAATTACCAACTAATTCCTGTAAATCGATCTTTGAGTCCAACAAAAAATTATCAAATGGATGGATATCGTTCAGAGGAAAATCCTTCGTATGATAACTATGAACCAAATGGTTTTTCTGGGCCAATAGAAGACGAGCAGTTAGCGGAACCCCCACTTCGAATTTCTGGTGATGCCGATCGTTACAATAGCCATAAAGAAAATGATGATTTTTCCCAAGCGGGTGATTTGTATCGAATGTTGAAACCAGAGGAAAAGGAAAGGCTTACCTCCGTAATTGCTGGAACCATGAAAGGGATTCCCAAGGATTTGGTGAAAAAGAACGTGGAACACTTTACCAAATGTGATCCTGAATACGGAAAAAAAATCGCAGAAAAAGCCGGACTTTAGGTCGGTAACCCTGTCTGCCAAGGTAGGCAGGGTTTTCTCTTTCCAATCATTCTGAAAAAATCCTTGCACTTCTTTGTGGATTCTATTCAATCCTTTCGGTGTTCTCCGGAGATTCCATGAAACTCGTTTTTTCATTCGTGTTTCTTTCTACTGTATCACTCAGTGCAGAGGTTCTATCATTAGAATCGGGTTGGACATTTCAGGCCGAGGGAGAAATGAATCCTAAACCGGTGTCAGTCGGTGTTCCTTTGGTCAACCAAGGATACAAAGTCCCTTTACGTGGTAAGTATCGATTGGAAATTTTAGTCCCTACTTTACCGGAGTCCTCGCTTGCCGTCTATATGGATCGTATTCATTCCGCTGATCAAACATTCTGGAATGGAAAATCCATTGGTTCCACTGGGAGTTTTTCACCAGACTATTATCCTTATTGGCACAAAGTTCGATATTATGAGATTCCAATCTCTTTTGTGACAGAAGGAAAAAATGAACTGACTGTTGCTATTGAATGTCGTGAAACACAGTTTAGGTGCGGTATATTTCGTTCCATTCCTATTTTTGGATCACAAGACCAAATCAAAGACAAAATGGTTTATGAAGATGTAAATCAAATCCTAATACTTGCTTTGTTTTTTGGGATTTTTTTACAACAAGCAATTGGATATGCATTGAATCGTTCTTCCAAATCGGGATTGTATCTTGCGGGAACGGCTGTATTTTTTGTGGGTTGGCGATTGCCTGTTCTCAATAAAATTCACTTTCTTTTGATTGAACCGGAAATCCTTGTTCGTTTATTGTTTTTTAGTCAATTTATCTTTCCTGTTTTTATTATGTTGTTTGTCCATAGCCTCTTTGATCGTCGTATTACTAAACTTGCGGCGATCACTTTCTTTTTGGATACCGTGCTTGCGTTGTTTCAATTATTCTCTATGGATCCAGATAGTCGTTTTTATCTGGTTTACATTTGGTATCTTTTGCTTGGAATAAAGGTTCCCATTCTCCTCCAGTTACTAATTAAAAATTATAAAAAAAGTGCAGAGGCAATTGTTGTTTCTTTAGGTGCACTTGTGGCAACATTTTTTGGAATTGCGGATGTCATTACCGATGTATTAACAGGAAAAAATGCCTATTTAACTCAATATGGAATTTTGACTTTTTTGTTTGCAGGAGTGTTTGCCATTGCCTTACAAAGTGCAAGAACAAGAAGGGAACTTAAAAACCTAAATGAATCTCTAGAAATGTTGGTCACCCTTCGCACACAAGAGTTACATAAACAGTATAAACTTTTACATGATGATTTGGTGATGGCAGCAGGTTTACAATCCAAACTCATTCCTCCGATGGAATTCAAACATAATACCCTTAGTGTTGCCTCCGTTTTTATGCCTATGGAAAAAATTGGTGGAGATTATTTTGATTATTTTATCCATAAAGATGGTTCCATTAGTTTTTTGTTATGTGATGTTTTAGGGCATGGGATTGCCGCTGCTTTAATTGCGAGTATGTTAAAGGTAAACTTTTTAGAAATTGCACCTAAAGAAAAAGACCCTGCGCTTTTTTTGTCAGAGTTAAATCTAAAGATGTTACCAGTCGTTGAAAAAAATTATATCACAGCCGTTGTTAGTCATTTTGATTTAGAAAAATCCATATTAAAATATTCGGTGATGGGCCATCCCAGCCCATATTCGATGAATGCCATTTCGAACTCTTTAACACCTCTCGAGGGGCGTGGGCCAATCATGGGTTGGAAGAAGGATGTTCTTGTGGAAACATTCACAAAGGATTTGAAACCCGGGGATCGTTTTTTCTTTTATACGGATGGGATTACCGAGAGCCAAAATAAAAATAGGGAATTGTACGGAGAATTAAGACTAAAGGAACAGTTGGCTGCGGGTCTAAACCTTCCTCCCAAAGACCTCAACGAAAAAATCAAAAAGGACATTCGAAATTTCGCATTTCGTTTGTCAGATGACGTAACTTACTTTACGATCGATATCAAATGAATGTTTTGCTGGAAAGGTTAAGCATCCGAAAGTTATTAAATTTAGGAGTTACGGAACAATTGGGATTAGAGTCCTCTGTTCGTGTTCAACTTTCTAATTTAATCGCTTTTTTGGGAATTTTTTCGAACGTTCAATATTCCTTATTTTTCACTATCGCCGAAGCTCCTTATTATCAGGTTATGAATTTTGTTCATACCATTGTTGTTTTTGTTTTTTTTATGGTTTTGTATTTCAATCTAAAGGGCAGGTATGCTCTTTCAAGATTCATTTTAGTCTTCATCATTTCTGTACCGTTATTATGTGTTTCAACGTTTAGTTTTGGAACTTCAGGCGGATTTTATTATTACTTTCTTGTGTTTGCTATCATTCCCTTTGTTCTTTTTTCTTATGACGACAAGTGGTGGATTCTCTTTTTATTTCTGGTGAATACTTCATTTTATGTTTGGTTCGAGTTTTTTGGCGATCCTGGTGTGTTTAAAGAAGGGACTCTTTTATATCGAAAAGATATTCAAGATTTGTTTCGGGTGAATTCTGTTGTTTCCTGTCTGTCTTTTGTTGCCTTGTTTATGTTTTATTTTTTAAGAAATATCAATCGGATTCAAAAGGAAATGATCCGAATCAATGATCATAAAGATCGTATATTTTCTATCCTTGCTCATGATTTAAAAGGCCCAATGGGAACGATGAGTAATTATTTGGGTTATTTGACTGGTTCCTTACCCGAAAGGGAGGAGTTGGTTTTAGGATTAAAGGAACTTAAAAAAAGTATAAACCAATCTTATTTAGTATTAGAAAGTTTACTTGATTGGGTTCAAAACGAAACAAAGAAAACACAGTGTAATCCTAAGAACGTAAGTTTATCCGTCCTTTTAAAAAATACAATGGATATATTGAACATCCAAGCCACAAATAAAGAAATTCGTTGGGAAACAAAAGTTCCTACCGATGATTCGATTTATTGTGATGAAAGGATGACATCAACGGTGCTGCGTAATATACTATCGAATGCGATAAAATATTCGCATCCTAAAGGAAAGGTAGCCGTTGAAGCAAAATCGGTATCGTCATTTATGGAAATTCAAATATTAGACCAAGGAATAGGAATGACCAACGATCTTTTGGAAAAAATAATCGAAGGAAAACGGTTTACTTCTGGGTTTGGAACTGTTGGTGAAAAAGGAACAGGTCTTGGGCTTTTAGTTTGTATGGAATTATTAAAAGAACAAGGTGGCAATCTTCGTGTAGTCAGTCGCCCTGAAGAAGGAACAAAAATTATCATCCAACTACCTCTAACCCGTTAATTTCATTTCTTTTTTTTATACCTGTATTCGAATCATAAATATGTGGCCTGCAGCTTATTTTCAATGGTTAACCAAATCTGCTCCAACGGGTGTTGTGGAAATATATCCCGAAGTTTCAGATTCTTATGAAACAAACCTTTCGAATGTATTTATCATTGGAGATCTAACTGGTGTTCCTTTACTTAAACTCGCTGCCGAAAGTGGGGTGAATGTTTGGAAACACATTCGAGAAAATAAAACAGAGGCTTTGGATGTTGTGATCATTGGTTCAGGTCCTGCAGGTTTGTCTTGTGCATACGAAGCAAATCGATTGAAAAAAAAATATGTGGTTCTGGAAGCAAACCTTCCTTTCCAAACTATCCAAAGTTATCCAAAACAAAAACCTATCTTTGCAGAACCCAAAGAAACAATTTCCAAATCAAAAATTATAATTCAAGATTCTAATAAAGAGGATTTGTTAGAATATCTAAATCAACTATTAAAAAAAGAACCTATTGAATTACAAGTAGGGAAACGAGTTTCTTCTATTGAATCAAATGGTTCACACTACATTGTCAAAACGGAATCTGGTGATATTTATTCTACACATTCAGTGGTGATTGCGATTGGAAAATCGGGAGATCCGAAACGATTGGGTGTTAAGGGTGAGTCGAGTCCCAATGTTTTTTATCGTTTTTTTGATCCTTATGATTCAAAAGACAAATCCGTAGTTATCGTGGGAGGGGGGGATAGTGCTTTGGAGGCGGCCATTCTTTGTTCCGATTATGCAAATGAAGTCACTCTAATCCATCGCGGAAAAGATCTTCAAAGACCCAAAGAAAAAAACAGAATTCTTTTAGAGAAAAAAATTGGAGAGGGAAAAATAAAACTCTTATTGGAGTCTGAAGTTACTGAGATTACAGAACAAAATGTATTTGTGCGTTCTCCTGGTTCATCTAACAAACGTAAAGCTGATTTGGTTTATATTCTGATTGGAAATTTAGCCCCAATATCCTTTCTTAAAAAAATTGGAATTAAAATTCAGAATGAAAAATCGATTTTAGATTGGATTGGTTTTTTCACTCTCCTTTCCTTTGCCGGTCTTGCTTATTTAGGAAAGGCATCATTTTATGGGCCGGGTTGGTTTTCTCCTGTTGCTACAGGATTTGCTGGTTTGACAATTCTCGGATTGGTTTCTTTTATATTTTTAAAGTGGAAAAGGGGCGTAAAAAATTTTCAACCATGGATATTGATTCGTAATACCTATCTTTTGGGAGTTTTCTTTTATTTTCTTTTCGTTTATTTATCTTCTACATATTTCGGTTATCTCTTATTTGGTAAATATCCTTCCTTCCATTACACCATGTTGTATTCTCTCACCATTTTGGTTTTTGGAATTCGAAGGATTAAAGTTCGAAAAACTGATTATATACTTTATCAAACACTCAGTTTAATTTTTGTCCAAATATTCTTTTTGTTCCTTTTGCCTGAACTTATTTTACCAACATTGGGTGATTTAGGATACCTAGGGAGTCCCGATGGTTTTCTTCGTCGAGAAATTTTTCCAAACGATGCCTACTGGAAGGCTTATGGGTTTATTTTGGCATGGCCTCTTAGTATGGGTGTGTTGTATGACGGTGGAATCACCAACTTCTGGTTAGGTTACGGATTGTTCTTTACTTTTGGTATCATCCCTTTTTTGGTATACCGTTATGGAAAAGGTGCTTATTGCGGTTGGATTTGTTCTTGCGGTGGTCTTGCCGAAACTTTGGGAGATGAACACAGACAAAAAATGCCACATGGGAAATGGGCTTACCGTTTGGAACATTCGGGCCAATACATTCTTTTTATAGCTTTTTTACTGACTGCATTAAAACTCTTGGGTGTTTATGGAAAAACATTCATTCCGGAACTTGAGATGGGTGAATCAATAGCTGATTCCATCAAATGGATTTATGATCTAGTCGTTGACATTGGGCTTGCTGGTGTTGTGGGTGTTGGTTTTTATTTTTTATTTTCTGGAAGAATTTGGTGTCGGATGTTTTGTCCATTGGCATCGCTCATGCATATCTACGCAAAGTTTAGTAGATTCAGAATTTTTTCTGAGAAAAAAAAGTGTATTTCTTGTAATATTTGTACTAAAAATTGCCATCAAGGGATTGATGTTATGGGTTATGCGAGCCGAGGAATTCCTATGGATAGCGTACAATGTGTACGTTGTTCTGCTTGTGTTTCTTTATGTCCAACAGATGTTTTGGAATTTGGGGAAATTGTATCTTCAGGCATTCGTTATGATTCCATTCAAGCTAAGTTACGGAAATAGTTTTTTGTGAATCTAAGGGAAGATATAGAATCCTTATATTGGGAAGGTGTTTATGCGGCCACTCCCAAATATCTTTCCGGTCCGTTTTGGAAAGCACATCCTGATTTAACGAATCTATTTTCGAATCCGCAAAAAAAGAATTATGTTTTTGCCATAGGCAAAGCGGCTTATTCGATGGCTTTGTCTTTTTTGGATTTTTTTCCTGTGGATGCAGGGTTCATTCTTACGAAATACAATCATCTTCCCGAAAAAATCAAATCCAAAGAAAGGTTAGGTGTTTTGAAGTGTAGAGAATCCTCTCATCCTATTCCAGATGAAAATTCAGAAAAATATTCCCGCGAAGTTTTATCAGAACTAATGGATCTAGGTGAAGACCATCAATTGATTGTTTTGTTATCAGGAGGAGGTTCTAGTTTATTTGAGATCCCGGAATCCGGATATACATTGGAAAACATCATCCAATTGAATCAAACTTTATTAAAAGATGGGCTTCCCATCCAAGAAATCAATCGAAGGAGAAAAGAATTCTCAGCCGTGAAGGGTGGTAAGTTACTTGGAAAACTGAATCCCCTTTTAAAAGTCTATACTTTTGTAATATCTGATGTGTTAGATGATGATCCTAATGTGATTGCATCGGCACCAACTTATCCAGGAAGTGAATACTATCTTATGGGAAATTTATCTCATTCACTCACTGCGATTCAAAAAAAGGCGATGGATTTAGGTTATGAAGTAAAAACAGTTTCGAGCTCTTGGGATAAGTCGAGTGAAGAAACAGCTGAACAAGTTTTTTCAGAATTGAGTTTGGCCCAAACGAATCCAAACAAACAGGCCATATTATTTGGTGGAGAATTGGTTTGTACTGTGAATGGAGATGGGCTTGGAGGACGTAACCAAGAGACTGCGTTACGAGTGGCGCTTCTTACGGATTCTTTTGAAACTGAACGAGATTGGTTGGTTTTGTCCGGCGGTACAGACGGAACCGATGGACCAACTGACGCAGCAGGCGGAATCATTGGGCCGGAAAGTTTAGGTGTGATGAAAAAAAAAGGATGGGATCCAGAAACAGAACTAATTCGATCAAACTCCTATCCAATCCTCAAAGATTCAAATGCACTTCTTTTGACTGGTGCCACTGGAACCAATGTAAATGATATCATTATTCTTTTGTTAGCTGAAAGGAATTCCTAGTTTTCTATTTTGTCCTGACCAATAAATTTGGAATAAAGGATTCTGCCATCTGCTCCTTCCTATTTTTACCTGCAAGAGCTCTTCATCTATTTTTTTTAGAATATTGACATGATCTTTTAAAAATCTCCATTGTGTTTCTTCCTTTTTTGGAAGAGTAAGATTTTCTTTTGACATATTTAAAATTGATTCTTGTAACCCAGTTAACGCAGGGACAAGGATTGATCTTACGGATTGATAATCAAAATTTGATTTTCTCGCAATTGATTCATGTAACCACCATAAGGTTTCTGAATAAGTTGCATCTGAGATCAGGCTCGATGAATTGATGAAGTTTTTTGTTCCGAAAAAAAATGGTTTGAACAAACTAAGGCAAGGGGTCGATGTTCCTGTATAAAAAACTCGCAAAGGATCTTGATTTGTTTCTGAAGTATCCCACTCTACAATTAAACTTCCATTGGTTTGGTTTGGAGTTGTAGGTCCTGTCGCATGTAAACAAAGTGATTTCATTGAGGAAGATGATGGTTCAAATTCATCCGTTTCAATTGCATGTGTTTTTAATGTATCCATTGATTGTTTGATTGTATAATTGGCGTTTTCTTTCTCGGAATTTTCCGCAGTTTTTTGATGTAATGTCCTTCTGTCTTTGCAGTGACTCATGTAAGTATAAAAATGATCACTGAAATAATTTTTAAAAGAGAATTCTTTTCCCTGTTTTCCTTTTAGTTTATCAATTAAGTTTGAAGAGGAATATTCGAAATCTGATCCAATGGTCAAACCATTGGATATGGCATAAAAAGAATCTATTTTTTTGGCCACCCAATACCTGTCAGCTGTTTCTAAAACATAACCATCGGTTCTATCAGCAATGATAAAACTATTATGGTAAAAAAACGAACGGTTTTCGTATCCACCACAGGCATCCTGTCCATAAGTTTCTAACAATTCTGTGATTAGGAATAATCCATCTTTAGCAGATTTACATCTTTCTAAAGCTAGGCGAATTAAATCCATTCCCGTCAAACCATTGTTTTGTTTTTTTATTTTGAGGTTGGTAAATACAGCTTCGTTTCCAATACAAAGGCCGAATTCATTTACCCCCATTTCTGCCCCCCACATATGAAAGGGTTTACTTAAAAATACTTCGTAAGTGATTGGGTTTTGTGGAATTTCAATATATGTGGTGCGAACTGAAGATCCTTTCCCATGTTCCATTCGAGGGAGATGAACGATTGACTGTGCTTCGTTTGGTTCCCGATCTGAGTTTTTGGCAAAGATTCTTTTTTGAGTACTGGTAAATTTTTCAGTGGCAAGAGAGGTATCGCACATTCTAGAATGTTAAACAGATTTCTTTCAAAAAACAAGACCAAATCGATTAAGAATATGCCTTCAATCCCAAAACAAATTTCAGAATTCATCCTTATGGGTCTTACCCAAGAACAAGTTAAAGAAAATCGCATCAAATATGGTGCCAATGAAATCAGTTCCTCCCAAAAGAAAGGGATCTTTCTGATGTTGTTTGGGGTAGTGACGGAACCAATGATTTTGCTTCTCATTTCCATAAGTATTGTTTATTTACTTTTGGGAGATTTAGGAGAATCAATCTTACTTTTGTTTTCTGTTGTTGGAATCATTTCAATAACCTTCATCCAAGAAAAAAAAACAGAAACGGCAATCTCTGCTCTTCGTTCCCTTGCCAGTCCCAGAACCAACGTCATTCGAGACAAACAAATCATTCGCATTGAAGGAAAAGATGTTGTTTATGGTGATTTATTAATTTTAAACGAAGGGGACAGGATTCCCGCTGACTCTGAACTGATTTCGGATCGGATTTTTTCTTGTGATGAATCTCTGTTAACCGGAGAGTCTGTTTCTGTTTCGAAATTACAATCTGAAATTGTTTTTTGTGGTTCGTTAGTTGTTAGTGGAGAAGGGGTTTGTCGTGTAACCGCCGTTGGAAATCAGACGGAAATTGGAAAAATAGGGCGAAAGATTGCTGATGAGACAGTAGGTAGAACCTTACTTGAATTAGAAGTGGCAAGGCTTGTTCGTAACTTATTTATTGTAGCTGCCTCTTTATGTGTAGTTCTTGCACTATACTTTGGGATTGCAAAAAGCCAATGGTTACAAGGTTTACTTTCTGGTTTGACACTTGCAATCGGTCTTATGCCTGAAGAACTTCCTTTGGTATTAACTATATTTTTTGCACTCGGGGCTTTTCGTTTGAGTACAAAAAATGTTTTAGTTAGACGTTCTTCTATCATAGAAACTTTAGGTGCTGCCACAGTGCTTTGTTCTGATAAAACAGGCACCATCACTCAAAACAAAATGACGGTAGGGATTGTCATTACTAAATCGGAAACAGTAAAACTGACTCCCAATTTACAACTCTCAGAGGAAACAAAGTTTTTACTTCAAATTGCTTATTCTGCATCCAAACATCCTAGTTTTGATCCAATGGATATTGCAATTTCGGATTGTTTGCACTTATATGATCAAACAAATGACTCAGCCCTTATTTCGGTTCGAGATTTTCCTTTAACTCCAGACCAATTAACAATGGTTCGTGTTTTGAAAGAAGATGATTTTTATATTAGTTATGCCAAAGGTTCTCCCGAAGCAATTTTTGATCTTTGCCAGTTTGATCCATCGGAGTCTAGGTTTTGGACAGATAAAACCAATGAACTTGCAAAAGATGGATATCGTGTTTTAGGAGTTGCAAGATCCAAATCTTCACAAATTCACATCCCAGAGGATCGGAAAGATGGTGAGTATTTGTTTTATGGTCTGTTGGCATTTTTGGATCCGATCCGAGAGATTGTTCCCTTGGCTGTGAAAACTGCCTATGAATCAGGGATTCGAGTGATTATGATTACCGGTGATTATCCCGAGACTGCAAAAAACATCGCAGGCCAAATCGGATTAAAGGACTCTGACTTAGTTTATACTGGAAAAGAATTTTCGAATTTAACTGAAGCAGAAATGAAATCAGTGATTCGAAAGTGTAATATTTTTTCAAGAGTCAGCCCAGATGACAAATGGCAGATTGTTCGAATGTTAAAAGCTGATGGTGAGATTGTCGCAATGACTGGAGACGGCGTGAATGATGCCCCTGCTTTGCGTACAGCAAATATTGGTGTGGCTATGGGGGAAAGGGGAACTGATGTGGCACGTGAAGCTGCCGATATAGTTTTGTTAGATGATTCATTTTCTTCGATTTTGGAATCGGTTCGGATTGGGAGACAAATTTTTGATAATTTAAAAAAGGCATTAGGATATTTAATCGGTGTTCATATCCCTATTGTTGGGATTACTTTTTTTCCTATTATCTTTGATTGGCCTATCATTGTATTATCAGCCATCCATATCGTATTTATGGAAATGGTCATCGATCCCACTTGTACAATTGTGTTCGAAAAGGAATCCGCAGAGTCTGATTTGATGAAACGAAAACCAAGAGAAACAGCTGAACCACTTTTAGATCGGGAATTGTTTATCAACTCACTGATCCAAGGTGCATTTTCTTTGTTTTCCGTTGTCTCTTCCTATTGGATCACTGAGTGGTTTTTGAAGGAAAATTCTCCACCTCAAGTAGTCAGTACTGCAACATTTGTTACATTAGTATTTTCGAATTTATTTTTAATTTTGGCCAACCGTTCCTTACACGAGTCTATGTGGAGCCGGATGCGGATTCCTAACCCAATCATTCGATATGTTTTTGCGGGAACCATCGCTGTTCTAGTTTTGTCCATATATTTGCCGGGAATGAATACCATGTTTCGGTTTGTCCCACTCAATTTTCTGCAATTTTCATCAGCGATACTAGTTGCTTTTGTGGGAGTATTGTTCTACGATATGACAAAACTTTTAGTTTCGAAATTACTTCGTAGCTGACATAGATGGAGTCTATTTCCAAACTTAGTAAAAGCTTATGATAGAACTCTTCTTCCCTAAAAAGTATTCTGCTCTTTGTTTGAAATCTGCCTTTTTTGGTTTTTTTGCACATACAGGATTTGTGCGTGGATTACAAGAAATTGGCTTTAAACCAGCTATTGTCACAGGTTCCAGCTCGGGTGCAATGATCGGTGCATTGTATGCAACGGGTCGCGAAATGGTGGATTTTGAATCCTTGGTTTTGGGATTAAAGAAAAAGGATTTTTGGGAAGGAAATTCGCTTACAATGCTTGGTCGTTTGTTACGCAAAGGTTTGAATGGTTACAGTGGTGTTCTTACAGGGAAAGCCACACGTAAAATACTTTATCCTTACTTGGGTAATCAAAAATTTTCCGATTTACCCATTAAACTTGGAATCGCAGTTTCCAATCTTTCAAAAAATAAACGAGAACTCATTACTGAAGGTAACGTCCTGGATGCTGTTATGGCATCCATAGCATTTCCTTTTTTGTATGAGGTGCAAGAATTCCAAGGTCAGGAATTTTTAGATGGAGGGATCGGTGATGGGGAACCCATCAAAGAATTAATCTTAGATCCTAGTATTGATAGAATTGTCATTCATCAAATTAATAACCATAGGCCACTCAGTCGAAATACCATGAAGCGAGCGTTAGATGCTTCTGTTCAGATTATTGAATCTGAAACTGAGGATTTAAAGTCTCTTCTAGCAAGAGAAAAAGGGAAAAAACTGATCCGTCTCGAAACAAACACCCCTTATTTATCTCCTAATGATTTTTCGAAAGGAAAGTTTGCTCTTGCAGAAGGTCGGGGAACAGCCTATCGTCACAAAGCAGAAATTTTAGGAGATTTAGAACTTCCTGTATTTGGATTTTTAAATCAGTAAAGGAACTTATGGACATCCAAAAGAAACTCAATGTACTTGTTGTCGAAGATTCACTTGCTTCATATAAAGCAATTGTTTCCGTACTTCAAAACTTTGGGTTTTCTATTTTTTCGGAAAGGGCGGAATGGAAAGCGGAATTTGAACAACGTATCACCGATGAAACTTGGGATATCGTAATTTCTGATTTTTATCTTCCGGATTTTGATGGCCGTTATGTGATCACCAGAGTCAAAGAAGTTAATCCTGATTTACCTGTGATTCTTGTAACAGAGTTTCTACCTGAAGAAGCGGCATCCGAGTTTCTTAACTTAGGAGCCTCTGAATTTTTACCTAAATCATCCATCATTAAACTTCCGTTTGTTGTGAATCGAGAGTTAGAAGCTTATCGATTAAAATTATCTCAAAAAAAAGCCTGGGATATGCTCGTTCATGGAGAAGAACTTCTCACTCGTTCTCAGAAAATTTCTCATTTAGGACATTTTGAAGTTATTTTTCCTGAAAAAAATACCCTTTGGTCTTTGGAGTTATATCGAATTTTAGGGTTTGATTTTGGTGAGATCCCTCTGATGGAAAAGGTTTGGTCACTGTTAGATGAACCGGAACACGATCATATCAAAGTGGTTTGGGAAGAACTTTTAAAAGACAATCATTCTAAAGAAATGATTGTTACCTTAAATACAAAACTTGGTAGAAAAAAAGTCAATTTATGGTTGGAGGCGGAACGATTTGACGATTTTAGATACCGTATTTTTGGAACCATCCATGATATATCTGATCTTACCGAATTGGAACATTCAATTCAAGTCAACGAACAACTGTTCAAAGGTATTTTTAATAATTCATCACAAGCAATTTTTCTTTTAGACCTACAAGGTCATGTAATCAGAATGAATCGTAACGCAGTTTTGTCTTTCGAACGAGATGAAACAGACATCCAAGGTTTAGAACTAATTCGTTCCGTTTTTTCCAATTCGGACGAGGAATCAATTAAAAAACTGACTTATGGGATGAAGTTGGCCTTAAAGAACCAAAGTTTTGAAGTATTTGTCAGTTATAGTTTGTCGGATGGACGAGAAAAATATTTTGATTGTGACTTTTATCCTCTTACTGACCCGTCTGGAAAAATAATCTATATTGTTTTAGAAGCAAAAGATATTACAGAAAAAATAGTATTGGAACGTGCTTATGCCCAGTCCCAAAAATTGGAAGCACTTGGAACCTTTGCTGGTGGGATTGCACATGATTTTAATAACCTATTAACACCAATGATGGCTTATGTTTCGTATTTGAATTCGGAATGGTCTAAAAATGATGCGAACGAATCGATCAAAAAATCATTACCTGCAATTGAAGGAATTTCTAAATCTTTGGATCGAGCTAAAAATTTGATCCAACAAATTCTTACTTATTCCAAAATTGATAATTCCGTTTCCAAACAATTGGATCTAAGAGAACAACTTTTACAGGTATTACAAGAGGTAAGAGTTGTATCTTCCAATCAAATTGTTTTGTTTACTGATTTAGGAAATGAACCGGCTTATGTAAATGCCGATCCCATTCAAATTTTCCAGATCCTTTCCAATCTTTATGAAAATGCAGTGTTTGCATTACAAGAGATTCCGAATCCTAAAATTACAATTTCTCTTTCCAAGGTGTCCTACGAAAAATCGGAACTATTACATGTTGGATTTATGAAAAATACAGAATATTGGAAATTGGGTTTTGCTGACAACGGCTCAGGGATTGCTCCCGAAATTATCGAAAAGATTTTTGACCCATTTTTTACTACAAAGGGAGGTAAGGGAACTGGGTTGGGACTACCTATCATATATGGAATTATGGTAAAAATGGGTGGAACCATTTTAGTTAACTCTAGTTTGGGGGAGGGGACTGCTTTTGATTTGTACTTTCCCGCATGGCGAACGATGCTTTAATCTATTGACAAATTCCTGTTATTCGATTTCCTATTTTTGTTTCTATGAATTATTTCCTTAGAAAACACTTTGAGTCACTTTACATAGGTTTCCTATGGGGTTTTCTAATATTACTTTTCTTCTCTTCCTTTTTTTTCTTTTATCAAGTCTATGAAAGTCGAATGGATCGAATTTCATATGAAGATAAAAGTCGTTGGAATTCTCAGTTAAATGATTATGCATCCTATTTAAAAGATGCGGAGACTAGTGGGCGAGGATACCTTCTTACGGGTGATCCCGACTTTTTAGAACCTTATAAAAATTCTATTACTTTACTCGCAAAACTGGAAACAGAACTTCGTGTTGGATGTGAAGACATTTATAAAGATGACCTCGAACTAATCATCCGAGCCAACCAATCCAAAATGGAATTTATACATGGGTATGTAAGTAACTACTCAAAAAAAATATTTCATAAAGCTGATTTATTAGAAAGTAAAAGACGTATGGATGTCTTCCGTGCAGAAGTCAAAAAATTACTTAGTAAAAAGTTAGAGAAAGAAAATATTGAAAATGAAAAGGCTCGAAAATTTACCATTCGTTTGGTTGCAGTTTCAGGCGGTTTTTTATTTGTTTTATCCATTTTCATCTTATGGATGATTTTTGTATTAAAACGAAATGCACAAATTTTAGTAGAGAAAGAGTTGGTGGAAGATCGTCTCTACGAAATAGATGACCTTTATCATAATTCTCCTGTTGGATTTCATAGTTTAGATGCCAATGGATACTTTGTTAAAGTCAATCACACTGAATGTGAATGGCTTGGTTATTCAGCAGAGGAGTTGATAGGAAAAATCAAATGGCCTGACATTCTAACAGATGAAAGCCGAGAGACTTTCCAGAAAAACTTCCCAGTGTTTAAGAAAACGGGGAGTATTGAAAACTTACGATTTGAAGTTTTACGTAAAGATGGGAGTTCTCTTTTTTTAAATCTTTCCGCAACTGCTATTTATTCCGAAACGAATGAGATGATCAGATCCAGATCTGTTTCTCTTGATATCTCTCAAATGATTCGATACGAAAGAGAATTGATTGATTCTAGGGTTCGAGCTGAGGACGCAAACCGTGCAAAGTCTGAATTTCTTTCTAGTATGAGCCATGAATTACGAACTCCGCTCAACGCAGTCATTGGGCTTTCTATCTTACTTATGGAAGAAAATCCAAAACCGGAACAGGTTGAATATCTAAAAAACCTACGGTTTTCCAGTGAAACACTTCTCACTTTGATTAATGATATCTTGGACTTCAACAAAATCGAAGAACATATGATTATCATTGAAGAAATCGATTTTAGTTTAAAAGAGTTTATTAACTCCATTTCTACTTCTTTTGCGGTCAAAGCCAAGGAAAAACTTTTATCCTTCAACGAAGAGATAGATTCGAATTTACCTGAATTCATTCGTTTTGATCCGACTAGAATGTTGCAGGTAATGAATAATTTATTATCTAATGCAGTAAAGTTTACAGAAGAAGGATCAATTACTCTTCGTGTGTTTTTAGTTTCAAAATCGGAAAACGATGTAGTTATTTGTTTTGAAGTGGTAGATACTGGGATCGGTATTTCTCAGGATAAACTCAAATATGTATTCGAAAAATTCACACAAGCAAGCCAAGACACTACCAGAAAATACGGTGGTTCGGGACTTGGTTTGACAATTTCGAAAGGGCTTGTGGAGTTAATGAAAGGAAAGTTGGTGTTAGAATCTGAGTTAGGGAAAGGATCTAAGTTTTCATTCACATTCCCTTGTAAAATTGGTCATTCTAAATCATCCTCTCACAAACTTGCTTTGGGAGAAACCAAAGATCTAGTGGGAAAAAGAATCTTAATTGCGGATGATATTGAAATCAATCGTTCGATTGTCATTCGGTTTCTCAAACGTTGGGGTGTCGAATTTGAAGAGGCTTCTGATGGAGCGGAGGTTTTATACAAGTTATCCAAAACAAATATTGATTTGATTCTTATGGATTTGCATATGCCGAATGTTGATGGTTATATGGCGACAAAACAAATTCGTGAAACTGAAAAATGGAGGCAAATACCAATCATTGCCCTCACTGCATCTGCTCAATTGGAAACACAGGAAAAAATTCATTCAGTGGGAATGGATGATTTTATCTCCAAACCTTTTTATCCAAATGATTTATACCAAAAGTTATTAAATTGGATGCCAGATTAAATTTCTTTTTCCAAAGAAATGGCAAGAATTGTAATATCATCATCTGATCGTTTCGACTTTTGAAATTTTTCAACTTCTGTAATAACTTCATCACAAATACTTTGCGGATTTTGTTTTGCTAGAGTTTGTAATAAGGAATGAAATCGATCTTCACCGAAAAGTTCTCCATGTGTTGCATTCCGTGCTTCAATAACACCATCTGTATATAGAATCAAAGTTCCGGAGTTTGGCAAAGGTAACGTTTTTTCTATAAGTCTGGATTCGACATATTCATTCATAGCTCTACCAGGACTCGTGATGTGTTCTATATTTCCATTTCTATCTAAATAAATCATAGGATGGTGGCCGGCATTGGCAATTTTTATTATTTTTTCTTTTTGGTTGATATAAACAAAGAAGGCACTTAAAAAATGTCCTGCAAGAGAACTGAGTAGGGACAACCGAATTCTTTCTGCAGCATAACCTGGTTTATCTAATGAATCATCCCAAATTTGTAACGAAACCTTTGTCATGGATGCGATCATGGCCGCAGGAATTCCGTGCCCAGAAACATCACATAAAAACAAACCAATTTCATTTTCTTTAACAATGATTTGAACAAAGTCACCACCAATATCAGAAGCGGGAGAATATCTAAATCCTAATGCATGCCCATTGGCATGACTACGTTTCTGTGGAAGGAGTCCGTTTTGTAGTTTCTGTGCGATTTTTAATTGTAAATCTAACTCTTGTTTTTCCTCCGTTGCTTTTCTATAATCTGAAACTTTTAGAACCAAAGCCATTGATAAAAAGAAAACTTCGATCGCCGAACCTAGTGGTAGTGAATAGGAAGATAAGTGAACCGGTCGTATCCATCCCTGGACAGTTAATGTGTTTAGAGCTCCACCGATAAGAATTGATCCAAAAGCAAATAAAAATAAGATAACCTCCAGTTTTCTTTTACTTTTGAAAAATGCCATAATTGAAATGCTAAGTGCCAATAAAATTGGAATGATAACAAGGGTCACTCCCAACTGAATGAAATTTTTAAGTTCTAAGAAAAATATAGAGAAGATGAGAAAGATAAATAATAAAATAAATCCTTTGGTTAATCGAGTGACTTTCGGAAAGTTTTTTTCCGTTTCTAGAAATTCTATGGTGAACAACAAGCCAAATACAGATGTAAGATAAATTGTGATTGGGAAAAGATAGTTTTTCCAGGTATGATTGTTTCCGATTTCAATGTATTGCATAAACCCAGTGGAAAATGAATTAATTAAAAGAACGGTAGCCAGATAGAAAAAATAATAAAAAAACTTTTTATATCGTAAGGTATGAGCAAGAAAGATACTAAAAAGAAACATCATAAATCCAGCACCGAAGTAAGCGGCAAAGAATATATCTTGTTTCTTTGAATACGCAATGAATCTTCTTGAGTTATAAATCGAAACAAAATTAAAAATTGGATTTGCAGAATGAATTTTTACATAGATGGTTCTTGTTTCGTCTGGTGAAAGTGTGATGGGAAAAGCAGGGATATGAGAGTAAATGGGTTTGTTACTTTGTAAAACTTGTTCTCCCGAAACTTGAGTGATCCATTTCCCTTTGACCTGCGCGTGTAACTCAAAAACATCAATCACTGGACTTGAAAAATGTAAAAAAAATGTATGAGGTAAGTTTCCGTAATGGATGAGAGTGATTTTGATCCATAACGGATCTTTGGTGCGCGGAAAAGAAATTGTAGCTTTTGGGTTTGGCCTCCAAAGAGTATCTTCTCTTAGGATTCGATCCAAACTGGATTCTTTTTCTGGTACAATTACATATTCAAAATACTTCCCGATATCTCGATAGTTTTTGGATTCTTCTATGGATAGAGGAAAAGAGAAAAGAGGAAAACAAAGAAAGAGGGTGCTAAGAAAAAAAGTAAGCCAGTTTCGAAACATCCGCACTATAATAAGACGAGGATAGGGGAAAGAAAGTGAAATTCCCGAAAAAACTTGTAAGAAGAACGCAAAATTAGCAGTCTAACGTTCAGAGTGCTAAAAGAGGGGAAAGAATATGAAGCAGTATGATTCGAACGTCCAGGGTGCCCTGGACATCGCGCAAACAGAGGCCATGAGGAGACAAAACACAGAAATCACTCCTTACCATTTGGTTTGGGGGTTTATGACCCTCCCCACGTCTGTTTCTGGGAAAACATTAATTAAGTATAAATCGACAGTGGATGAATTTTTAAAGAAGCAGGCGCGAGCTTCTGGAGAAATCCCTTTTGAGTCGCTTCGGACTTCACCAAAACTGGCCCAGTGGTTTACGATGGCTTCGTCTCGGGCAGCAGAAAATGGAAGAGAGGAACTAAAGGAAGCTGACTTTCTTAAATTTTTACCACAAGTCCTTCCTGAGCTGAAAATTAATTATGAAGATTTGCAAGTGAAAGAAACCGATGAAGAGGTTCCGAACTTTCTTGTAAACCTAAACGATTTGGCAAGAGAAGGAAAACTTGACCCTGTCATTGGAAGGAGTAAAGAGATTCGCTCTGTTATGGAAATTTTGGGTCGACGATCTAAAAACAATCCAGTGTTAGTTGGTAGTGCGGGTGTTGGTAAAACAGCCATCGTAGAAGGACTTGCAGAACAAATTGTTAAGGGCCGAGTTCCCGATGTATTAAAAGGAAAAACTATTTATTCTTTGGATATGGGCCAACTGATGGCGGGAACAAAGTATCGCGGTGAGTTTGAAGAAAAACTAACAGCTATGCTTCGTTATATCAAAGGGCAATCAGGGGAAGCCGTACTTTTTATCGATGAGATCCATCAATTGGTGGGAGCAGGAAAAACAGATGGTGCGATGGATGCGGCCAATCTTTTGAAACCAGCTCTGGCCCGTGGGGAGTTACATTGTATTGGAGCGACAACCCAGGATGAATTTCAAAAATACATTTTAGGTGACCAAGCATTGGAAAGAAGGTTCCGAGCAGTTCCAGTCAACGAACCTAGTAAAGAAGATGCGATTGAAATCCTTATGGGAATTCGAGATAAACATGAAATCCATCACGGAATCAAAATTTCTGACGAAGCAATTTATGCCTCGGTGCTTTTGTCTGACCAATACATTACCGATAAATTTTTACCAGATAAGGCAATTGATTTGGTAGATGAAGCGGCGTCTGCATTAAAACTTTCTGCCGAAGCAATGCCTACTGAACTTGTGGAACTTGAAAGTGAAATTCGTTCTAAAAAAATCTTTGCCCAAGTAGAAAAGAAAAACGAGGAAATCTTAAGGGAAATAGATGTTTTAGAAAAAAAATTCGAATCAGGGAAAGTTGTTTGGGAAAAAGAAGTGAATTCTTTAAAACAAATTGCTTCTATCAAAAATAAAATTGATAGAGTTAAATTTGATTTAGATGCAGCACAACAAAGAGCAGATTATACGGAAGCTTCTCGGTTGAAGTATGCAGTTTTACCTGAATTAGAAAAAGAATTAAACAATTTTCAAAACAGTTGGATTCTTGAAAGAAACCATATAGCAGCAGTGATTGCTAGACAAACAGGAATTCCTTCAGAAAAAATTCTGAAAACCAAACAGGATAATTTACTCCATTTAGAGGATGATTTGAATTCCGTTGTGTATGGCCAAAAAGAATCAATAAGAGAAATTGCGGATACACTTCTAACTTCCTATGCAGGAATTTCTTCGGAATCCAGACCACTTGGTTCCTTTTTATTAAAGGGACCAACAGGGGTAGGAAAAACAGAAACGGCCAAAGCCATTGCCAAATTCCTGTTCGATCAGGAAACAAATTTGGTTCGGTTGGACTTAAGTGAATACTCCGAAAAACATTCGGTTGCCAAACTCATCGGTGCGCCAGCTGGTTATGTTGGTTATGATGAGGGGGGAATCCTAACAGAAGCCATCCGTAGAAAACCATATTCTGTGGTTCTTTTTGATGAAGTGGAAAAAGCCCATCCCGATTTCTCAGACATTCTTCTTCAGATTTTGGATGATGGTAGGCTTACGGATAACAAAGGGAGAACGATTAACTTTAAGAATACGATTGTGATTTTGACTACCAATTCTAAAAATATCGAAGGTGATTTTAAACCAGAAGTATTGGGTAGACTGGATGCTGTGTTGACTTATCATTCGTTAGATTCTTCTATCATGGAAAAACTAATCGAAAAACAACTTCGCCAGTTGAACGAAAGATTGAAGGTAAAAGGAATTTTGATCGAACTTTCTGAAAGTACGGAACATATTTTACGAGAGCAGGGGTTTGATCCTAAATTTGGAGCGAGGCCTTTGGCTAGTGTTTTCAATCGGGTTGTGAACCGACCTTTGGCCAAAGAAATCCTTGCGGGTAGAATGTTGGAAGGTAAATACAGGGCCGATTGGAACGGGGAACAATTACAATTTGTTTCGATCCCGGAATTTGCCGGATCAAAACCGTAGTTTCAAAAAAAATATGAACCTGAATCCAGCTATGGTTTCGCCATGGCTGGATGTTTTTAGTCTAAAGAACACTCTATGTCAAACTTAAATATTATATCCACCTTGAAGTCCAATCAATCAGTCTCCGTTCCGCAGTTGGGACTGGGTGTATGGAAGTCGCGCCCGAAAGAATGTTTTGAAGCCGTAAAATCTGCCCTATCACTCGGATACAGGCATATTGATACAGCAGCAATTTATGGCAATGAAGCAGATGTAGGAGCTGCGATCAAAGAAAGCGGTGTGACTCGCAGTGATATATTTCTTGTCACCAAACTTTGGAATGCTGACCAAGGGTATGATTCCGCCTTACGTGCGATAGATGTTTCATTGAGTAAATTGGGAACAAACTACGTTGATATGTATTTGATTCACTTTCCAGTTTCTGGAAAACGAAATGATTCTTGGAAGGCTTTGGAAAAAATAAAAGCAGAAGGGAAAACAAAGTCAATCGGTGTTAGTAACTTTATGGTTTCTCATTTAGAGGAACTTTTAAAGGAAACAGGAACTGTTCCTGCGATGAACCAAGTGGAATACCATCCATTTTTGCAGGACATCGAACTAAAAGAATATTGTGCAAAAAAAGGAATATTACTCGAAGCTTATAGTCCTTTGGCGCATGGGCAAAAATTAGAAGATCCTCGAATCACTCAGATTGCCAACCGATATCAAAAGTCAAATGCACAGGTTTTAATTCGTTGGTCTTTGCAATCAGGTCATGTAGTGATCCCTAAATCTAAAAACCCTGATCGCATCAAAGAGAATGCGGATGTATTTGATTTTGTTTTATCCGAAAAGGATATGAACGAAATTTCAGGTTGGAATGAGAACTTTCGAACTTGTTGGGATCCGACCACAGTAGAGTGATGGATCCTCATAATTAAGAATTAAGCTTCGATTTTATTTTTTAGAAAAAACAAGGACGGCCGATTGGCGGTTGTCCTTGGTTCCTAAGTAACCGTAACCGAAGGGAAAAGGTAAAATGGAATCGTTTGTAGATTCACTTAAACTTTTAAGTTCCGGTTGGGTTTCTGGAATGACAGCACCGGATAAATTCCACGATTTTTCATACCTTCCAAAAATAGATCGTTTCCAGTTGTCTTCAGGAAAAAAACGAATGGGAAAACCAGATTCATCCTGAACCACAAATTCTGCATTTTTTAGTAAAAGATCTCGAATCGATTTTCTTTTTTCACCATGAAATAAATATTCTGCGGACTTTGTAAATATTCCAACATTCGTTAAATCCGAGAAGTATTCATACAACCCATCTCCAGGATTTCCTTCATTCCCAATTAAGAATATTTTAAAATATGTAAGTGTTTCCGCTTTTTTTAGTTTTGTATCATAAAGGGAAAGAGTAAAACCTCTGTAAGTAATCCCTTTTCCAACAATCATTTCCTCTTTGGAATCAAGGATTTCTTTTCCCATGCGACGAAGGAAAGCCACAAACACTGGATAGGCTCCATTTAGTTCTTTTTTCTTGGTTTCTTCTTTCATTTTACGATATGTAAAATAATTCCTACCAGCCAAATGATCTGAGAGATTGCGAATTCCTTGTTTGACGATTAGTTTTTCTTTTTCTGAAAGTGTATTGTACGAATTCGGGTAACCAGGATCCTCTAATCCAAAAAGGATATAACGCTCACATTGTGGATAAAATGAAAAAAGATTTAAAACATCAATTCCACTAAAAGGGTAAATCACCGTTTTCACATTCGGATGGTAATCCTTTCCTTTTAGATACTGGGTGATGGTGTCTCTAGTGTTTGTTAGTTTATTCCAACTGAGATCCATTTCATTTTTATGTAATGGATCTGATTCACTTAAGCCCGCCCACTCATCATAAATGGGCGTTTCTATAACAGCTGTTTCTGTTTTTTTTTCTTGGATTTGGCATTGGTAAGATAAAATGAAAAGGACGAGGATGAGTTTTTTTGACATAGGTTTCGGAAATGTTTAAGAACAATCTTTACGACGACTGTTTTCAGACATCCTTTTTCAGGTCTTGGATTGATAATTTTTCAGAATGCCCGATGGCTCTTTTGGGGATTTAGCAAAAAAAAACCGGCCCGGGAAACCCCGAACCGGTCAATGGTTCCTAAAAAGAAAGCCGAATGGTTTTATTCTCCGACAGCAACTTCTCCTTCTGCTTCGGTAGAGAAACTAACTGGTTGTTTTGATTTTGTTTCTTTAGTTTCCTTTGGATCCCTTTCAATGGATTTCACTTCTCTCGTTTGGATTTTGGATTGGTCCATGAGAGGGAGGCTATTGAGATCCCGAACTTGGTTTTCGATTTTAAATGCAATGTCTGGATTTTCGAGAAAGAAGTTTTTCACTTGTTCCTTTCCTTGTCCAATCTTCTCTCCGCCGTAAGAATACCAAGAACCTGCTTTCGCAACAAGGTCATGACGAACTGCGAGATCAATGAGAGAACTTTCTCTGTTGATTCCATTTGCATACATGATGTCGAACTCTGCTTGTCGGAAAGGAGGAGCACATTTGTTTTTAACCACTTTCACTCGAACGCGGTTACCTACAGGTTCTTCTTTCTCTTTTAGAGTTTCGATACGGCGAATGTCCAAGCGAATGGAAGCATAGAACTTCAACGCGTTTCCACCGGTAGTGGTTTCTGGACTTCCGAACATCACTCCAATCTTCATACGGATTTGGTTGATAAAGATAACAGTCGTATTGGATTTTGCAATGGTTCCTGTGAGTTTACGTAGGGCTTGGGACATGAGTCGTGCCTGAAGACCCATATGGGAATCTCCCATATCTCCTTCGATCTCGGCCTTAGGAACAAGAGCGGCTACGGAGTCGATAACGATAAGGTCGATCGCATTGGATCGAACGAGTGACTCACAAATTTCAAGTGCTTCTTCCCCGTTGTCTGGTTGGGCCACGAGCAGGTCGTCTACATTGACCCCGAGTTTTTTAGCGTAAGATGGATCGAGAGCGTGTTCCGCATCGATAAAGGCAGCAATGCCCCCTTTTTTTTGTGTCTCTGCAATCGCAGAAAGAGTGAGTGTTGTTTTACCAGAAGATTCTGGTCCATAGATTTCTACGATTCTACCGGAAGGAAACCCGCCAATCCCCAAGGCGATGTCTAAATCCAAAGATCCAGTGGATACGACGCTCATTTCTGCCATACGTGTATCTGCACCAAGGCGCATGATGGAACCCTTACCGAATTGTTTTTCGATTTGGCCTAGGGCAGCGTCAATGGCCTGCTTTCTTTGGTCGGTTTCTTTTTCTTGAGCCTTGTCAGCTTTCTCTTTTTTCATGAATCAAACGTTCTCCTAAAATCGGTGTTCCGAAAGACTAGGTAGGGGACTTAGGTCAGTGGTTCCAAAAAACTCTTGCGAACCGACTCTCTCAAGGATGAACCCATCCCTTCCGAATTCCACTCTTTTTCTCTTCCGGACTAGCTCCAGTATGCATGAGACCTGGGACAAATTAGAAAAGTGAGGGAAATTTTTCTGGATTATGTCTTTTTTTGTCGTTTTCAACACTAAACAAAATGTAAGTACTTGTATAGTATTTTTTTGCCGTAGGAGAAAGAAAACTTTGCCGATAGTTTCTCTGTATGACGCTGCCAGCTCTTGAAGTCCAAATTCCCGACCATTTCCCCCAAGCCATGGCTGACCTTTTCCGAAGTTACCGAACCTATCTCAAAATTGAAAAAAATTATTCGGAACATACTCTATTTGCCTACTTACGTGATTTAAAATTTTTCTTTGAGTTTTGTTTGAAAGAGGAAATTGACATCTTGAGTGTTGATGTTCTCGATGTGCGGGCTTATTTTGCTGACTTAAAATCGGCGAAAAAACAAGACAAACGAACCCAAAGCCGTAAACTTTCTTCTCTTCGTACTTTTTATAAATTTTTATTCCGCGAAGAAAAGATAGGTGCCAATCCTATTTTACAAGTCAGCTTTCCCAAAACAAAAAAGAAGTTACCTAAAAACTTCACACCCATCGAAACAGAAGACATCCTTGATTATGAAGATGGTGAAAAAGCCGAAGTGCTTGGAAAGAGAGACAAAGCCATCGTGGAAGTATTGTACAGCACGGGGCTTCGTGTATTTGAGTTAGTTAATGCCAAGTTAAGCGATCTGAATCATGAATTAACATCACTTAAAGTAATGGGAAAACGTCGTAAGGAACGTTTCGTATTTATTGGTGAGGAGGCACAAACTGCACTCCGAGATTATTTAGAAGAAAGAGGGACATCAGGCCCTGAAGAAATCTTTTTAAACCAACGTGGTGGGAAATTAACCACTCGCGGAATTCGTTATATTTTATCAGAACGAAGGACTGTGATGGGAATGGAAAAAGCCATCACTCCCCATAAGTTCCGACACACCTTTGCTACTGATCTTTTGAATGCCGGTGCTGATATTCGCGCCGTACAAGAGTTACTCGGTCATGCTTCTTTGTCTTCAACACAAGTTTATTTGAGTGTTTCGAGAGACAGGTTGAAAGAAGTGTATCGAAATGCCCATCCTCATGCGAAGAAATAGGGGGTTGGGTTTAGGTTTTGCGCGCGGATAGGATCACCCCGCCCTGAAATAGGGAGGGGAACTAGACCCGCCGCCCAATGGTTTCCCTCTACCACAACGAACCCGTCCCATCAAGCCCCAATCTTCAAACCCGAAAAATTCTTAAATTAAGTTCATACTTCCGTCTTGATTCCTAATAATATAGTTGACTATAAAAAATAAGTCGGCCATATTATGGCCTTGTCTCTAAAACATAAATACCCATCCGATTCCCTCCTTCGTTTCCCGTTAAAGGAGAGGAAATTTGCAAAAACTCGTACAAATTTGATTTTTGCCTTCCTGTCGGAGTTTGATTCCAAGGATTTCGATTCCATAAAAATCAAAGATCTCTGTGAAATCGCTGAAGTTTCAGAACCAACGTTTTACAATTATTTTCCAGAGAAGGGTGATTTACTCCTCCATTACATTCAGATTTGGGGTTTGCAAGTCTCCGTATTTGCCAAGGAGATGAAATTGTCTGAATCAGGATGGGGGTTACTCTCTGCATTATTTCGTTATACAGCAAAAGAATCCAAAAAAAATCCCAGAATCTTACTCGAGATCATTTCTTTCCAAGCAAAAAATAAAAGAACTTTACACCAATCTAGATTAACTGGCGCAGAACGTGTGTTAATCTTTCCAAACACTGCCGGTATCGAAGAATTGAATGCCGATGGTGTGGAGGGGATCATTCAAAAAGCATTATCCATTGCTGCTAAAAATGGAGAACTCCCCGAATCTACGGATTGGAAATCCTTCGGAATGGTTTTAGGATCTTGTTTTTTTGGTGTTCCAATCTTAGCGTTCCAACTAAATCAAAACTTGGAAAAACTTTGGTTAGATTCTCTCTCTTATTTGTGGAGAGGCGCTGGTGGAATTATAAAAGATTAGGTTATTATATGATAAATTTATATATAAGTATATAGGACTATATTAATGAATTATTTAAATCAAAAATGGTTTTTGTTATCTATCGGAGGTGTTTTCATCGGATTCACCGGTATGAATTGGAATATTCCCATCTTTGTTTGGATAGCCATGGTTCCATTTTTAAGATACATCCGACTTGGTCATTCCGTATGGACACTTCTGTTTTCATTAATAGTCATCCAATTTTTTTCTACAATGCGTATTGTATCGGATCCATTTCATCTTTGGATTGCCATCATTTCCGGAATTCAAGGAGGAATTATTTTTACAATATTACTTTGGATATGGAACTGGCTCCGAATCCAGTTTCCTTCTCAAATATCTTCGATTCTTTGTTTTGCTTTTTTATTTACCATCGTTGAATGGATCGGTGGTTATAGTTCTGGCCTCGGAGTTTGGGGGATGTTTGCCAATAGCCAATTAAACAATTTGATTTTGTTACAATCGGCATCATTATTCGGAGCTACTGGTATTAGTTTTATCATTTATTTAGTAAGTGGAAGTATTGAAGAGTCCTTGTCCGATTTTATCTCTAATTCCAAGTTATCAAAAAATTCGGCCTATTTTCTTTTCGCCTGTTTTTTGTTCATCGTCGGAATCTATTTTTACGGTGCCATTCGACTCACTGTTCCGATTGAGGGAAAAAGTATTAAAGTGGGGACAGTAACTTCCAAAATGGAAATCCAAAACATTTGGAATGACCCCATACAAAACCAATTGAATACGGAACTTGTTTTATCAAGAACCAAACAAGCCGCAGATGAGGGTGCTAAGGTAGTTATTTGGAACGAAGGAGCGGTGATTGTGAGTCGCAATGAAGAAGAATCTTTTTTAGAAAAGATATCTCATTTAGCAAAAAACAAACAAATCGAAATCATCGCAGCCTATGTTATTCCAATAAAGGAAAAAGAATTTTTTTTGGACAATCAGTTTCGTTGGATCGGTAAGGATGGATCCACTCGTCAAATTTATTTCAAACAATTCATTCCTCCAGGGGAACCTGTTTCCATCATTTCTTCTGAAATTAAAGTGATCGATGTTGACGGCATTAAAATGTCAGCAGCAATCTGTTATGATTTTGATAGTCTCAAACTAACTCAGAAACATGCGGAATTAGGAACAGCCATTAGTTTCATTGCCGCCTCCGACTGGAAAGGAATCAATCCATTCCATACGGAAATGGCAGCCCTTCGCGGGATTGAAAACGGAACCGCGATAGTTCGTTCCACTCGTGGTGCTTTGTCAGGTATTTATGATGCATATGGTCGAACAAAAGGAGCTCTCGATTACTACGAAGAAAATGATGGAGTGCTCGTCGCTTCCGTGCCGATTGTCCCTGTTTTTACCTTATACAGGCAAATTGGAAATTGGGTTGTTGGCTTAGGGATTCTTTATTTTTTATTTTCTGGGATCTTGATTCTGGTTTTTGTACTAAAATCCAGGAACTAACAGAGATTCGTGTGTAGATAAATTAACCAAAACATTCTCCTATTTAGAAAATTTCTAAATATTTGATTGAATTAAATTTTGCTTCTGTCAGAATTTGATGTTTGTGAATTCCTGAACCTTCTTTCTTTAGGTTTTCGCAAAGGATGGTTTGATGACTTCAGTCGCTGATAAATCCATTTTGCTCGTTGAGGATGAAGCCATCCTTGCCATGTTTGAAAAAAAACAATTGGAGGATGGTGGATACAGCGTAACCCATGTTAATAATGGGGAAAATGCGATTCAATTAATCATCCAAGCAGATAAACCTTTCGATTTGATCCTTATGGATATTGATCTAGGAAAAGGATTGGATGGAACACAAACTGCCACAGAAATTTTAAATCATAAAGAAATTCCCGTAGTTTTTTTATCTTCTCATACTGAACGTGAAATTGTCAAAAAAACAGAAAGTATAACCTCCTATGGTTATGTAGTAAAAAACTCAGGATTCACTGTCTTAGATGCTTCTATCAAAATGGCTTTTAAATTATTTGAAGCAAACGAACTCACTAAAAGTAAAAAAGAACATTTAGAGACCGTATTGCATTCGATAGGTGATGGTGTCATTGCAACTGATAGCGATGGAAAAGTCATTCGAATGAATCCGATTGCAGAAAAGTTAACAGGTTGGACTCATGATGAAGGTGTCGGACTTGATATCAAAGATGTATTCAAAATTGTGAATGTGAAAACTCGTGCCTTAGTTGAAAATCCTGTAGATATTGTTCTTCGTACTAATTCGATTGTTGGTCTTGCAAATCACACGGTTCTTCTTTCTCGGGATGGATCGGAATACCAAATTTCTGATTCGGGTTCTCCCATTAAAGATTTAAATGGAGAAACAAGGGGTGTTGTACTTGTTTTTCGAGACATCACAGCCGAATACAATGTCCAAAGTCACATTGCCAAACAAGCAAATATGTTGAATAACGTTTTGGATGCTGTGATTGGTACCGATTTTAATCATAAAATCAATTATTGGAACAAAGCTGCAGAAAAAATTTATCTTTGGAAATCGGAAGAAGTCATTGGAAAGTCTGTGATGGAAGTTTTAAAAACAGACTACATCAATCTTTCTAGTGAACAAGTGATGCAAAGAGTGAACTTGGATGGGAGTTTCATTGGTGAGGTAATCCAATATGCTAAGGATGGAAGCATCCGAAACATTGAGGTAAACCAAGTTCTCCTCGACGATGAAAGTGATTTGCCTATTGGATACATTGCTGTTGGTAGAGATATCTCTGATCGATTGAATGCACTGCGACGTGTCAAAGAATCGGAAGCCAAACTGACTGAAATTATTGAATCAGCGATGGATGCTATCATCAGCATTGATCAATCTAAAAAAATCATACTCTTTAACGGAGCTGCGGAAAAAATGTTTGGTTACCAATCATTGGAGATCATTGGCCAACCTTTAGACCAATTGATACCAATAAATTTTCGTAGCCAACATGATAATAATATTGATTCTTTTTCAAAAACAGGTGTTAGTCGTCGGGCTATGGGTGCATTGGGAGAGATTCGAGGGCTTCGATCCAATGGAGAAGAATTTCCTATAGAGGCTTCGATTTCTCAGATTTCTGTCAAAGAAGAAAAACTATATACTGTAATTTTACGAGATGTGAGTGTTCGGAATCTTTCGGAATCAAAAATCCAAAAACTTTTACTCGAAAAAGAAAACATACTCAAAGAAATTCACCACCGCGTTAAAAATAATATGAGTTCTATTTTTACCTTGTTAACTCTACAGGCAAGGGCACAATCAGAAAGTTCTGTGCAAACAATTCTTTATGAAGCTGCAGGACGAGTTAAAAGTATGATTGTTTTGTATGACAAACTTTATCATTCAGAAACGGACAATACTGTTTCTTTGCAGGATTATTTTCCTGCCATTTTTAACGAAATCGTTTCGATTTTTCCTAAAAGTGTAGAAGTAAAAATGAATATTTTGGAGGAACCGATTGAATTAAATGCCAAACTACTTTCCTCATTGGGAATCATTCTAAATGAACTCATCACCAATTCAATGAAACATGCATTTAATGAAATCAATCATGCAGTGATCGGACTTAAGATCTTTCGTGAGGATAAAAAACTCTATTTAGAATATTCTGATAATGGATTGGGAATACCTGAATCAGTATCCTTTGAAAATTCCCCTGGTTTTGGTTTACAACTCATTGGAATGCTTGTCGATCAAATTGAAGGTAAAATTAGCATCGTTAGACAACCATCTTCCATATTCCTTTTGGAATTTGCTGTTTGACCCATTCTAAGTTTTCTGAAGATTCTCTAAATTTAAGGAAGATACTTTAGAATTATTGTTTACCATACTTGGGCTTCCGCTCCTATTCTCACATGGGCCAACTCCAATTCTTTGTTGTTTTATGTTATGCAATTCCATTCCTTGTGATTCTTTTTCCCATTGGGCTGTCATTTTCGTATATCTTTAAAATCATAGGCCTCGACCGTCCTTCCAATCGAATCAATAACTATTTAGGATATTTTTGGTATCGTTCTTTTTTCCTATTAACCGGAAGAAAGTTACAGTTTGAACAGGGAGATTGGAATCCAAATGGAAACAATCGGTTTTTGATTTGTAACCATACCAATGCGATGGAAGTTCCTCTGATTGTTGCTCTCCCTTATTTATCAAAATCAAAGGACGTAAAACTTTCTTACTTAGGAGGCGATATCATCCAAAGATACAAAATTATTCCACTCATGATGCACAAAACAATTGTGGAAGCTGTTATTTATTCAGAAAAAAAACCAAATTTTAGAAATTTCAAAACTGATGTTCTTAGAGTTTTAAAAACAAGATCCATTTTTTTATACCCAGAAGGTGAAAGAACTTTTACCGAAGAAATCAAACCATTCCAAACGGGTGTAATGAAAATTGCTTATAAATTTAATATTGATTTGGATGTATTTGTTGTGAGTGGAATGATGGGATATTCTAGTTTATCCGAATACTCACACTTAAATAAATCAAAAACTGTGTATTTCCATTTTTGTGGATCCATTAAAGCGAAAGACTACGATACTTTTGAAACATACCTTTCTGCCGCAGAAACAATAATGAAAAATAAAAAAACGGAGATTGAGACTTTGGAAAGGTCTGCCGTAATAACTTAAGTAACGGCAAACCGTTGGTTCATTGTTATTTGGATAAGGTTTTGGTAAAGGCCACAAGTTGGTCAAGTGCCGTTCCCCATCCTTCTAAAAATCCCATATCTTCATGTTGTTTTTTAGTTTCAGGATCTTTATGTTTTGCTACTGCTTTGTATTTTGTCGCTGTACCAATTGATTCCATAGTAACAAAAGCCGTCATAAAACTATTCCCAGATGGTCTATACCCAGGAAGCAAACTGTCTGTAAAAACTAATTTTTTTAAATGTTCTATTTCCAGAAAACAGCCGTTATTTGGAAATTTATTCCCATCTGGAGATTCCATTACTGTATAAAACTCTCCACCTGGTTTTAGATCAATCCTACAATCGATTGTTTTCCACGGCACGGGTGTGAACCACTGTTTGACCTGTTCTGGAATTGTCCAAGCGTTCCAAACTAACTCCACTGGCACTTCTACAATTCTTTCTAACACCAAATCCAATTCAGGATTGAACGATTCTTTTGATTCTTGATTCATGTTTTTCCCTTTGTTTTTAATAAAAATGAGTCCAATTGATTCAACCTTGTTTCCCATAAAGACTTTTGAACCTGTAGCCAAGATTCTATCACTGAAAACGGATTTGGATTGAGATAACAAATTCGAACCCTTCCTACCTTTTCCGTATAGATTAGCTGGGCTGACTCTAAAATATCCAAATGTTGCATGAACGATGGCATTGCCATCGAGAAAGGAGAAGCCAAATCGCTGACACTAGAAGGTCCGATCCCTAGACGTTCCACAACCTGTCTCCTTGTTGGATCGGAGAGGGCTTGCAAAACAATGTCCAGATTGTAGGTTCTTTTGACCATATTGGCATTGTACTGAATTTCAATACTTAGGTCAACGCCTAAGTATTGAAAATTACTGAAAAGTTAGTTTTCGGTAAGTAGCGATTCCTGTCTGTTGCAAGGTAAGTTGATGGAAAATTCCAATCTCGAACCAAAGAAAGCCAGTTTCGAAATCCTACCCCTTTCGAAATCACTTCCATTCCTTTGCAAATGGTTGGTCATTCTCGGATTGGTTTCCCTATTGGTTGGTTCTGCATCCGCTTTCTTTCTCGTATCCCTGGAAAAGGTAAGTCAGTTACGAGAATCCAATCTCTGGATTGTTTATTTCCTACCTTTTGCTGGTTTTATCATTGGTTGGTTTTATTTTTATTACGGAAAAAACGTAAGTAAGGGGAATAATTTATTATTAGAAGAAATCCATTCCCCCACCTCCATCATCCCAATCCGAATGGCCCCCTTTGTTTTTTTGGGAACTCTTGTGACCCATTTATTCGGTGGATCCGCAGGCAGGGAGGGAACCGCCGTCCAAATGGGAGGATCGATTGCCCACCAATTGGTTCGTTTCCTTCCAATGACTATAAAAGAACAACAAACATTGGTTATACTAGGAATCAGCGCAGGTTTTGCCTCCGTATTCGGAACCCCACTGGCAGCGACCATTTTTGCGATCGAAGTCATTCGCATTGGAAGTTATCGTTTGCGTTTGATTTTTCCGGTTTTTCTAACTACCTACATGGCACATTGGGTTTGTTTGTTTTGGGGTGTGAGTCATTCACATTATCCAAAAATACCTTTTGATTTTTCCGGAACCATATTTCTCTGTTTGGTGGTTCTGGGGATTGTTTCGGGATGGGTTGCAAAATTGTTTAGTGTGAGTTTACATAAACTTTCTGAACTTTTTCAAAGATGGATTCTGTTTGCACCCATGAGACCTGTGATCGGTGGAGTCATTCTTGTTTTGTTTTTTCTATTGGGACTCGATGCAAGTTTTTTAGGGCTTGGGCTTCCTACATTACAATTATCTTTTGTCAACTTATTGCCACCGGAAACGGTTCTCCTTAAATTTTTGGTCACAATCATTACCATAGGATCTGGATTTAAAGGAGGTGAGGTAACACCTTTATTTTTTATTGGTGCGAGCCTCGGAAACTTATTTGGATATTTTGATCCTTCTCATTTAATTTTATTTGTTGGGATTGGGTTTATTTCTGTTTTTGCTGGTGCGACTAACACTCCATTAGCCTGTGCCATTATGGGAATGGAACTTTTTGGATGGGAATGTGGGATCTTTTTTATCTTAACTACTGGTCTTGCTTACATTTCTTCTGGTCATACAAGCATATACCGATCGCAAATCATTGGCAAAACAAAACCTTTTAGTCGGGTTTCTGATTTTGGTAAAAAAATTTCCGAATTGAAAAAATAATTCAAATTTCTCATTGCTCTATTTTTTCCTTAAGTGAATTTTTTGTGACGGAGAAATAAATGTTAGCTGAGAATAAAAATTCTAAATCTTTTTTATGGAAACAAACCCTCGTTGGATTTTTACTGCTAATTTTGCCGATTGTTTTATTTTATTTTAGTGGGGTTGGAGCCCGTTTGAGTTGTGACCCAAGGGAATGTACGATCATTCGTAAACAATTCACAGAAAGTTCAGAAGATCGATTGATTCCTACCGAGATCGAAAGAATCGGATACAATTACCAAGGCGCAGGTAGACAAAAGACGGGAGTCAGTTCCAGTGGTTTTTCCGGGTCCGATTTAGAAATCCATTTAAAAAATGGGAAAAACATTCTCATTTTTGGAACACCAGTTGGTTATCAGTTTGGAAATTTAGATTTCCGTAGTTTAGATTCCTTAAGAGAAACAGGTAAACTTTCTTCTGCATCACTTGCGAGTTATAGTTTTGGCGGTAAACTCCTGTTTATTGGCCCAACACTCGCTGCTATAGGTTATGTTTTAATTTTAATTTCTTTTGTGCGACCAGTGAGTCCCGATTTAGATCCAAAACTCTTAGGTAAGAATCGTATTTTAAATTTAATTCTTTTTGTCACAACTCTCTCCATTGTGACATTCACCTATTTAATGCTTTGGAACTGGGCAAAATCCTATTTAATTTCTTAAAAACTAAGTTTTGTTTTTACAAATTTGAAAATCCTGTCACTTTGAGTTGTTTTTTTTTTTATAAGGATAAATTCGGAAAAATATATGAAAACGTTCATTCCAGTACTTACCATCTTTCTCCTATCATTACAATGTGATCGTTTCCAATTTGGTACAAGCCAAGTAAAGGATGACCAAGCTGGGGCTGTGGTCACCTTTCTCCAAGGAAACATTTTTATCACTACCCAAGGTAAAGAATCCAAAGCAAAACTCGGAGATGTCATTCGTCCAGGTGACCGTATCATCACCAAACTAGGTAGAGTGGATTTACAAACTTATAGAGGAGAGGTCATTCGTATTAAAGACAACTCTGATGTATTGTTTCGTGACATCGCAGGTGCTAGTCGCCCGAATACGGACATTCATTTGTGGGCAGGAAATCTTCTTGTTAAATCGGTAAAATTAAAATCGGGGCAAAATCTTTCAGTCACTTCTCCTACGATGGTGGCAGGGGTTCGTGGTACGGTGTTTTCCTTTGAATTAGAAAAAGGATCTGTGCCAAAGGTGAAAGTATACGAAGGTGCAGTCTCTGTAGCTTTTAAAACTTCGCCGAAATTAATCGAACTAAATGAAGGTCTTTCCAAGGAAAATTACACTCGTTTGGTGAAAACGTTAGAAGAAAACGAAGTTGTGTTGGAACCAGGGGAAAGGTTAGAAGTAAATCCCAATCTAAATGAATTAGTTTATTTGATTAATGCAAAGGTAGCTACAGGTGGATTGAATGGTGACGAATTGTCTGGATTTATCGACTTTGAAAATGGTTTATCGAAGGTGAATTCTACGGTGTCTCCGCAGGAGAAAGCTGAAGTAGAAACTTTGGTTTCCATTCCCGGAGAGACTATCCAAAAACAAATTGATTCACAAAACAAAGGAACAACAGAAGTAATAACTCAGGCAATCGAAAAAGAACATAGTGAACAGAGAACTGAAGCCCTGAATCGAATCGCATCCGAAGCGGAAAAAATAGGGTTAGACAATGAAGAAGAAATCCATAGCCATTACAGTGTTTTGGAAACAATTCATAAAGCAAATGGAGAAGTACTTTCTGGTGCTGTTGTCGCCCAGTTAGGTGATGTATTCATTGTTCACTCTACGAAAGGTGTATTCCAACTATCCGTGGATGATATCGAATACGTAGAATACAGAAATTTTAAAATCAAAACAAGAGCGAAAAGATAACACTGGTCATAAAAAGGAATTCAGATTTTAAGAATTCTGAATTCCTTTTCGTTCTTTTTTTGTTCTCTATCCTAGTGCAAATGAGACAAATTCAGGTTAGTTTTCTTTAGATTCGGAAAGACCACCCTAGTTTCCTTAGTGAAACCACCCAAACAGCAACCATTTCCGCCTGCACACAAGTCCATTTCTCAATCCGCCAAACCGAGATTTCAGTGGTAGAAGCGGTAATATATTTACAAAAAATTTATTAAACATAAGATCGATCCTTATGAGTATACGCCAAAGGGTCTCTTTATCTATTGCAGGTATTTTATTTATTGGATTTCTGATACTAACTACATTTCAAATCTCTCGTACAATCACAGACCTTAACGCTGAAATTAAAGAAAATTCAAAAATTACTTCTGAAAAATGGTCATTTGAAATTCAAGAACATCTCAACGCGATGATGGGTGTGATTCGTGGCTTTCGTTTTGCCTTATTTTATGCCTCTCCTCCTCGAGAATCAATGATCAGCAGTATGAGAGAAATTCTGGAACGTAACGATGATATTTTTGCTATTTGGCTCTGTTACGAACCGAACGGTTATGAAGGGAGAGATGGTGCTTTCGTTGGAAAACCTGGCCATGATAAAACAGGAAGATTCATTCCTTATTTACATCGAAATGCAGAAGGAAAAATCAGCTTAGAACCGTTAGTGGATTATGATAATCCAGAAGGAGCCGGTGATTATTATCTCCAAGTTAAAAAATCAAATAAAGCAAAGGTATTTGGACCTTATGAATATTTAGCTGGTGGAAAAAAAATTCAAATGATTTCCCTTGTGGTTCCGATTTACCCAAAAGGGAAGTTTATGGGAGCCGCCGGAATTGATTTGGATGTAGCAACCTTACAAGAAAAAATTGGTGACACTCGTCCTTTTCGAGGGCAAGGACATATTGCCTTCATATCAGCTGACGGAACGTATGTGATGTACGGGCAGAACCAAACGAAACTTGGTAAAAAAATAGAAAATCCAGAACATTTAAAATATTACTTAGATAATTTAAAATTGGGAAAAATGTTTTCCATCCAAGATGGAGGTTACACTCATTATTTTTCTCCCTTCCATATAGGAAAAGATCCACAATTTTGGGCACTTCAAATTAGTATTCCTGATTCTATTTTTAGTGAACAAATCACTAAAGTGGTTCTTAGCTCAGTTTTGATTTCGGTTGTGATTTTATTTGTAGTTTTGTTTTTCTTGAATTTTGTTTTTAAAAAACAAATTAGTCTGCGTTTGGAAAAAGCAATGGCCTTTTCTTCTCAAATTGCAAACGGCAACTTGGCAATCAGCGCGGAAGAAATCAACCAGGATGAAATTGGTACATTGTTAGATTCTATGAATCAAATGAAAAATAGTTTGGTCTCTATCATTGGAGACATCAAACATACGGTAGAGAAGTTGGGCCATCAGTCCAACACGATGGCTTCCACTTCACAAAATCTATCCGACACTTCACAAACACAAGCATCCGCAGCAGAAGAATCTTCCGCAGCAGTAGAAGAGTTGTCTGCATCCGCTGAAAACGTTGGTAAGTCAATGGAAGAAGCCGTAGTTAAGATGAAAGAAATTGATAGATCCGTTTTGACCTTAAGGGAAGAAGTTCAGAATATCAACAAAGAGATGGAGTATCTTGCTAAATTTGCTTCGGAATCCAGAGAACATGCTGTTGTTGGTGAAACTGCTATGAACGAGTCCACTCGGGCGATGGAAGACATTGGTGAAAAGGCAGAACGAATCAGTGAGGTTTTAGATATCATTACTGAAATCTCAGAAAAGACAAACTTACTTGCGTTAAATGCTGCCATCGAGGCGGCGAGAGCAGGGGATGCTGGTAGAGGTTTTGCGGTAGTTGCAGAAGAGATTGGGAAACTTGCCTTACAAACAGGGGCTTCTGTAAAAGAAATTGGAGATCTTGTGATTTCCACCAACTCTGCTGTGGAAAATGGAAACAAAAAAGTAACGGAAGCAGCACAAGTTTTGAATTTGCTGAATAGCCGAGTCAAAGAATTTGAGACGTCCGCAACTAGAGTATTAGGTTCTGTTCTTTTGCAAGAAAATAATGCAAAGGACATTGCTCAAAACTCTAATTTGTTAACTAATTTAAATTTACAAATTGAAGAAGCCGTTTTCGAACAAAAAAGAGCCACTGAGGAAATTTCAAAAACCATTATCAGTATTTCAAATGGAACACAAGATGTTGCTACTGGCTCTGACCAGTTGACCATTGTGTCTACGGATATTGCTTCTCAGGCTTCTTATCTTTCCACTCAGGTGGAAAGGTTTAAGCTAAAATAAAGTTTCTAGAATAAAACCAAGACCTACTTTTGGGCCTTGGTTTTATGGGATATGTTTTTCGATTTTCTAAATTTCTAAATCGCAAAAACTGTTTGGAATGTAGCCATCGTTGCCGTTGGACTTAAATCATACCTATGGAGAGGATCCGGTTCATTCGGATTGTTCTTTTGGTTTCGAATCGCATCTCCTGCCCGAATCACAGTAGCACCAAACCAAAACGAAACATTTTCAAATGGAGTGATAATATAAATAAAGTTTAGTTCAGTCGCTACAAGTTTTCCTAACTTTGGTTTGTTTACGTTATAAGCATCGGTATTGTAATAATCTTCTGTAGAAGCCGTTTCTCCTGTTGCTTTGCTACCAGCAACGTAGTTATTATTATCATAATATCCATCCTGCAACTTAACTTTATAATACCAGTGTGGATTTAGAATAAAAGTTCCATAATTAGAAGTTTCGTATTTTAAATGGAGTGAGTAGTCTTTAATATTTTGCCAAAAAACAAGTCCAGAGTTCCCGTTTCCAGCAAAAGGTAGAGATCCTCCGGCCATCCTTCTTGTTGCAAATAGAGGATTATATGTTCCTACACTAGAATCATTACGATTTGGATCTCCAGATGCTTGGACATATTGTACTCCAATTCGAAATTCTTTTACTGGGGTGTATCCAAGTTGTACGGCAACTATATTGGCTTTGTATTTTACTGCTTCAGATAGCGGAGGTGGTTCGCCTGTTTTTTGGTTTGTTGAATAAGTCCCATTTTGATTCAACCAATCAGGAGTAACTCGTTCTCCGGTAAAACCTGTTTGCCAAGCAGCTTCGACCATCCAGTCGATTCCTGTTGTGTCTGGTAATGCATTATTTTTCGTTCGATTTGTGAGTCGGAATCCTGATGTGTTTAATTGATCATCACCACGATAACTTCTTGTTTCAGAAAGAGAAGATGGGGCAGTAGCTTTTTTTTGTTGTTTGAATAAACTGTAATTGTATAAGTCAAGACCCAACCAATCAGCTACTTTCCAATTATAATGAGCTCCGCCATAATAGGAATCACCAATCCCTCCTAACTTTGTTGAGTTGTTTGAAACAATACTATTGGAATTGTTTTCGGCACCTATCACAGATCCAAATAAATCCAATGTATGGTTGCTGATTTTTCCAGTGAACCTAAGTGCATCAAATGAGTTTCCATTTAAACTATCGTTTCTGGCTCCAAGAATACGTCCGTCTCCAAATTCTAAAATTTGTCTCCCTGTCCTTAATCGAAAATTTTGGTTCGTTGTTTTTAAGTCTAAAAATGCTTCTCTTAGGCCAGTAAAATTGTTTAAAGCAACATCTTTTTGTTTGGTGGTATCAATGGTAGTTCCGGCATTTGCTATAGCACCATACTTCTGGTCAGCTGTTCCATTTGATACAACTTCTCCTCCCCATAACCGAACATCTTGTAGTGTAATTTTGAATAGAACATTCTCATTGATATCTCCTAATAGATAAAACTGAGTTTGAGTTAATGCGTTGTTTCTATTGTCTGCAGTAGATTTATCAAAATCAGTATTATTGAGTGAATCTACCTTAGGTCGAATTCCAAATCCAACACGAAACTTATCAGCAAACCAAAGTCCTTTATTCTCTTGGATCGCCTTTCTTTGTTTGCTGGTTACCTGCAAAGTTCGTAAATATTCTCCTGAAAGATTTCCAATTTGCGGACTTACATACCCTTCTTTTTTTTCCTCTTTGGGTTGTGGAGGAAGGGGAGGTGGTTCTACAGTGGCCTCCACTTTGGGATTTGTCACCTGTTCCGTTTGGCCATAAATTGCAGTTCCTGAACCTAGGACGGAAAGGAAAAGAATGAGAGAAAGAAAGGGTTTGGATTTAGATATTCGCTTGCTCATAATTTAGGACTGTAATTAATTTAATTCCAGTATTGCAAACGAAAAATCGTTATATTGGATTTATTTTCTGTAAAATTAGATAAATCGACGTAATACTCACCGTTATTACCACTTTTTTCACTATATCCGCGCCCCATTGGCGAGAAAGTTCATGAAAATAGCTGCTTTGCCTGAGATTCTACCGGGAAGATAGGATTTGCCATTCTCATGAGACAACGAATCGAGATTTTGTTTTAATGTTTTGGGTCAAACACCATTGGTTACGTTGTGACCAGTGGGAAAGTTAAAATAGGAAGTAAGGAATTTGTAATTTCGTGATTCGTTTGGATCCAGTTTCCAGCAAGTGGGAAGAGTGATCAGTCCACGGAGGAGGCCAGGTAGTGGCAATGGTGATGTGAAAAGGTAACTGGGTGTGAAAGGTAAGCCTCTTACTAAGTAAAGTCACTTACCTTTTACACATACTTCCAATGGTAAGCCAGTCACCAAAGTAACCAACTCACCAAATCGAGTGCTTAGATAGATCGACTACTTAGAAAAGAATCTCTTCTCTACTTCTTCTGGAAGTTTTTGTCCTGTTAGTTTTGCTTTTTGGACTAGTTCCCAGAAATAACGGTAAGTGGCACGGTCATGTAAGTCCCCATCATGTTGGATTGGTCCCCATTCTGCATCTTGTGCTTTGATGAGAATCTCACAAGCAGTGAGTGTTTCCGCAAAGTTAGGAGCCATTGCGTCCAAAATCGATTGGATTTGTGCAGGGTAAATTGACCACATACGTAAGAAACCAAATTCATCATGGGCACGTTTTGCATCTGCATATGTTTGGTAGATATTTTTAAGGTCAAGAGTCACGTTATGAGCCGGAATCACACCGTTCATAAGAGCTGCTGCTACTAAATTGGATTTACCACGGCGAAGTAGTTCGTGGTCAAATTGGCCAGGAGACTTCATACAAGAAGCTGGAATTGCACCATGGTGACCGGAAATAAAGTCCATTAGACCAAAATCCAAAACTTGCAACCAAGGAAGCGCCGCAATTTCAAACACATCGTTCAATGCTCCGTGAGTTTCAATGAGAACGTGGATTGGAATTTCGCGTTTGATCCCTGCTTTTTTACAAGCATCTTGGATGTAAGTGATTTGTTCTTTCACCTGACTTACTTTTGTCGGTTTTGGAATGGTGATATAAGCAATTACATTTCCTGCACCTGGAACAATGATATCAACATCACCGCGCCAATGTTCGTTAGTATAATCATGAATACGAACACCACTCATTTTGTGTTTGTTGAGTTCAGAATTTTGAATGCGAACAATCATTTCTGCGTGTTCTTTTTCTTTCCCAGTTTGGGCACCGTCTTCGCAGTCCATCGTGATGTCGAAAAGTCCACCGAGTTTATTTTGTAACTCGAGCGCTTTAGTGATGAGTTTTTCAGATCCAGCGAAGTGTTCACAAGCAGGGATGATAGGGAAAGGTTTTTCTCCTGCAAAGAGTGCGGATTGCGGGTGAGTCAGTGCCATTTAGTATACCTTTTTCGGATTTTTTTACCAAGTTTTGTGAATTTTACCTATCGTCCAGGAATTAATCCCAAAATCCGAATGGAGGTTCTCCTCTTCGAAATCACAAAAGGAAAGTCAGTTACTTTTTACAGCTGGTTCCCATCGAAACTTAGATGATTTATTTTGGATTTTGGGGCGAACCCCTCGCACCCTCGGGGCCGGGCAAGTCCGGGCTTCGCCTTCGGCTTCGGTCGAAAATTCGACTTCCCCTTCCTGTCCCTTTCGCGAAACTGACTATCGATTTGGATCCCGAAGAAATTTATACCCCACCGGGTGGTCCTCCACCCCCTAGTCCGAATGTAAAATTCCTTTTTGAAAAATGGGGTGAAGATGCAATTCGTAAGTTAGTTTCTGATTTTTATGATCTGGTTGCGAGTTCTGAAATTAAATGGATGTTTAAAGGGGATTGGGATCTCGCGAAAGAGAAACAAGCAGATTTTTTAATTCAGGTGTTAGGTGGCCCTAGTTTGTATATTGAAAAATGGGGTCCCGCTCGGATGCGGATGCGACATTTCGTATTTCCTATTTCTGAAAAGGAGAGGAGTGTTTGGTTTCGCTGTTATGATGAAGCCTTACAAAAGTTTGATTTTGATCATAATGATAAAATTGATTTTTTATATTTTTTAGACGGATTTAGTGGATGGATGATCAACCGTAAAGATTCTGTTATGGAATGATTGTTCCGCAAATTTGATTTGAATCAGAATCAGATGTTGTGATTAAAGATACCCTGTTGATTGTTTAAATATTACTTGTCTAAATCAACATAACGCTCAGTATACGACATAGAGATTCTACATACGGGTTTTTATGATTCAAAATTTTTTTATTTCTATTCTATGTCTTTCCTTGTTTTCTTGTGCATGGCGTGGCATCCCACTCGAAACTCGTGCCCACCTCAAGGCAAACTCGAATCCCGAATGCCAACCTACGGAGACTGAAGTTCGAACCTACCGAGTATTGTTCCTTCTTCCGTTTTATCAAAGCGAAGGTTTGGAGCTTACCAAGAATGAATATGTAATGGAAACTAAGTCTTACGCCAAACCTTGGGATATCGCGGTGACAACACTTGGATTTCTTTTTTCTGTCGTATCTTCCACCGATTACCTCAAATCCTGTCCATGGGATCAGATAGAAAAATCGGTTCAATCTGGGGAAGGTAACGGAAACTCTGCGAAGTCAAAACTAACTTTCTGGAAAGCAGTCGGTAATCCAGAACCAATTGAATCTATTTCCTTCGAATCAGATGATCATCGGTTAACAGAAGATTCACAAAATAAATTATCCGCATTAAGCCAAAAAATTCTAAAATCTGAAGAAAAAGTGCAAATTGTATTGTTTGGTAAAGTAAATACCACAGGAGATGTAGGTTTTCAAGTTCGACTTCTCAAACGCAGATACGACGAAATCAAATCTCTTTTAGCAAAAGAATCAATCGACGATCATTCCGTTTTGCCTATTATTGGAGAACGAGACCAAGCAGCTGAAACAAAAGCAAATGCAACGGTTCAAGTTTATCTGATCAAAAACTAAGGGAAAACAAACCACTGATCCATTCCATCAAGTGGTTTGATTTTTTTGGTAGGTTTTAACTATGATTTTCTAATAATTTGAGGATGATTGCTTTTTGAGCATCTAAGCGGTTTTCTGCCTGGGTGAAAATAATCGAACGTTCACTTTGTACCATTTCTCTAGTAATTTCATAACCAGCATGGATAGGCATATCGTGCATTACTTTTGCTTTGGAGTTTTTTAAAAGCTCTGCATTCACTTGGTAGGGCATCATCAACTGAATTCGTTCTTCTTTTTCTTTTTGGAATTTCGGATCGTTAAAGAATTCCATATCTACCCAGGTGTCTGTATAAACATAGTCTGCATTGGATACTGCTTTTTTAACATCGGTCTCCCAAGAGATAGTCCCTTTTTCCTTTGCTCTATCTATGGATGCTTTGACGATTGATTCATCAGAAGCTATAGGTGTCACTAGGGTTAGGTGGATTCCAAGAGCAGCCGTAATTTCAATTAGAGAGTTTGCTACGTTATTGTGAACACCTATGTAACATAAGTTTTTCTTTTGCCAGTCATTAGGTGAGTCCATTACAATGGTAAGTATATCAGCAAGTGATTGGCAAGGGTGAAATAAATTACAACATCCGTTGATTACAGGAACAGTTGATCCTGATTTTAAGACGAGTAGGTCCTCGTGTTTTTTGAGGCGTGCCATGATGACGGCCACGTTACTGGATAAATATTTGCCTTCAAAATCAATATCAGATAAAAGAAAATTGGATGCCATCCAATCTAAAAATATTGCATGTCCTCCAAGTTCGGTCATGCCCGCTTCAAACGAAACCCGAGTTCTTGTAGAAGTTTTTTGGAATAACATGGCAAGGGAACGACCGGCCATATGTCCGGAAAAATAAACTCGATTTTTCTTTACATAAACGGCAAACTCAAGAAGTTCTCGGATCTCTCCATCACTCCAATCCTGCCAAGATATCAAATGTTTGACCTGGGACATAGCTTCCCTACAAATATCGGCCTAATCTAGAGTCAAATAGAGGGATTCTCGTGAGAAACCGACTTTGAATCCCGATTTTTTTTAGTCCTTAGGCAGCCGATTCAGCAATGGATCTGGCGATGATAAAATTAGGTAAAATCAATTCTTCCAAAAATTTAATCCCAAAATGTCTACCTTGGTCAGTTTCTTTGATCCAAGCAATTTTACCTTTGAAGGATATTCTTGACCGAGTTAAATCACTTTCAATGATTCCCGTAACAAAGTCACGATCACCAAGACGGACTTCTTGGTCTAGATTCCCACTCACACCCAGCTCCGAAATATTACCAATTTTTGCGATCAGGAACTCGGGGTTTTCATTGATTGAAAAAAGTTTCAAAACCAAATCGTCCCAATCCAATGATTCAATGCGATCTGTTCTTCTTGTGTTCAACATAAGTAGCTCCTAAAATTCTAAAGGAACTATAAGCATAAATCGTGCCAAAATCGAAAGTGGGTTACTTTTCCTAGTTTGTCACCCCCTTCCAACAGAGAAGACATTCATTTGCCCTAAATTGTTGGTCCAAAGACCTATCTCGACTTTTCTTTGGGTTAGAACCATTCAAATTGTATAGTTTGGATACAATTAATATGATTCTAAGTTTAGACTCATTGTATAATATTTCTAACTTGCCGATTCTGCGTAAATTCTAGGAATATCCGTCTAGAGGATCGATATGCTCAAACAAATATTTACACCTTTTCTACTCTCTCTTCTCTTCATATCATTCGCAAATTGTGGGCCTTCTCAGGAAACCAAAGATTTGCAAGTGAAAGCAAAACAAATCATTGGTGCGTTACCGGCAAAAATGCCTGGTTCTGAAAACGATACTGAAGAACTAATTTCCCTTGGGAAAAAACTATATTTTGAGAAGAAATTATCTCTAAATGAAACTCAATCTTGTAACTCTTGTCACAACGTTGAGGGTAAGGCTGCGGGTGTGGATAACCTTGCCACTTCGCCAGGTGCTTTTGGAAAAAATGGAGATAGAAATTCTCCTACGGTTTTAAATGCAGGATTTCATTTTGTTCAATTTTGGGATGGTCGAGCTGCTGACTTGAAAGCACAGGCTAAAGGGCCTATCTTGAACCCTGTGGAAATGGCAATGCCTTCCGAAAAAGAAGTTTTAAAACGAATTAACGAAGATTCAGATTATCCAGGATTATTTGCAAAAGCTTTTCCTAACGAAAAAACTCCAGTAACTTACGAAAACTTGGCTGGGGCTATTGCGGCCTTTGAAAGAACTTTTGTGACATCTTCTCGATTTGATGACTTTATCAACGGTGACCATAAAAGTATTTCTAAAGAAGAACAAGAAGGATTCAAAAGTTTTCTAGCAGCTGGTTGTACATCTTGTCACTCGGGTAATTTACTTGGTGGGAATTCTTACCGAAAGATTGGCCAAGTGAATGAATACAAAACTGGTGACCTTGGACTCTATAATGTAACCAAAAAAGCAGAAGATAAGTTTTTCTTTAAGGTGCCAAGCCTCCGAAACATCGCTCTCACTGGCCCATACTTTCACGATGGTGGAGTGAAGACTTTGGATGAAGCCGTAAAAAAGATGGCTTTCCACCAACTGGGTATGGATCTTTCTAATGAAGAGACCCAAAAAATAGTCCTCTTCCTTGGAACGTTATCAGATAAAACTCGAGTTGAATGATCATTCAATTAATGAACTTTCATTAATTGAGAATAACCTTGGATCCCCGATACCATTTCGAGGGATCCAAGTAACCATTTTTCTAAAGCCCGGTGCCTGAGAGCAATCGGTATTGGTTTTAGATACTCCTTAAATGCCTTCGAACCTAATATCCGTAGAACAGATACCATTTGGCCTGCTACCACTCTAAGGACAGGATTGAATTCAGTGGTTCCCCTTTCTAATTGCAGGGCGTCTGCTAATCTCAGTTCGTAATGTTCCCAGAGTAATAAATACCTTTGTTCTAATTCCGGGCTGTCCATCCAAGGGTGGAAACCGGGAAGTGAATCTACTAGTTCCTCTGGATCGATTGATTGTATCAAATTCCAAAGGAATTGTTTGAAGGCCTCGAAAATTGAATCTTCTTCCCTCCTTCCCAGTAGGTACTTGATCAACTCATTACAAAATAGTATTTCGTCTTGGAATGCTAGGTCTTCCTTGGATCGAAAGTAGGTAAATAGTGTTTTCACAGAGATATCGGCATAATCAGCTATTTCGGAAACAGTAACCGCTGCGTATCCTTTTTCCCGAAATAGCTGTTTCGCGGCTTGTAAAACTGAGGTCTGAATCGCTTGTTTCTTACGTTCTCGTAACGGCATTCTCATGATCATCGTTTCCATAGAGGTTTAAATTTCCTTTTTTGGTTCCTTCCGGCCCAGTGTTTGCGAGAAAATGAAATATTTTTGAATTAGGCTATAAGTTTAAGTAAGTGAGTTTATTTATAAAATCACTTTATTTAGTAACTAACTTTATAAATAAACTCACTTACTTTAGTAAGTGACTGTAAAAAGTAAGTCACTTACTTTTTTTAGTCACTTATTTAATCGCAGCAAGATAAAAATATACTTTCCGAGGCGGAATTGGAAAAATAATTGGAATATGTCCCAAAAGTACCGCGAACAACTCTTCGTTTGGATGAAATCATACGCATACCGCTATTCTGAGACCCCATTTACGTTGGCGAGTGGGTTGGAATCTCATCATTATTTCAATTGTAAGGAAGTTACTCTCCATCCAGAACGCCTTGCCATTTTGGCTGAGTGTTTTGTTGAGGAAATCATTCCTAAGTTGGGCGTTGAATTCCAAGCTGTCGGCGGACTCACTCTCGGAGCAGATCCATTGGCATATTCAATTGCTTTATCCTACCAGAAGAAAGGGAAACTCATTTACCCTTTGGTGGTTCGGAAAGAGGCAAAGGGTCATGGGACTGGCCAACAAATCGAAGGATTTTGGAAAGAAGTAAAGTCTTGTTTAGTTTTGGATGATGTAATTACTACTGGTGGATCTACTTTGAAAGCAGTCCAAGTATTGAGAGAGGCCGGAATTTCTGTGACTAAGGGAATTTGCATTTTAAACCGCGAAGAGGGTGGAGCAGAGAATTTAGAGAAATCGGGAATTCAAATGGAATCGATCTTTCGCAAAAGTGAGTTTTTCTAATGAGTATACAAAAGACATTTCATTACGATGTAAATTTATTTCGGAGTAAATTATTAAAAAGGACATGGGTTGTCATCGCTCTGTTTCTTGTTTTTGTTTCCTATAACAGTTTGCAGGTGCCAAAAGAAGGAAGGGTTCAATTTTTTACAATTTTCCTTCCATTGTTGGCTTTGTTCTTTTGGTTTTTAAGAAAAAACTTCTTAAAACAAGTAGAAATCCTTTCTGCGGGACGGATTGAACTCGATGGCGGATCACTCAAACAATTTGATGCCAACGGAAATTGTGCAACCATTCGCATTAAAGATTTGGAACAGATAACTGTAGATAAATTCCGGGGATACGAACGTATCGTTTTAGAAACAAAAGAAAAAATTCATCCTATTGTGAATGTATCATCACAAGACGAATTGGTTTCAATTTTAGAAAAAGAATCGGGTGTTAAACGAACTGTTGACCTAACGGAAGATAGACTTTGGACTTTAAAAACGCCTATATATTTTTTTCCGAGTATTTTGGTTTTAATTGCCCTTTATATTCCAGCGATAAAGGAAAAATTCCCAATTTTATCCCCTGAGCTTTTGGGATTATTTTTTAATATAAACTTAATCATTTATCTCCTTTACTTGCCGGAAAAACAAAATCACACAATTAGTCAGTTTTCATTGAAAAGAAGAATGATTTTTATTAGTTTAGTTGTGTTTTTCTTTCAAGTTTATATCCAGTTAGATAAATCTGGTTGGTTTAAAAGTTAAATTTTGTATTGATTAATTTTCTTGTTTTGATCCAACACTTTGCCTAAGCATATTGAGTTTTGCTTGGGCATACCTTCTTAATTCAATCATTTCGGTGGAGTATCTTTTTAGCAGGTTATCCTGTTCTAATCTGTTCTCCATCAATTGAAGGGTGTCACGAACATATTTAATATCTTTTTCTTCTTTTAGTTTTCCAGACTGGATTAGTTTTTTTACAATATCAAACTCATATTTTCGAAAATGAACTCTTAGTAAAAATTCTGTAGAAAAGTTTTCTTTTGCTTTTACCCAGTTTTGGTCGACTTTTTCTTTTGGCCCTTGTTCTTTGAGTTGATCTACTGCACGTTTTGTTGGGTCAAAGTCTCTAGTTGCTGTCGCATTTGCCAACTCATCCGCAGCGTTAATTTCATCTTTAAAAATTTCTTGAAGTTTGTTCCTGCGCCATTGATCGGTATATTCATAACTTTGGGCTGTTAGCATTCTTTGGAATTCTTCTAACATGACAGAAACGTTTATAGATCGGCCAAGTGGAGTGTTGTTAAACTCTTTGATTTTTGGAAATAACTCTCTTGTGATTTGAAATGCAGATTTCCTTTTGTAGTTGCTGGCCTCGTAGAGTTTTTCTAATGAATCTTCAGAATGTTTCTTTAATTCGTTCAAAATGAACGGTTCCGCAAATACATATGCATCTTCACCGTAAACAAATAAATTTGGATCTGGGGCAACGACAGACACAATGAAAATATAATGGCTGTCTCTCAAAGCCGTAAGTAATTTTCTAAGATCTTCTTCTGTTCGTGATAGTTGGGAAGACCATACTCGTAAATGTGTATCTGATGTTGGGATTTTTTCTCTAGATTCGAGGTTTTCTTTACGAATCATATCTGCAAGTTCCAAACAGACTTTGATACTTCCGGCCATGAATAGAAGTTACTAGTAGTGCTTTTCCGGTAAAGAATTATTCATACTTCAATTCTTTTGAAATTTTCATTCGTTCTAGAAAATAAAACGGTATGAGGCAAATAAAAACTGTTATGAAGGGGATTAGTATCGGGAGTTTTACTACAAAGTGCATTGGATACTGGAAATCAATTACCCATCCAAAAGCGTTTCGATTGATTCCAAAAATGACTATAGGGGAAAGAATGAGGCTACTCAGAATGCCTGCAAAAAATCCCAAGGATACCAGGAACAAAGCTTGAGAGTAAATCAGCTGAAACATTTGAAAAGAATCCATTCCAATTGCTTTTAGACCAGCCAGAACTTTCGATTTTTCTTTGATAAAATAGATGAGTGAAGTAGAAAGGGCAAGAATTGAAATGATAAGGGCTGAAATTTTTAATGTATCTAAAATAGAGAATACTTGATTCATTCCATCTAGGTATATTTTTTTTAGTTCATTTAAGTTTATATATTTTAAACCATTCTGTTCGGATATTTTTTGGAGAGTATCTTTTGTTTCTTTTTCACTTAGGTTTTTGTTTTTAAAAATTCGAATTGAACTTAGAAACTTTATGTTGAAGTTTTTCCGAAAATAAGAATAGTCCATCATGATCGTTCCTCTTTCGGAAAAAAAATGTTCTTTTTGATCTTGGATTTTTATTGAAACTTGTGAGTTTAAATCGGTATTGATTGTTATAAAATCTCCTTTGCAAATTTGATCCAAAAAACATAAGTTTTTGGATACGATTAATTGGTTTTTATCAAATGAGTTGTCAAAAGTTAGTACATGTAATGTGTAGTATTTTCCATTAACCACAAACTTGGAATCAACGTAAAAGGGTTCTACTCTGAAAAACTTTGGATTTTTTTCCATATCGTCGAAGAGTGAGGTAGGAACACCTGGTTCTCCAGTGTTTAATTTTTTTTCATTAATTAAAGAATAATCAGATTTATTTTCTTCATCGACCCAGCGAACAAGAGATTTTTCATAACTATCCGTTAGGCTAGTTAAGGTAAAGACAAGAGAGGTTGACAACATAATCGTTGATGCTGTAAGTCCATATTTCCAGGGTTCGGCAGATAATTCTTTTAATCCAATTTCAATACTTGGTGAAACATTCAATTTATAAAGAATTCTATCTAATATTTTTATACAAATTGGGATCGAGAGAAAAATAAATAGAACAAAACCAAAAATGACTAACCCAACACCTATCATTCCCGGCATTATTTGTTTTGCAAAACTAAACAGTCCTAAACTAACTCCTAATGGAATCGATAGAAGAGAGAGATAAAAAATTTTGGTTTTCGATAAACCTAATAGGGAGAAGTTCTTTTCTGTTTCTCGTTCTCGAATGAGGTCAATGGGAAGGATTCGAAATGTTTTATATGAATTATAAAGAGAAGCGAGTATGGATCCAAAAATAGAAATGCAAAAACCAGAAAAAATGATGGATACGGGAATATTTCGATAAGATTGTATTTGGTTTGTATCGGTAACTGTATTGACTGTAGCGATTAAATTTGTGTTTGCGATAAAAATTCCAAACAATATCCCTACAAGTCCTCCCAGAAAACCGATAACCATTGCTTGAAATAAAAATAATAAAAAGTTATTTATTTTGCTAGATCCAATGGATAATAAAATTCCAAATTCTTGTTTCCTTGCGAGGAAAAGTCCCGTATACATATTGGAAACCATAAAAAATGAAATTAAAACAGACACTAAAGATACAATGGTCAGATTTATTTTTAAGGAACCTAATGCTAGTCCGGCTCGTTCTATTAAAATTTCTTTTGATTCATAAACCCATTGTTCTGATACGATTTCTTTTATAGTAATAGGAACATTGACTTCAGATTCTTTTGTTAACTTTATGGAAGTTAAATGTTCGTTTAGTTTGCAGATGGATTGGAGTCTAACAATATCCATTACTAAAAAAAGGCCTTCTGTAGGAAGGATTAAAAATTCATCTTTTGGAATGGTGAAATCGTTGTTACAAATGGAAATCGATCCTTCTTGTCCTAAAGATTGGATTTTTTCTGCGAGAGTTTGACTCATTAGATACTTAGGGAATTTATCACTTTTATTTTTTGTTTCGATTGGGATTTGAGAAAGTAGGAAGTCTTTTCCAATCACCGGGATACTAATCATTTGTTCCTTTGTTAAGTTGAGAATCCCTTTTGTTTGAAATTCCGGCTCTAGTTTTATATTGTCTGGAGTTACTGACTCGAGTGTTTTGATAAAACTATCTTTTGCACCTTGGTTTTGATTGATTGCAAGATATCTGCCGATGAAATTTTCCGAAGAATAACCAATCATTTGGTCAACTACCGTTTGTTCGGCTCGCCAAGCATTGATTTGTGTACTGACAAAGAGAGCTATTCCTAAACTAATTCCAATGATGGCTAAACTGATTTTAGGTAAATGGTCTTTAAAATAGCCAAAGATAAACGAATAGTAAACTTCTTTCATTTTGTTTGTATTTGGCCATCTAACAGATGAAGGTTAATGTCGCCTGACTTTCCAATTTCTTCGTTATGTGTTACGAGAAAGACAGATATATTTAAATCTTTCACACAAGTTCTGAAAAGTTTCATAATCATTTCAGAAGTTAGAGAATCCAAGTTCCCTGTTGGTTCATCTGCCAATATAAGTTTGGGTTGGTGCGCGACAGCCCTGGCAATGGAAACTCTTTGTTTTTCACCGCCTGACATTTCCTTGGGAGTGAACTCTTTTCTATGAGCAAGTCCAACTAACGAAAGGGCTTCGTTGGCTTTCTTTTTTGCAATGGATTTTGATACTCCAGAAAGATGGAGAGGGAGGGCAACATTATCCAATGCAGATAAATAAGGAAATAAATGAAAAAACTGGAAGACAATTCCAATTGTTTTTCGTCTGTAATTTGTAAGTTCCCTTTCTGTAGCCTCGGACAATTCGTTTCCGAAAACCTCGATTTTGCCTGAATCGGCAGTTTCGATTGCGGAGAGAATGTTGAGTAAAGTTGACTTCCCACTTCCGGATGGACCCATTAAGGTAACTAGTTTTTTTTCGGCGATTTCAAGAGAAATGTCGTTCAAAATGGGAAAGGTAAGTTCACCTTGCCTGAAGGTTTTATTTACATGTTCCATTTTGATGACAGGATTTGAGTATAATTCTTTTTTTTGAGTGTTCACTAAAAATAACTTCCCAGATATCAGACCGTAGAGAATATCAAGATTGAGGTTTCACTGATTGTTAGCACGTATATTTTTCATCCTGCTCCTATCAGTTTTATTCATTGGGAAATCGCAAACCTCTGTATCCGTAGCTGAATTTACCGAAACCGGTGAGATTTTTTCCTCTGAAAAAAATATCGAAGAACCTCCAGGAGAAGAAGAAAGTTTTTTGCATATTTCTTCAGCACCTGTTTACATTTCCATCATTCACTCTTCCCTTTCGTTAGTCCCGACAAATCGTGCTCTTACTTTTATTTCCATTAAATTTCCTGACCGTCGTGGTCCTCCGATTTTTACATAACTTCGTTTTTCTTTAAAAATTTAATTTTTTGAGGTAGTTATGTTAGAAGATGAAAGAAATTCAATCTTCCGATCAATTTTAGTGGGTATTTCTGCACTTTTACCCTTATGTATATTCTTATCTTCTAATTATGATGTTTTGTCTGTTGATTTCCCAATTTTAGTTGGTCTTGTCATTCAGGCTTATATCGGATTTTCTTCTTTTATGTTGGTTCAGTCTTATGAACCCAAGGAAAAAAATAAAGTCACCATTGGTTATATAATTTTTTGGTCAGCTTTAGGTGTTTGTTATTTATCAGGTAAATCTCTCATCCTTCCGATCGCTTTGGAAGTAACTTCATTTTCAACAATTCTAATTTATTCCGGTACTGAATTTGGAAAAAAACAAATCGAAAGTTTAGGATCATTGTTACTAGCTTCTGGAATTGCCGCCTTATTTTTATCCGCCTGGGTTATGTTACCTGATGGTGATCCTGTTGGAATTTTACTTTTGTTGATTGGGCTTTTGATTAAATCGGGGTTTTCTGGATTCCATTTATGGATACCTAAAGTGAATGAAGGTGGCCCATCTCATGCATTAGGATCTTTTGCCGGAGTTTTGGAAGTTTTTCCATTGTTGCTTTTTTATCGTTATGTATTGCCGAACCAACTAGATCCCATCATTTACCAAGTTTTATTTCCACTCGCTGCACTTGGGATATTTTTTGGTGGGATCACCAGTTTCTTTCATAAGGATCCAAAAATATCTTTAGCATATAGTTCCGTCGAATCCATTAACTTTCTGTGGTTGTGTCTCATCATTGCTGGAATGTTTCAGTTTTCGGTTGATTCAGAGCTAATGAATTTAAGTAATTCTTTTAGAATTTTATTTTTCTTAAGTTTGTTTCACCATTGTTTTTCAAAAACCTTTCAACTCTTTTCAATTGGTATGGTTGCGAGATTAAAAAATTCGAGTTCTAGTGATGAATTAAAAGGAATTGGTCGTTTGCTTGGTATTTCTCCTTTGTTAGTTGGAGCAGGAACTTTTAGTTACGCAGTCCTACCTGGCACCTTGGGATTTGTTTCGGAAGCAACATACTTCTATTTGAATGCTCGAATTTTAGATCTACCCATTGGTCGTTCGGTGTTTCTTTTGCCCTCAATGATCTTCATTTTTTTTGGAATTGTTCTTGGAGGATTTGCTCATATCAAACTCTTTATGAGTTTGTTTTTGTCCACACCTAGTAAAAATATTAGTATTCAGACCTTTGGTTCCAAACAAAGAACCTGGGTGATTATTTCTTTGTTTAGTTTAGCTTTGGTGATTTTTATTTTTCCTTTGGTATTACCATATTTTGTTCGATTGCCTATGCTTAGTCCATTCGTTGATGAAATGTTAGGTGAATGGTTTTGGACAGTTTCTTTGGTATCTTATATTACAGTTGGTACTGTATTCGTTTTTCGTATGTATGATCTTTATAAGTCCAAACGAAACGGGGAAGAGAAAACCAAAAATTGGGATTGTGGTGGTGGGTACAGTGGACACGAACTTTCAATCCCCACTTCAGTTTTTTCGGAACCTTTACGAAATTCTCTTGGCAGATATTTTTTAAACAAATTGGGAGAATCAAAGGTAGATACTTTTTTGATTAAGGGAATCACTTATTTCTTTAGATTGGGGACAAAATTTGTATCAGCAACAAATCATCCTAAAGATGAAGATGTTAGTAAATACTTAGCCATTTCTTCTATGTTTCTAATTTTTATCTTTTCTCTTTTGATTTTAGGCGATTTTGGAGGATTATAGATGGAAAAAATTTTTTATTATATTTATTTGATTATTTTGCTCCTAACACTTCCTTTTCTACTAACTGGGATTATACGAAAAGTTAGGGCTTATGCTCAAGGAAGGCGTGGTCCAAAGTTGATGCAGTTTTTTTGGGAAGTGGATAAATCGTTAAGAAAAACTCCTATTTCTCATACAAATTTATCTGATTTTACTCATTTAGCTCCGCGAGTGGCCCTTTTTTCTGCACTGATGATTTGGACTATCGTTCTTTTCGAATGGGCTCCTTTCATTTTGATTCCTTTTTTTCTTGCACTGTATCGGTTTGCTTATGTGAGTTTTGCGATGGAAGGAGCTTCCTCTTTCGGAGGTATGGCCTCAGGCCGAGAGATTTTACTTTCTGTAATGGCGGAACCGACATTTATTTTGATGATACTGGCTGCGCAGTCTCATATCGAGATTTCAGTCAGCCTTCAAGGAGCCTTCATCGGATTACTTTTCCTTTCATTGTCTTTTATCGCTATATTAGCTGAGCTCGCAAAACCTCCGTTTGATGATCCCAGAACTCATTTAGAATTAACTATGGTTCACGAAGCAATGATTTTGGAAGCCTCTGGAAAACAGTTGGGTATTTTTGATTTGGCAAGTTCCATCAAACTTTCGACTTTGTTGGTTTTTTTGGTTAAGTTAGCTTTGGAACATTCAAAATTATTTAAAACTGAGGTTTTGGATATTTATGCTAGAGAGTTTTTAATTGCACCGATGGTGATCTTACTTGCGATCATTCTTGGGTTTTGGGAATCAAATAGTGTGAGAAGGAAATGGACATGGATTCCTGAGTTTATGGGACTTACCTTTATTGCAATTTTGATATTGGGAACTTTGGTTAAGCTGTCTTAAGGATTAATATGGCATACGATTTTATCTATTTATTGTTACTACTTACCGGCGTGGTTGTGTTAGTTGAGAACCGTTTGAGTCGGATTATATTCTTCTTAAGTGCACAAGGTTTTTTATTAATATTTCCTGTGTTACAAACTCATGAAGAAGATTGGAAACACGCGATTTCATTAATTGTAATGGTGGTATTGTTTAAAGGGATTCTCACTCCTTGGGTTCTTAACTGGACAGCAAATAAATCCAAAATGAACGAAAGTACGGCACCAAGATTTGGATACTTGGCAACATTACTTTTTATGGTTCTCGGCCTTGTCCTCGCTGTAAAAATTACGGAAGGAGTTTCGATTCTTTCGATCCCAGTTCATAAGATTGGACTAATTTACGTAATCTTGCTTGTCTATGTCGGAATTCTTTGTTTTGTTGTTCGGCGAAACTGGCTTGCTCTTATCGCAGGATTTTGTGTTTTTGAAAACGGAATTTTTGTTCTTACCATGGTTTTAGATAAAGGTCTTCCTGTTGGGCTAGAGTTTGGTTCCTTTTTGGATGCAATTCTTGTCATTGTTTCGGGAGGAATTTTGCAGCTCTCTCCTCATATGCATACTAAGGAGAGAAAACTATGATGAAGGAATTATTTTATCTTTCTGGCATACTCGCTTTTTTAGTGATCTTTTTTGTTTCGATTTTTGCACCAACTAAGGGACAAACAAGAATCTGGCTTTGGAGTCTTTTGAAAATTGGATTCTTTGTTTCTTTGTTCTATTCTTGGTTTACCGACAACATTGTTCTCAAATGGATTTTGATTGAAGCCTCAACGTTATTCGGTGCTTTGCTAATTTCTTCAAGTGGAACAGAACGATCGTTTCATGTAGGTTGGAAATTTTTACTCATCAATTCTTATGCACTTGGTTTGGCATTTTTAGGAATTGTGATCCTACTTTTTGCATCAACTCCTTTAGAAAATTTAGATTTTGAATCCTTGAAACAAGGGTTAGTGGGTCAAAGTGGACTTTTGATTGAAACTGGGATTTTACTGACTGTTTATGGATACAGTGGAAAATTGGGGCTTGTGCCAAACCATTTTTGGGTAGGGGATACGTATGCAGAAAGTCCAAGCCAAATATCATCCCTCATCGCCTCTTTTGTGCCAGTGAGTGTGGTTCTTGCCATTCGGCCACTGGTTCAGTTAGAAAGAGAAATTAATCCCCACGTGATCAATGCAGCAAATGGAATTCTTTTTATTGGAATTTTAACTATCCTATATTCTACGTTGATTTTGTTTTCCCGTGAAGATATTCGTAGGATTTCAGCAAAAGTAGCTCTTTTCCATACAGGGATGTTAACTTTGTTCTTATGGTTAGATGTATCGGATGATATGTTTTATTTTTTATTATCAACAACAGTTCTCGTAAAACTTTTGGTTTTTCTATCTATGGGAATTTTGCGGATGGATGCTGGTAAAAGAAATATTTCTCAAATTTTAGAAACATCTTCTCTCAGTCACAAAGCATTGTATATGTATTTACTTGCCTTACTGGTTGCGTTTGTTTTTCCTTTATCTCCAGTTTTTGTTTTGGATTTAAAAGTCATTGAGATCGCCATCAAACAAAAGATGTTCTTTTTGTTTCTATTTCCTATTGTGGGTGCTGTTTTTTTCTTTATAGCCTTAAACAAAGTTTTGCCTCTTGTTCGGTTGCCGAATCGCAATTTTGAATCTAGTGTTTATGAGATATTACAAACTCGGTTGGTATTCTTTTGGTTTAGTTTTTTATTCACCGTATGTGTTGGTACTTACGGTTTAACCTATTTATTGGCAGAATATATATGGAAAAGATAACAGGCGTTACTAATTTTGATGGTGTTTATCACCAGTTTGTCATCCGCGATCAAAAAATGATTCGGGAAGAAGTAAAATCTAAAAAAAGTAATATTGATTTTTTGTTAGATCCACAGTATCCTGTTTGGCTTGTTCGTCATGCGTTTGGACAGGATATGGGTCTTGAAGATTACTCTGAGTTAAAAGAAGAAGATTATTTATCTGACAACAGAGGAAAAACTCTCTCACTCCATCAAAAAACAGGTGTTGTGAGGGATCTGAGTTATCATGGGCTACATGTTCCTTTTCATGAAGGAAATTATTCTCATGCAGTTGGCCCGATCCATGCGGGAATCATTGAACCTGGACATTTTCGGTTTGTGGTGGAAGGAGAGGTCATTCGTCATCTAACCATTCGATTGGGTTTCCAACACAGGGCCATCCGAGAAAAAATGTTTGGTAAGTCAGTGTTGGATGTAATGCCACTTTCTGAAACTATTTCTGGTGATACTAGTGTTGGTTATGCGGTTGCCTTTAGCAAAATCTACGAAGAAATGTATGGAATACCCATCTCAAAAGATGTTACCTTATTTCGATTCTTTTTGATTGAATTGGAACGAATTGCAGTTCATATCGGTGACTTAGGTGGTATTTCGGAGGACATAGGTTACTATCCGTTGTATGGTGTCTGTGTCACTGATAGAGGGGCCGCCCTTGGTCTTATGGAAACATGGACTGGAAATCGATTTGGCAAAGCTGCCATTCGTCCAGGAAGAGTTCGTGTTAATGGGCGTATCTCCGCCAAACAAGCAAAAGAAGCTTTTTTCAATTTAAAAAAAGTTTATTTCAAACGAATTCGTCCCCAAATTTTACGAGCTCTTTCCGTTTCTACCTTAAAAGAAAGAATGCAAGGTTGTGGTTTTATTTCTGAGTTGGATGTAGAAAAACATGGATTTTCCGGTATGATTGCTCGGATGGCGGGTGTAGGTGATGATTTAAGAATTAATAATCCTGATTATCCAGGTTGGGTTCCCTTACCTATAAAGGAAGAACATCACCATTATAATGGAGATGTCTGGGCACGTATGTACATTCGTTATGCGGAAATTGAACAATCCTTAAAATGGATAGAATCACATTTGGATTACTTGGATTTTAAATCTTTATGGTCAGAAAATGATTCTGCTACCAAACCTAGTCAGTGGAAAGAATGGAAACCGAAAGCGGGAATTTATACAGCAAGTGTCGAAGCATGGCGAGGTCCTGTGCTTGTTTCCTTAGATATTGATACAAATGGATTTGTAAAAAATTCCTATATCCGTGATCCGTCCGTTTTAAATTGGCATGCTTTGGAACTTGCTGTTCGCGGAGAACAAATCGGAGATTTTCCTTTGAATAACAAATCGTTTAATCTTAGTTATGTTGGGTTTGACTTATGAATTTTTTATATGAACTAAAAAGTTTTATTTTTCCGAAAAATGTATTAAATTTTAATACAGCTTCCCCCGTGCATCCAACAAGTCGCGGGATTCCGGTTCCTACGGTAAAGTTGAAGGAGGGAAGTAAATCCTTGTCGGTTTCTGCAGAAGTCTGTCCTACAAAAGCAATTCAAATAGTTTCGGAAACAGAAGTTCGGTTTGATTATGGCAAATGTTTGCAATGTGGACTTTGTACAGAGTGTTCGGATGGAAAACTTAGGAACTCGGGTTTTATTTATACCTTTGCCTTAAGTCGTGATGAATTGAAAGTCACTTACATTTCTGGGCGAATGGAAAAAGTAAGTGACTTACCTTTTCCACTGACTGCAAACCAATTGAAGTTCCGGGAATTAACCAAAAAAAGAGGATTCCTTTACCGAGAGGTAGCTGCTGCAGGAAACAATACTGTGGAATCGGAACTGAATGCTTCTTTTAATTCGGTTTTTGATTCGGAAAGAGAAGGGGTTCGTTGTGTCGCAAGCCCCAAACACGCCGATGCTATCGTTTTTTCGGGGCCGGTAGGAAAGAATATGGTGGCTCCACTGGAAACCGCTTGGGAGGTAATTGCAGAACCAAAAGCACTGATTGCCTGTGGGACGGAAGCGGTGAGCGGGGGACTATTCCCCATGGGGAAAAGACCCGCGGAACCAGATCTTTATATTTCAGGAGATCCCCCAAGGCCAGACGTGATTTTACAAGGATTTCGACTTTTAATGGGAAGATTTTCCTTCCGGTTTCAAGAGGCGCTTCACAAAATTTTAGAGAATGAATAATAAGGCGCGTGGATTTAGAAAAAGAAGAAATCGTTCGTGTCCTGGTCTTAGAACCGCAAAAAAAATCTTATGATACCATTTCCCAACTACTTGTGGAGTGGTTCGGTGATTATATCGAACTCGTTTGGCGTTCGGTTTTTGAAAACGGTGCTGAGGAAATCAAAAAAGCAGAGTACGATTTACTCATAACAGAAATCCAATTCCCCGAACTAGAGGATTCCTCTGAATCTGTTTTGGAAACCATTATGGATTTAGCGGGACCATCAGAACTTCCGGTGGTTGTGTTTACGAAAGCTGAAGGAAAACAATTACCAATACATGCCTTCCAACTTGGAATTAACGAATACTTCAGCAAACGACGGTTAAAGAAGAATGTTTTGGAACATCGATTTAGAAATTTGTTCCGAGAAGTTTACCGCAAAAAAGTAGTTTCCATCCAAATGGATGATAGTTTGAAACGATTCCAAGATTTGTATGGGATGAACCAATCGGAAATTCAAGATTTGAACACGATGGTTAAAAAATTCAAAAAGGAATTGGAAAAAGAATACGAAGAAAAATTGAATTTAGAAACCGAAAAAAAGAAAATGCAAAATGTTTTCGGTATGTATGTTGATCCCATCATTGTTGAAAGTTTAATGAATAACACTCTTTCGTTGGATCAAAAAGGAAAAGAACAAGAAGTATCTGTATTATTTTCGGATATTCGTGGTTATACGACTCTTTCTGAAAAAATGAAACCAGAACAAGTCATCTCTTTTTTAAATGAATATTTTACTGCGATGACAGAAGTCATTTTGGGATACGGTGGTATGATCGATAAATATATTGGTGACTCCATCATGTGTTTGTTTGGTGCGCCTGTTTTTCAGGAAGATCATAGGCAGAATGCTTTGGATTGTGCCGTGGAAATGGTGCAAGTGTTTGAACTTTGGCAACCCAAATGGCAACAGATTTATGGATTCACTCCGGAGATAGGAATTGGTTTGGCCTCAGGAAAAGCAATTGTTGGAAACGTTGGTTCCTTTCAAAAACTTTCTTATACGGCAGTGGGGGATACTGTAAATATGGCCAGTCGGTTGGAATCCATTGCCAAACCGATGCATGTTTATGTTTCAGAAGGTTTATACAATTTCCTTCCAGAAGATTATGCGAATAAATACCGTTATGAAGAATTGGAACCTGTAAAAATTAAAGGGAAAGAAGGGTTACACAGAATTCTCAGCGTCAAACCCCTCGCGTAAGATAAGTTTAGTATCCCGGAATTACTTTTAAAGTGTACTACAAAACTGATACAATTCGTTTGTTTTCAGTTTTTCATCTTTAGCTGTTAAAAATACTTTTTGGTCTTCAATTTCAAGGTTTAGGATTTGTTTGTATTCCTCAAACTTTTCTGTGGTTCCTGGTTCTTGTTTGCCATGGCCCGTTAGTTTTGCAATCACACCAGCAAATCCAATGATTTGACCGAGAGCCGATTGTTCGGTAACAGGTTTTGCCAAATCTTCAATAGAGGAAATGATGATGTTTGGCATCTTCCAAAGTTTTGCTGCCGCACTTCCCATTTCGTAAGAATCCACTCCAAAGAATTTTTTCTCTAAGGAAATCAAACTGACATCAGAAGTTTGGAATTCGGTAAGCACTTCTACATATTTTGTTCGATCAATGGTATTGAGTACAATTCTACCGAGATCTTGCATCAGTCCGCAGGTGATGGCAAGTTCCGCTTCTTTTTTGAATTTTTTCTCTTCACAAAGAATTTGTGCAAAAATCCCTTTGGCAACAGAATGATCCCAAACTTCATCTCTAAATTTTTTATAATTACCTTGGCTAAATAACGAGTCTGTCATAGACATCGCTACCATACTTCGAACGGTTTTGAATCCCAGTCGAGTGATCACCTGTTTCATGTTAGCTACAGGATTTCCTCTAGAGAAAAATGGTGAGTTCGCAAGTTTTAAAAGTCTTGCTACTAAGACTTGGTCTGATTGGACTTTTTTTTCTAATTCCCCAAAGGAGAGTTCGTTGTCATCATCTAGGGAAAGTACGGAAAGTAAGACCGGCGGTACAATCGTCAGGTCTTTGATTTGGGAGAGGTATTCTTCAACTGTAGCCATAAGATTTAGAACCTAAAGTCAGATTCTAAAACTAGGAACCAAGGGAAACCGAAAAACGGAGAAAATTACCTCGCGACAATCCTTGCGAATTCGATTCCTTTGAAGTAGTGTTGTAGGATTTCCCTGTGGTTGAACTGACTTTTTGCCATGGCAAAACTTCCCCACTGAGACATTCCCACTCCATGTCCTGAGCCAAGTCCCTTCACATAAAAATCTCCAGACTCTTCTTTACGAATTCCAAATCTTGTGGATTTTAATTTGGTTGCTCCCAATTTTTTTCGAAACTCAGTCGCTTTGATTTTTTTGGATCCAGAAGCTCCAATGATTTCAATTTCATTCACTCGAGAAGAGGGGAATCGACTACTGACAATAATATCTTGGATCTCACCTACACCTAAGTCACGTAAGTTGGTATTTATAAAATCTGTTTTCCATTTTTCTTCCCAGGAATATTGGTCTCCATCTTTATCATATTCTGATGGTACTGGTTTTAAATATTCAACAGGACTTCCCCAAACGTTGGCTGGGTCTTCCGTATATCCACCGGCATTGGAATGGAAAAAACTTTGAATGGGTTGTCCTTTGTGAATGAGGATCAGACCTTCTGTTTCAAAAACTGCTTCCGAAGTATTTCGGTGTTCTTTATTCTTTCCCTTATAAACTTGTGTATTGGTAGAAGTATCAACGTCAAACTCTTGTTTTTTGCGATTTAACATTTCTCTGACCACGTAGGTTCTAGCACAAATCGCTTGGGCTTTGAGAGCTTCTTTTGGCCAAGAAGCACTTACCTCAGAAGGAACAACCGATAAAAGATAGGCCTCAACCGGAACTAAATTGATAATATAAATTTTTCCATCAATTGGTTTGAGTAAAATTGTTCCTCTGTAACTCACTCCCTTGTATTCAATCCATTCTGAATTGCTTTGAATGGAAATTGGGGCTTTTAGAACTGTGGGATTTAAAGATAAAAAATCATAAGCTTTTTTAATGGTGAGGTCGTTTGCATCTCGAACAATGATTTCTCCTGTAGACTTAAACACCTCTTCATCAGTCGCATAACCGAGTAACACACGAACTGGTTTTGTTTTGAAACCAGAATCATCTGGTGTCCAATTAGTTACCATCACACTCGCACAACCGATTTGCCCTAAGATGGCCAAACATAAAAATAAAATCGATTTTTGAATCTTCATAGTACCCTCCTTTCTAATTTCGGAGAAAATTCAAAATTGGTGAAGGGATTTATGTGCGCTTTCTTTGAAAGAAAAGTACGGATTCCGTATGGGGCGTGTGAGGGTAGGGATCGATTAGGATTCCATCTACAAAATCATAATTTGGCAGGAAAGTAGATACATCTTCTTTTTGGGAGTAAGGGTTACAGGAGACATAGAATACATATTCTGGACCAAAATCACGAATCCATTGAGTGACTAATTTCCCAGCACCGGCCCGGGGAGGATCCAAAATGAGTGTGGCTTCCTCTTTTTGTTTCAGAAGTTCCGTCGACATAAAGAGGTTTGCGATTTGGAATGAATGGGATTTGTTTGGGTATCGATTTTGGAAAGTGGAAGATGCAATGGAGATGGAGGATTCGGTCAGTTCATAACCATCCACATTTTCGAATGAATCACCGTATAACAAAGAAAAGAAACCATTTCCACAAAATAAATCGATAAGATTTTTTCCCGATTTGGGAATTCGTTCCTTGATAAAGGAAAGGATCGGTAAAAATCCTGCTGGGTTTGGTTGGAAAAAAGAATCAAATGGAATCTGAAAGGTTTCTCCCAAAACATTTTCAGTAAATGTGGATTTGCCTCTTAAAATTTCCGGACGCCCAAAAGCAGAAACTTCCGACTTGGGTCTATTGTAACAAAATAATAAGGACTCTTGTTTTAAAGACAGCAAACAGAGGTTACGAAATTTTTCCATAGAAGGATGTGATTCGTATCCATCAGTAAAAGTAAAAATTAAAATTCCATCATCGGTATTTTGAGCTTTTCGAATGGTGAGATATTTGAGCCCACCATCTTCATTTTTTCTGTCCCAGATTACTTCTGGTATTTGTTCTAGTACAGATTGTACATCTTTTAGAGCATCATTTGCCCAATTGGATTGGATGGAACAAGAGGAAATAGGAACCACCTTTCGAAAATTCCCTCTTTGTCTTTGGCCGATGATTGGCCCAGGGAAAACGGAAAAATCCATTCGTGACCTATATTCATAAATTTTAGCCGTTGGAAGGGGTGTGATGGAAATTCCTAAATCTTTTTGGAAGGATTGGAGGATGGGTGAAAATTTTAGTTCTAATTGTTTTGCGTAATCTATATGTTGGCCGGTGCATCCCCCACATTCTCCAAACACATTGCATCGGACAAGTTTCCAATCATGGTTACGGATGGTTTCTTGGATACGCAACGACCTTTGTCTTGGCCTGCGTTTGACATACTCCACATGAAGTTCATCTCCTGGATAAGCAAAAAATACATTCACCTTTTTTCCGTTAGGTGCAGTGACGATTCCTGAAAAATCGGAATCTAAACTTTCCACAATGACTTTATCCAATGTTTTATACTTGCCAGTTCCTTTTGATTTTTATAAGATTTCCGACATGGTTTTTTCGAAAAGACTCTTTTGTTTTGTGTATACAATCCTTCTTCTTGCGGGATTTCTCTCAAGCCTATCGGCACAAGTTCTCCTCACCAACCAGATTTTAGACCTTAGGTCAGAAACTTCCTTTGGCCAGTCAGTCCATAAATGGAGTTTCAAACCCGGTGATTCCCCCCTTGTGACAGAATCAGAAGAAGACGATTTGTATTTAGATGAAGAAAACGGACAAACAAGAGCCTTACGATTCGCCCATGCCCAAACCCAACTAGGAGAATCAGTCCGAAATGGATGGATCTCCGGTTTCCAAGTACAAACCGCTTGGAATAAGGTGAAGGATGGTGACGGAGAATTCTATTTTCCAGACTTTCCTAAATATTTGGAATCTTACAAAGGATATGCTTGGTATAGAACCGAAATTCGAATTACCGAAGAAGACATCCGAACCCGATTCAAATCACGGAACCTATCGGTGCGACTAGGGCAAATCTCCCAAGCAGATGCCGTATATTGGAATGGGAAATTCATCGGTGGGACGGGCCTTCATTTGGACACAGAAGAAAATGCCCAGTTAGAAGATAAATCTCTCTATAGTGATAAAATTCGATTTTACCAAATTCCTATCGACAGTTTAAAAACAGATGAACCCAACATCCTTGCTGTCAGAGTTTATGCAAAGTATCCTTTGAGTCCTGGACTGTCTCATGATAAATTTTATGTATCTTCGGTGAAGTATTCAGAACGAGCAGAATATTGGAATGATTTCAAAAAGATTTTTGTCATCGTACTTACTTTGTTACTTGGAAGTTTTTATTTATATTGGCAGTTTTTGTTTCGAAACGAGGATGATGCTACCGTTTATTTTGCGTTAGGTTCCATTTTTATGGCTCTAAATACTTTGTTTCAAAGCCAAATTATTTATTCTGTTGTTGGTGATGGATTTTGGATCAAAAAAATAGAGTATCTGGCTTGGATTGGCCTCGTCCATTTACTTTTCAATTTTATCGTTCGTTTCGCCCATGTTAGGCAGGGTTGGATCAAAACCACAAACAGATACATTGATTTTGCTGGTTTACTTTCCATTGTTATAGTCCTTGTATCACCTAACTTTCTCTTTCTTTCTAAGTTTTTCTTCTATTGGAGTTTTGTAACAATTTTACTGGGAGGAGCGTTGTTCTATATCATTTTCCTAGGAAGAAAGGTTCCGTCTATGGGAACGGTCTCTCTTGGATTTTTGGCATTTATTGTTCTTATGCTAAATGATATCTTTGTGGAAATGCAATGGGAATGGTATCCAAGTCATACCTACGTAAAAGATTATGCCTTTGCCGCATTTTCCGTTTCGGTCGCCCTTTCGATTGTCAAAAACATGATAGATTCAAGGAGGCTTGTGGAAAAACAAAGAGAAGAAAAAGACAGACTTTCTCGTTATTTTTCGCCTGCTGTTATGGAGACCATCGTTGCCGACAATATAAAGTTAGGTGGTGAAGAAAGGGAAATTGCTACTTTATTTTCCGATATTGTTGGGTTTACTACTTTTGCAGAAAAAAATCCACCTGGAGTTGTTCTTCAAAACCTAAATACAATTTTTGAATCCTTGTCCGATTTGATTTTTCATTATTCGGCTACCTTGGATAAATTCATCGGGGATGCCATTATGGCATTCTGGGGAGCACCCAAACAAACCGAACTAGATGCTTATAAAGCTGTAGCCTGTGCCGTAGATATGCAAAAACGAATGGAAGAAATCAATCGTGACCTTGGTCTTCCGCCGGGAACCTTTCGTTTGCGGATCGGTGTTAATTTTGGGGAAGCAATTGTCGGTAACATTGGTTCTGTCAAACGAATGGACTATACTGTTATCGGTGATGCTGTCAATACAGCGGCTAGGCTCGAAAGTCATGGAATCCCTGGCAAAGTAGCTGTTTCGGAAGCTGCCTTTCTTGCTGCAGGAGGTAGCGAATACATTGAATATGAAGACATCAAAGAACTTTCCTTAAAAGGGAAAGCAGAACCGGTCAAAGTGTACTTTGTCACAAAGGTAAAACCAAGACCAGGGATTTGATTACTTAATTAATTCAAATGCCAATGAATCTTTTATACGCCAAGTATAACTGTTAAGTTGGCAGTTGTCATATTCTCAGCAACTGTTTCACATTCTTCCATACTACCTTGAAAACACACTGCTTTACCGTTGCTATGTGCTTCCATAGCAATTTTTTTGGCTTCTTTTTTTGTTTTAAAACAAAGTTTCATCAAACAATCTTCTACGTAAGAAAACTCATGGATGGAATCATTGAACAAAATCACAAAATAAAAGTAAATTGAATCAAACTTAGATTTTGTTTCTTCAAATGTAGTAGGTAAGTTTTCTTCAGTCATGGAAAAGTGAGTCGGAGGTTCCGCTCAGTTCACCAATATACTCCAAATACGATTTCATTTTAAACTTCTTTTTTGTTGAATCGGAAGACATAAACCTTACATTCCCAAACACATTTCGTTCAGGAAACCAAGGTCTGTCAAACAATCCAAAACACCATAAAATCCCCGTATAAGAATTGGGATTTCTTCCATCGTAGGCATATTTATTGTTTAGATGTTCCAAAATTTGGAAGGCTTCTTCGTAGGATTTTGTCCACTCGATTACTTTTTTTCCCCATAACATTCGCATATAGTTATGCATTCTACCGGTTTTCATTAGTTCAATTTGGGCAGCGTTCCAAAGTTCATCATGAGTTTTCGCAGATTCAAACTGTTCTAAATTATAAATATACTCTCTTGTATCCGATTTATGTTTTTTAAAATTGGTTTTCACCCAATCGGGAAGATTTTCTAAATTGATATTCTTTGGTTTGGATTTCCAAAAAAATAAATATCCGATGTCTCTCCATGTGATTAGTTCATCTAAGAAGTGATTGGTGGAAGTGGACTCTGAATAAAAATTTTCACGATCGCCTGGTTTCTGGTGGCTCATCCTTTCTGGATTCCATTTTGTTTTAGATTCTAAAGCAGCTTGGAAAATGTCTTCGATTCCAATATGTCCAAAATGAAGGTAAGGAGAAAGTCCGCTTGTAGCTGTTATATCTGGAGGATTTGGATTTGAGCGGCCAGTTTCATATTCTTGTATTTTTTTTGTGATAAAGGATTTTAAAATTTTTAAAGCTTCGTTACGGCCACCTTTCACTCCTTTGGCGGGAGGAACTAAATCTTTAAATTCAAAAGTTTTTAAAAAAGAATCTAGATTGTTAGGTAACCCGAATCCTTTTGGTGGCCTCGAATTTTGATTTAAGTCCCGTAAATCTTCCTTTGTCCATTTTGGTTTGGCCATTTCAGGTATCCCTTTTAGGAACTCTTTATGAATCCAAATTCGTAGAATCCTTGCGGCACTGGCTTCTTTGGCAAACCGAGAGAGTGGGAGTAGAGAATTACTATCCACTGCATAAAGGGGGCAACCCACCTTACTTGCAAGTTTCGCAGTTTGTTCTGGGATGATAAAACAAGGAAAATCATCTGTGACTATGGCGACGGCATTTTTGGAGATTTCTTTTAGAATCCCTCGTGCCGGATTTGATTTTGATTCGACAAACGACCAATAATTGATACCTAGTTCGTCTGCTCTTGTTTGGTTGTCATACATCCCTTCGATGATGAACCTGTGAATCCTTTCTGAATTCCAAGGGTAGTCAGAACGAAGTCCCTCGTAAACGATCAGTTCTTTTTTATGTTTTTTTGCTAAATTTACTGCATAAGCAAAAGCATGATTCGAATCAAACCGGCGATAGGCTTGCATCCAATAGAGGACATAGTGTCCGCTAGTATTTAAGGGTTTTTCATTGCAGGGCCGAATTCTTTCTTCAGTCACTTCTATTAGAGGGGATTTCTTGGCATTCCGATTGGGTTTTTTTAAAGAGGTTCCCAAGTTCCGGGGCTGGGTCTTGCTTAAAAAACGAACTATATGGTCTCATCATAAGCAGAATGTTCTCGGTTTATGGGCATAGGTTCTGAGCATTCAATTCCATTTCATAATAAATTTATACAAAATGGAGGGTTTCTAGGCATTATCTAGTTTTTTTTCCTTTCTTTGGCATAGGAATTCAGTCCGGGTACCAATCTTGCACTGTTTCTAAACAAATAACATGGAAAGGAAACATGGTAATATGAAACAGTATTTCAAATCAATCGCCTTCCTGCTCCTGGTTGTTCCGATGTTCCTTTTTGCAGATGAAGCTGCAACCGTCGCGAACCCAGCAGAGGAAACCGCAAAAGCAATCCAAACTTTAACAGTAGGTTTAGACACCTTGTGGGTGTTAGTCGCTGGTATGTTGGTATTCTTTATGAATGCCGGTTTTGCTCTCGTTGAATCGGGTTTTGCTCAATCAAAGAACACCGTGAACATTCTCGCTAAAAACTTTATCGTTTTTGCTGCCGCAACTTTCTCCTACTGGGCGATCGGTTGGGGTTTGATGTTTGGTGATGGATCTCCTTATTTAGCAAGTGAAGGCCTTTTTTTCTTAGGTGGAGCTGATAACTCACCCGCAATTGGTGATGCATACCAAGGTGTTTATTCATCTATGAATTGGACAGGTATTCCTCTATTTGCGAAATTTTTCTTTCAATTGGTTTTTGCAGCAACAGCAGCAACCATCGTATCTGGAGCTGTGGCAGAACGAATTAAATTTCATTCCTTCCTTATCTTCTCCTTTATTCTTGTCGCATTTTTATATCCATTTACTGGTCACTGGGTATGGGGTGGTGGATGGATTTCCGCACTTGGTTTCCATGACTTTGCCGGATCTACCGTAGTACACTCTGTAGGTGGTTGGGCCGCTCTTGCTGGTGCCATCGTTCTTGGAGCTAGAAAAGGAAAGTATTTACCTGATGGTAGAATCAAACCAATTCTTGGTCATAACATGACATCTGCAGCTCTTGGAACTCTTATCCTTTGGCTCGGTTGGTTTGGATTTAACCCAGGTTCTACTATGGGTGTTGGTGACGGAAGTGTAATGGCACATGTGATTGTGACTACTAACATTTCAGCTGCTCTTGGTGCACTTGCATCTACAGTCACTGCTTGGGTCATTTTGAAAAAACCTGATCTTGGTATGATCCTTAACGGAACACTTGCTGGTCTTGTTGGTATCACTGCACCTTGTGCGATTGTGAGCCCAACGTCTGCTGCCATCATTGGTGCTGTGTCAGGAACTCTCGTTGTATTATCAGTTCTTTTCTTTGACAAAATCAAAATTGATGACCCGGTGGGTGCAACTTCTGTTCACTTAGTTTGTGGTATTTGGGGAACATTAGCAGTAGCAATCTTCGGATATGAAGGTGCCCCTGCTGGAGTAGAAGTTCCTTCCATTCTAACTCAACTTATTGGAATCCTTGCTATCGGTGGTTTCACATTCGTAGTTTCTTTCATCCTATGGTATGTCTTGAAATTGGCTGGTGGAATCCGAGTTGGTGAAGAAGAAGAACTTAGTGGTTTGGATCTTGGGGAACACGGAGCAGAAGCTTACCCTGATTTCAATATCCGAGCTCGTGGTTAAGGGAATAGGAGTATAACATTATGAAAATGATCATTGCAATCATCCAACCACATAAGTTGGAAGAAGTTAAAGCTGAATTAACTAAAAACGAAATCTACCGTCTAACAGTATCTGACGTTCAAGGTTACGGACAACAAAAAGGTAAAACAGAGGTATTTCGTGGTCACGAATACACTGTAAATTTACTTAGAAAAGTTCGATTGGAAATTGCTGTAAACGATGAATTCGTAAAACCAACTGTTGATGCTATTTTGAAAGCAGCAAAAAGTGGAGACGGAAAGATCGGTGACGGAAAAATTTTCATCACTCCTCTTGAAGAAGTGATTCGAATCAGAACTGGCGAGAAAGGAAAAAGCGCCATTTAAAACTTCCTTTATCAAAGGAAAAATCGGAAAACGTGTGGGGGATTTTTTCCCTACACGTTTTTTACGTTTATCGCAATATTAATGTTAAATGGTTTTCTCCCTCTTTTAGGTATAATTCCAAATCTGTAAATTTAAGTTTTACGCCACCTCTACGGTAACGGTTCTCTTTTCTTTGAAAAGGAATGTGGATGCCATTCAGTAACACGGATTCTAGACTTGCATTTGTTGATTCTACATGATATAGGATTCGAAAATCTTTTTCCTTAAAATGGACATTCCATTCTAAACCATCCAATCCTTTGGGAAGGATCGGATCTAGTTCCATCTCATCCAGAAAAAAACGAATTCCAAACAAACATTCGTAAACTAGTTTGAGATAAATTCCTGGGCCACTGGAATACACTCGCCATCCTCCTTCTAAAGGAATGTTTCCTAGTAGTAATTCTTTATAATTTTTTCCTGCATCGTAACGATCAAAAAATAAACCATCGGAACTTGAATAATAACAGTTTGTTTGTCTTGGATGACTTGAGGGAACTTTCTTTTGAATTCCGATGGGATTGACTAAGTTTAAGTTGTATAAGAATTCTTCCGACTTACCCATATAAGCTAATGCTTCACAGTAACGTAAGTGGGCATGGGTGTACATAAGCCCAATTTCTCTCCCAAAATAACTGGCAGTTTCTGCTCGTTTGAACTCTATACTACTTCCATCCCTATAAGGAATTGGGACATCGAAGAGACGGATTCCATCTGGCCCTGTTAATGAATTTTTTATGATGGATAGATGGGCCTCCGCTTCTTTAGAATCTAAAACCTCTGATAAAATTCCATAAACCATAGGAAGGACACTGAAGTGAATTCCTGTTTTGGTATCCTTGGGGTGTAAGTAAAATTTTAAAGAATTCTTTTCTCCGAAATAACGTAGTCCTGTTAGTATACCATCAGCCATACAATCATCTTTGATGTTTTGTTTGATGATTTCCGATTCTTTTTGATAGAGTTTTTCTTTTTCTATATCACCAGTTAAATGATAAATTTGAATCAATGCATCATAGGTGAGTGATTGTAATTCAGCAGTCCAAGTGCTCACGGCTTGCGTTCGAAATTCATCTTTGACTGGTTGTAAGGAATCATTCCAATCACCATGTCCGTAAATTGGAAGTTTTGTTCCTTCAATCAAACGTTTGTTTATGAGTGAAATGGTTTTTGTAATGGCTTCTTTTATAGTTCTTGGTTCCTTTCGGTGAATTCCTGTTGTTGTTTCCTCTAGAAATTTTAGATCCTTGGTTCGTTCTAAGTAGGTAGATAAAGCAAGGATCGGCCAATAAAGAATGTCTCCATGGGAATCACCGGCCCGAATCTCTTTATCTCGGGGATACAACATAAACCATTGCGGCCAGTCCCCATCTTCATTTTGTTCCTCGAAGACCTTAAAAAGTAGGGAACGGCAAGATCCGATTTCACCCATAGCAAGTAGATACTCAAAAGCACCTTGGCAGACATCTCTTGTTCCCCATCCACCTCCTGAATATTGTTCTAGTCCTCTTGGATTCAAATAATGAATGCGTGCATTTTGTACGAACCAAGGTAGGATTTCTATAATTTGGCTAATGGATTGTGATGCAGAATTTTCATTTTTTATCTTATATTGATTTTTGATGTGAGATTTAATTGATGTTTGTTTTTGCTTGGTTTCTTTTTTTGAAGGAGAAGGTAACAAATTCCCTTGGATGGAAAATTGGAGATTTGACTTTACTGGCACCACAGCGGTGAGATAAGACTGTCCTCTCGAAATTCCATCAGCAAATAAAATCCGATCATCGGAGATTTTCCATACTGTAAGATCTTTGGTATCAATATGGAACCCTTTTCCTTCTAATCTTTGGAACAAAGGTGATTTTGGGTTTGGTTGGATTTCTATTTTTGTTTCAGTTTGGAGGACAACTGGTGGAATTTCCAAGGCACCGTTATCACCATCTAGAGCAATATGAAAGGATAAAAGAAAGTTTTTCACCTGTTTGCTGTTTGTGGAGAGTTGAAACTGGATTTCATGGTTTTGATTTGTTTCCACTTGGATTTTTAATGTTTCATTCTCCCATTGGTAAATCCATTCTACAAGGTTCGGCTCCATTCGCATTAAGGAAGGACTATCTAAAAGTTTAAAAACAGAATCTTCTTCTATAAAAATACGCAGTCCATAAGAGTGGAATTGGTTCAGGTAACTATGGTTACGTGAAATATATTGGTTGATACTCGTATGGCCTTCAGTGAGTTGTGATACAAAAATACCATTGAAGTAACAAGTAGCCGTGAGGGAAGATTCGTCAGGAATCTCGGGAAAACCAGTCCTTAAAATCTGTCCATGAGGACGGAGACAGAGAGACTCTTTTTCTTTTAACACCACATGGGTGGACTCATCTGTAAAGAAGGAAAGGATGTCCCCGGAGTCTGACAACTCGACTTCTCTCCATTCCTTTGGGAAAAAAAATTTTAATTTGTCTATTGTTAGAGTATCGCCGTCCTTCCTACTACCATTTGAAAAGAGGCTCGGTTGGCCAATAGATATGTTTGTGCCAAAATTGGGAGTTTCCTTCCAGCCAGTAGAAATTTTTTGCATGAGGTTCTGAACCTCAGGAAAAGAACTTAGGGTTTCCAAATTAGGAAATAGATACCCATAAAAACATGATTCTAATATTTCGTTCGGCCCTAAGGTTTTCTTTTTTGTTTCAAGGCCCAAAATAGAATGTTCACCTTGTCTTCGTTTTGTGAGAAGGTTTTGGTGAATTCCTTTCGGATACAAATCTAATCCATCAGTCGCATAAGATTGGATGAAATCTGAGCTAAATAAAAAAGTAGCGGGATGTTTTCCTGATACCGATTCGTTTTGCCTGGAAAGAATTCCATAACCAAATTCTTTTGTGAGAATTGGTTCATGGTGGATGTAATGGCAAACAAAAAATTCATTCAGCCTTGATGCGCCGTAATCACAAATCCCAATATCTTGTACATATACCAAATCATAATCTAATGGTTCTTTGGTTTTATTTGTAATTTGTACTTTATATCGCCAGGCTAACAAAAGGGGATGAAGTTCTAGATATAAAGTGTAATCCATTCCATCGTGACTTCCTCTAGAAAGATAAGTGGAGTCGTTAATTTGAAAATGGGAGTTTGAGTTGGGTCCAAATAGCGGATATAAGGTTAGTGAACTTTTTGAATGGATTCTTAGATAGAGATTGTTAATACTTGGTTCCATCTCGTTTCCAAGATATAAATTGACAAGTAATTCATTCAAACGAATGGAATGTACATTCCCATTCGATAAAAATTGAAATTTGAGTCCAGATTCGTTTTTGATTTGTTGAATCATTCTTTGTTTGCCTTATCAGCGGAACTTAAGTCCCATTTTCCAAAATGTGAAATATTTAAATGGTGATCATACTCCAAAACCGTTTCTTCGTCTTTAGCAATGACAATGGTTGCCACATTCAATTTGTGAAAGAGTTTTAGAATTTTAGAGATTTCAAATTTACCAAGACTGGATCCTGGTCGATCCAAAACCAAAAATTTGGGTTTTAAAAATAAAACGCGGATGACTGCTATTTTGTATTTTTCAGCTAACGATAGTTCTTCGTTCCACTCTTTTAAGGTTCGTAAACCCCCATACCTACGAACTAAAGTTTCGAGCCCCATTTTCTGCAATTCAGTTAGGATTTCTGAGTCTGATACTTCTAAATTTAAATATGCTGGCACAATCACATTTCGGAGTCTTCCCGGAGGTAAGTAAGCTTGTTCAGGGAGAAAAAGAATCTCTTCTAAGTTAGGTTTTTTGATATTGCCTTCGGAATGATTACTAATTCCTGCAATGGATCTAAATAAACTTAGTTTTGTAGTTTCATCCGGAGATGTAAAAAGCCAACGTTCCTTTCTTTGGATTTTTATATTTAAATTATCTACCAAAAGTTTGGATCTGTCATTTGAATATAAGGTAAAATTTTCAAAAATAATTTCATCAGATTGATTGCCTGATTCTCTTTTTTCTTTTGCAAGGGTTTCCGTTTGTAACATCGCCGTTTCCAGGGAGTGTAAACGTTTGACCACAGCAGAGAAGGCCGAGATGGATTGGAATTGTGTGACAATCAAAGAAAAGGCATTGAGGAGCGTTGTAAAAGCCAGGGCCGCTTGTGTAATCACACCAAATTCAATTTCTCCTCTCATGTAACTCGGAGCAATGATGAGCATGGGAATGATTTGTATAAAATAATTGTAGTTATTCGTAAAAAAACTAAGTCGTAAGTTTACCGAAATGAGTTTGCGAAAATTATTTACCAATTTTCTAAGTCTGGACTTTAATCTCACGGACATTCTAGCTTCTCTATGAGTCACAGCTATGGACTCTGCGTGTTGGCGGATATGCAAAAGATCTGCTCTGTAACTAGCTTCCATATCCAATTGATCGTAGTTGAGACGGATCAGAGATTTTCCAAGGAAGATGGTAGAAACGGTTCCTGAAAGCGCATAAGCCACTGCGACTAAAAATAGAATGGGGTTTATGCTCCAAAGAACTCCTGAAAAGGAAATCGCAGAAAATATACCACCAATAAAGAGTAAGGTGAAAGAAATCGTTGTGGTCGTAAAAGCTTTGGCATCATCCGTGATTCTTTGGTCAGGATTTTCGATCCCAGGTTTTCCGATGATTTGGTGGAAGGTTCTTTCCGTTAAATAATTTTCAGTTAATTTCCATGTGAGTTGTTCACGCCACAAGATCCCAAGTCTTTCTTCAGCATACCGATTGATGGATCCAATTCCGGAGGAGATGATAAATACAATTGCATAGAGGATAACATTTGTGTAGAAGGCTGTGACATTTTTTTGTTCAATCGAAGAAATAAAATCACGGCCAACATAACTATTAATCACGTTAAATACATTGAATGCAATCACAAGGAACACCAGAGTGATTGCATAACGTATAGCTGCGGGGCCTTGTTTTGACTGAACTAACTGTCGTATGGTATTTGTTAAACGTACCCAGTTTTGAGATGATTTTCTTTTTTTGTCTAAAGGCATGTTTTGATTTTTATCAAAACAGAGTTTCAAATCAAATGCAAGGAGGTTTTTAAGATTCGATTGTTTCTATAGTTAGATCCATTGTCATTTGATTCCAGATCGATTCTAATTCAGCATTCCACTCGGAAGGAAGATTTTCTCGTATAGAAGATATTAGGATAGGAACTAGTTTTGGGAATTCTTTCTTAGAAATACCAAAGGATTCATAGATTTTTGCCAGTTTAGACACTTCTTTTTTTAAGGAAACAGGGTTTCCTAACTTTTCTATGATGGATTCGATGACATTTAAAAATTCATTTGAGTTCGTTAAACTTTGATTTTCCTCTAAATTTTTATCTAAGTTCTCTTCTACAAAACTTTTTAATTTATCTACATAATCCTCTATCCAACGGGGATTGTTTTCTAATACATGATCAAAAGATTTTTGAATGCGTAAGACGGGATCTGAAACTTTAAAACCAAGAACCGAATACGCTGTCATTTTTTCAGATTTCCCTCGAAGCCTTGTGATGACTTTTTTGTTCACAGAAAGGGACTTACCAATGATTTTATAAATCTCATCCGAGACCAAAAAACTTGTATTTGTTTTTTTATTCAATGCTTCCAAGCGACTTGCTACATTCACAGTATCACCAAGCACTGTTTGGCTTTTGTATTCGGAATGTCCAATGTCTCCGTAGATCACATTTCCTGCATGTAAACCAATGCGAATGTCAAAAGTAAAGTTAAACCTATCTTTCATTTCCAAATTAAATTTCTTCAATTGATCAAACATACGAAGGCAAGCTCGGATTGCTGCATGAACCGTTTCTTGTTTTGCTTTTTTTAAACTTTCTTCATTTTTTGTAACTTCGTCTTTATTTCTTAATTGGAAAAAAGCCAAAATTCCATCCCCAATAAACTTATCAATTTCCCCACCATTATTTAAGACGGGTTCACTCATCTCTTGAAAGAATCGGTTGAGAACAAAAACCACATCGTAAGGAAGGCTTGCTTCCGTAAATGCCGTAAACCCTTTGATATCCAGAAAAAGAATCACCGCATAACATTCCTCACCTGTTTTAGAAGATTTGGATTCACTGGTTACTGTTTTTAAATCTTTATTATCTTTTATGATCCGTCGCAGAGAAATATCTCCAAACACCTCCGTTTGGCAAGCGAGACGGATCTCAGTTGGCCAACCTTTTCTGTCGGCAAGAGTTTGTTCTCTATCGTTACGTGTGCTGAGATATTGAAGTCCATCGGTCACAAAAACACGGCAAGTGGTACATTTGGCATTTCCACCACAAAGATGGTAGAGTGGATAGTCATGTTTTAGGGCGGTTTCCAGGATGGTGGCTCCTGGTTTGTTTGTTTCTAAAGGAAAATTCTCTTTGTCTTCGAAGGTAACAATGGACATAGATCACCAATACTTTGTAGGTAATTGAAGGATCTCATGCCAAAAGGGAAGGGCAAGCCCGAAAACGGATCCATTTTAGAAAAAATATTGGTATTTCGCATATTTCCCCATAAAAACTAATTGCATTAGTTAAATAAACTAATAGTATTAGTTTTATGAAAATAACCTACCACAAAATTTTTATGATTTTCCTCCTTTTATTTCCTTATCTTCTTTGGGGAGAGGACTTAAACGTAGAAAACACAATTCAAACTTCCTATTTTCAGAGAGAAGAAGGTCGTATTGCGTATTTAGAAACCGGGAAGGGGAAACGGAATTTGATTTTACTTCCAGGAATTGGAGATCGCAAAGAAAGTTATTCAGAACTTGTTTTCCTTCTCGAAAAAGATAATACGGTTTTCAGTTTTGATTTACGTGGGATGGGAGAATCCGATGCCAGTTTTTCTTCTTATGGCCCGAAAGAAACGGCAGAAGATATTTTGGCTTTCATCCAAAAGAAAAATTTACAAAATGTGTACATCATAGCCAATTCGATGACTGCTGCTTCAGCGGTTTACATTCGTTCGAAAGAAAAATCTAGAGTTTTAGGTTTAGTTCTTTCTGGTCCTTTTGTTCGTGATAAAGAACCAATGTCATTTGGAATGAAAACTTTAATCCACCTTGTTTTCCGAGGTCCTTGGGGTGCTGGTGCTTGGGTTTCCTTCTATGAATCTTTATTTCCCGTCCATCCTCCTAAAGATTTAAAAGAAAAATCTGAAAAATTAAAAATCAATTTAAAAGAGGATGGTCGAATGGCAGCTGTTAGGGCCATGTTATTGGCACCAAAAACAGAATGTGAAGCGGCATTACCACTTGTGTCAGGGAATGTCATTGTGGTTATGGGTTCTAAAGATCCCGACTTTGATTCCCCAGAAGAAGAAGCCGGATGGATCGCAAAAACCTTAGACGGATCAGCCAAAATTTATGAAGATGCAGGTCACTATCCTTTTGTCGAAGATCCTGCTCGGTTTTCTTCTGACGTAAAACTTTTATGGCAAAAAAACTAAAACACAAACCGGGCCGACCAAAAAAAGGCCAAACACAAATCACAAGAGAACTGGTTTTGGATGCAGCCTGGGATTTGATTATGGAAGTGGGATTCTCTGAATTTCGGCTGGCGGGCCTTGCCGAAAATTTAGGAATTCGTACACCTTCGCTCTACAACCACATCCAAGATCTAGAGGATGTGCGTAGGGAAATGAAAAGGAGATCCTTGGCGATCTTAGGTGATAAAATTTCACTGAAGTTAAAACATACGAATCAGGGCTCTGAACGAATCATTGAATTTTTAAATACTTACAGAAGTTTTGCGAAGTCCCACCGTCATGTTTATCCCTTGACCATTGAATCCACCGAGTTCGATCCAGAATTAAAACCTTTCGGCGACCGAATTTTGACTATCTGTATGGAAGTGTTTCGATTCCAGACTTTGGATGAAGTCGCAGTTCATCGGATTCGGATTTTACGTTCGCTCCTGCATGGATTTATTGTTTTGGAAGAGACGGGTGGGTTTGGTCGCAAAGAGTCGGTGGAGGAAAGTTTTAAGAAAATATCAGAATCATTGGAATCTGGCAGACTCTGGTAAAACTTTACTTTTCGGGAGAATGTGTCTCCGAAAACCTGGGTATAGAATTATGGCAGCAATTACAATCACACTACCAGATGGAAGTTCCAAGGAACTAGAATCCGGTAAATCCTTTTCTGATTTCATCCAAGCCCAACTGCCTTTCTTGAAAGAGAAAGCTCTTGCCGTTGTTTTGTCCGATGGTCGCACCGTTGACCTTTCTTATATTCCTACGACGAACACCACGGTAAAGTTTCTCACCTTCGATGACACAGAAGGAAAAGAAGTTTTCCACCATTCTTCTGCCCACTTACTCGGCATGGCTGTCCAAAGGCTTTGGCCAGAGGCTCGCCTAACAGTAGGCCCAGTCATCGAAAATGGTCCTGGTTTTTTCTTTTATGATATTGATTTTGGCACTATCATTCTAACGCCAGAAGACCTCCCTAAAATTGAAGCGGAGATGGCAAAGATAGTTAAGGAAGACCTTGTTGTCAAACGTTGGGAACTTTCCAAAGAAGAAGCCATTGAAAAGTTTAAAAAAGAAAACGAACCTTATAAAGTAGAACTCATCCAAGGATTTGATTCCGCATCGGTTTCGTTATATGGACAAGGGGAGTGGTATGACCTTTGTCGTGGGCCTCACGTGGCAAGAACCGGCCAACTCAAAGCCTTCAAACTCACAGCCATATCTGGTGCGTATTGGAAGGGTGATTCTAAAAACAAACAACTCACTCGTATTTATGGTGTGTCATTTCCCACCAAAAAACAGTTAGATGAATATATCTTTCTCATCGAAGAAGCTAAAAAAAGAGATCATAGAAAACTTGGGAAGGAGCTTGATCTTTTTAGTTTCCAAGACGAAGCTCCTGGGTTTCCTTTTTGGCATCCGAAAGGAACAGTTCTTTGGAACACTCTTGCTTCCTACATTCGGGAAGAATGTTTTCGTCGTGGGTACCAGGAAATCAAAACTCCTGCGATCTTAAATTCCTCTCTTTGGAAAAAGTCAGGTCACTGGGACAACTTTAAAGAAAACATGTACTTCACTGACATTGATGAAAGTGAATTTGCAGTGAAACCCATGAACTGTCCGGGCTGTTGTTTGATTTACAAATACCATATGCACTCTTACCGGGAACTCCCTCTCCGATTTATGGAATTGGGAAATGTGCATAGGCATGAAATGTCGGGCGTTCTCCACGGACTATTTCGTGTGCGTGCGTTTACACAAGATGATGCCCATATCTATGCACCACTCGAAAAAGTAGAATCCGAAGTCGAAGACATCATCGATTTTACATTTGATGTGTACAAAAAATTTGGATTTACCGAATTCAAAACCTTCATTGCGACAAGGCCTGAGAAATCTCAAGGAAGTGATGAAGATTGGAATCTCGCCACACAAGCATTACACGATGCCCTAAAGAAAAAGGGAATCGAATACGGAATCAAAGAAGGGGACGGAGCATTTTACGGACCAAAAATTGAGTTCAATATCAAGGACTCACTCGGAAGGTTATGGCAATGCGGAACCGTTCAAATTGACTTCTCTATGCCGAATCGATTCGAACTTGACTTCACTGCGTCTGATGGAAAAAAACACGCACCGGTGATGATCCACAGAGCGATCTACGGATCCCTCGAAAGGTTCATTGGAATTCTCATCGAACACTTCGAAGGGAAATTCCCACTCTGGCTCAATCCAACACAAATTCGTGTCTTAACTGTGTCAGAAGTTCACAGTGATTATGCGAAGGAAGTATACCAAGATTTGGTGATGCAAGGTTTCCGAGTTGAGATCGACATTCGTAATGAAAAGATCGGAAGTAAAATTAGGGATTCCATCCTAAAACGAAGCAGTTACACTTTGATTTTAGGAGATAAAGAAAAAGAAGCAGGATCTATTTCCTTCCGCCGTATGGGAGAAGAGAAAACAGAAACGGTTTCTCGCGATGGATTCCTCTCACTTCTGAAAGGTGATCTTTAAATAAAGAAATTTCTTGACTGACATTTGGGGGGATCTTACAATCCCTCCAGTGCCTCTAAACCTTCTCACCACCAAACAAACCAGTCCGGTTGCATACTATTTGGATCTTCCCATCCATCCACCGTATGATGCCCGTGATGCGTTTGATGCCATTCCCATGCAGCTTTTGCCCTTTGCAGATGGGCTGACTGTGGGTTGGAAGGTAAGTCCTATGCAGTTTGTAGATGGGCTTGGTCGTGATCTTAAATTTGATTGCCCAAGCATTGTCATCACTGGGGGAGAAAACCTGGGTGATTGTCCTGTCGCTTTGTATGTGGCTGCTAGTTTTTATGATACCAAAGATAGACTTCTCGCAAGCCAAACTTGCGAACACATTGTCCAACCTTGGGAGAGTTACGATGTCCCGGGGCTTTGGAGCCGTTTTCCTTTTCCCATTACCGAAATTGCTAGGGCTTCTGTCAGTATCACCTCTTACGGTTGGGAAGACCGTAGGCCCAAAGAAGCCGTGGTTCTCTCTCATACCAAACTAAAAAATGAAACCAGGTATGAATGGAAACGGGAAGGGGGAGTGGTCGGATCCTATAGTTTCCAGAAATGGAATCCAGGAAAAGGGGATCTACTTTTTGCGAGCGATACCTTAACAAAAGAAAACCGAGTCCGAATCCGGTTGGAACGTAGGGAAAGTGAAGGTTTGACCTATCTTGCCCTCGTCCAGTCCCAATCTCCCAGAAACCAGACCAAAACCTTCGACCATTTGATCCAATATGCCCTTTATACAAAAGAGGGTAGGCTTTGTCACGGTGGGTCTTGTATGGGAATGGGAAATCACGGGGATTTGGTCTCCCTTGTTCCTATTTTGCCTGAGATTTTAGAATCAGAATCCTTGTATTTAGAACTAGTTGCTTGGGAAGGGCCCTCCGGATCCCTATAACTCACTTCCTTCCAAAATTAAGAAAGAAATGTACTTGCTCGCCTGGATTTTCGTCCGAAATTGGAAATTGAAAGAAATTTCGGAGACTGAATGCAGAAACGGCCCAACCCTAGAGGGAACCCAAACCAAGATAAATTCGCCCACATCAGAATTAACGAACAAATTACCAATGTAGCATCGATCCGTCTCGTCTCTGACGAAGGGTCTGACATCGTTACTCTGGACGAAGCTCTGAGAAGAGCTAAGGAAGCTAACCTTGATTTGGTGGAAGTCTCGGGAGACCAGGATGTTCACGTCTGTAAGCTGATCGATTTTGGAAAATACAAATTCGAACTTCTTAAAAAAACGAAAGAAGCGAAAAAGAAACAACACGTTGTCACGGTGAAAGAAATTAAAATCCGCCCGCGGATTGATAACCATGACTTCGAGATTAAGAAGCGTCATGCTTTAGAATTCTTGCAAAAGGGTGATAAAGTAAAAGTGACTCTTCGATTCCGAGGCAGAGAGATGGTTCACTCTGAAATTGGAATGAATATTGTTAACCGGTTTGTCGAGGACCTAAAAGAGCATGCCTCTCCCGAAAAAATGCCGGTACACGACGGAAAGACGATAGTGGTCGTGATGAACCCAATTAGTGAGAAAGCTAAAGGATAAAAACAACTATGTATAAACTAAAAACAAACAGGGCAGCAGCCAAACGTTTTAAGTTTACCAAGTCTGGTAAAATTAAACGCGGTTGTGCGTTCCGACGACATATCTTAGAGAAAAAATCTCCTAAGATGAAACACCAAAGCCGTGGAATGCACCTCATCCACGAAACCGACTATAACCGTGTAGAAAAACTTCTACCTTACGGAGGTTAAACGATGCCACGCGCAGTCAACGGAACCATCCATAAGAATCGTAGAAAAAAAGTTCTCGCTAAAGCAAAAGGTTTTAGAGGCGGACGTTCTAAACTTTTCAGAACTGCAAAATCTGCAGTGATGAAAGCTGGTCAATGGGCATACCGTGACCGTAGAAAGAAAAAGTCCGAATTCCGTAAACTTTGGATTACGAGAATCAATGCCGCAGTAAGAGAAAATGGAATGTCTTATTCAAAATTCATCCATGCACTCAAAACACACGGAATCAACTTAGATCGTAAAACTTTGGCTGACCTTGCTTACAACCACAAAGAAGTATTCAACGCCATCGTAGAAAAAACGAAAGTCGCTAAGTAAATTAGTGCTTGATTGGAATAGAATGGCTCGGCTATTCTATTCCATCGGATTGTTATCATGTTAAAAATCGAAACCATTGAAGAGCTAGAAAGTAAAGTTGTTAAGGCTTTGGAACTCATCCAAGACCTAAGAACAGAAAACGCACGCCTGGAGACTGAAAACGAAACCCTCCGCGCGGAAAATGACCAGATGAAGCTCGCAATGGAGGAGAAAGAGCGCGAACTGACAACACTTCGCACCCAACTCCAAGATGCAAATGAAGAGTTAAACAAACTCCGAGAAAGGGAAGGACTTTTGGAATCCAAAGTCCACCAACTCCTCGGTCGATTGGATGGCCTTCCTACCACAGGAAGTTCTACTCCCAAAACGCAAAGCCCCGATTCGGCTCCTGTAGAACCAGTGGCGGCCGCGGGTGCAGCAGCTGCTTTGAGCCCAAGTTTAGCGGCAGAAGAAGACGACGAAATCATTTTACTTGATGAAGATGAATCTGAGTTCCAAACAGAAGAAGTTTTGGAAAAACCACCGGCAGCTGCATCGTTTGAAAAAGAAGAAGTCGCTGTAGAATCAGAAGAAGAAGTTCCTACTGTAGAAATCGACGAAGATGATGATATCATCATTGACGATGACGACGAAGCGATCAGTGTCTTTGATGCGGATGACGACGATGATTTTTTAATTATCGAAGACGATCCTAAATAATTTTTATGGCAGAATCTGCCCCACAACCTCAAAAAATAACCAAACAAATCTTTGGTGAAACCTATACCATTGTTGGTGAAGCTTCCTCAGGGTATATCTCTGAGGTGGCGGATTACGTGGAATCACGTCTCTTAGAATTGTCAAAGGCACTTCCCTCTGCTTCCAAAACAAAACTTGCCGTACTTTGTGCACTCAATTTGGCGGATGAACTCTTTCAAATGAAAGAAGTTTCAGCTAAAACGAGCGAAATTCCAGAACTAGAAGAAAGAACCAAAAAGATCATCTCTCTATTGGAAGAAGGGATCATCGGGGATCATTTTTGAATCCAATTTCCAAAAAAGATGCTAGAGAGATTCTAAAAAAGAATCTTCTGAGTTTGCCAGAAAGGGAAGACCATGAAGCCGCTATTTTAAAGAGGTTGTTTCCCCTTTTACAAGGTAAATCCAAAATCATTACTTATTCTCCAGACCTATCCTTAGAGGTGGATGTGCTTCCCATCATTGAATCTTCACCACTTCCTAGGCCAACGGGATTTATTGAAGCTAGGCATTCTGCCAAATGGTACTTCCCTCGGATGGAGGATGGAAAAGTTCTAAAATTCATTCGTCCTTTTTCCTTTGAAAAGAATGCGATCGGCCTTTTTCAACCCGTAGGTGATGAGGAGATCTCCGTAGAAGATGCGGATTTGATTCTTGTTCCCGCTCTCGGATTCAATGAAAGGGGATACCGACTTGGCCGAGGTGGCGGGTATTATGATCGCATTTTAAATGTAGAATCTCTTCAAAAGAAAGCCATCGGACTCAGTTTTTCCAAACTTTTTCCCGTCCCATTCCTAGAAGAAAGTCACGATCTAAAAATAGGAAAAATGATTACGGAAACCCAGATTCATTCGTTTTTAGATTGAATCCATGTAGGATTCTGACACGATTCACGGTAGCATATGGACCAAGAAACATTACTCACATCCCTGGCGGAAAAAACCAAAATGGAACAAGAGTCCGATCTGGGAGACTTGGAACAGTTCCTTACTTTTACCATTGATAAAGAATTCTTTGGAATTCGATTGTTGTTGGTTCATGAAATTTTAAAACCAGTTCTCATCACAAGAATTCCAAACGTAGATGATTACATTTTAGGTGTGATCAACCTTCGTGGAGAAATCATACCTATCTTAGATTTGAAAAAAAGATTCCATGAAACGGATTCTGAAATTTTCCCAATCTCCCGAATCATCGTCATTATGTTAGAGGAGAAACGGATTGGTGTCCTTGTTGATGAAGTCAAACAAGTTGTAAAAATCCAAAAAGATTTTATTAGTTATACAACCGATGATTTGTCGCTAAACTACAGTAAGATGGTTGAGTCGGTCTCGAGATACGAAGACCATTTGATTTTAAATTTGGATTTGGAACAAATTGTTGATTTTGTTTCAACCGTAAAGTAAAGAGAAAGGGATACGACATTGGCTGGAATTTTAGGCGAATACACAGAAGTTTTCCTGGAAGAATCCGAGGATCAAATTGAAGAATTAAATTCTAATTTGGTAAAACTCGAAAAGGATCATGAAAACCCTGAAATCATTAACGATATCTTTCGAGCAGCACACTCTTTAAAAAGTTCCTCTGCTTTCGTTGGTCTTTACAATCTTTCTGATTTATCTCATACAATGGAAAACCTTCTCCAAAAAATTAGAGAAGGAAGCCTCGAGATCAATGTTAATTTGGTCAATTTATTGTTTGAATGTTTTGATCTCATCAAACAAGTGATAGAAGGTGTGGCCAATGGTGTAAAGGTAGAAACACCTTTTACTGACATGATCAAAAAACTCCAGGACTACGAAGCACAACCAAATCAATCCTCAGGTGCATCGAGTAGCAGTTCGAAGGCAAGTAGTCCTTCCAAACCAGTTAGTTCTAATTCTTCCTCTATCAGTTTAAATGATGAAGAGATTTCTGAAGTTCGCCAGTCCTTAAAAGAAGATAACGATCTATTTGCTTTTTTCGTCAACTTGAAGTTAAAAGATGAAACTCCTATGCAGAACTTAAGACTTCTGCTCATTTTACAGTCGGTAAAACAATCAGGTGTAATCATCAAATGTAATCCTTCCGAAGATGCTTTGGACAATGGCCAAGGTAGTTTTGCGCTTTCCTTTGTAACTGTTACAAAATTAAACAAACATGAGTTACATGTGCAGTGTAATATTGATATGGTGGACACTCTCGTGATAGAGGAACTCAAACTTCCTGAAACGGAAATGGAAGCCTTAGAAAAAAGATCAGATACAACACCAGTTTCCGCTGCAGCAGGTTCATCCAATGGCAATCATGATTTAGAAGATAAACATGGTGTTCGCGGGGCTGGTAACTTTGATAAGGCGGTTACTGATTCTAAAGTAGTGATGAGAACCATCAAGGTTTCTTCTGACAAACTAGACCAACTCATGAATAACGTGGGAGAACTTGTTATTACTAACTCTGGATTCCAAAAAATCTATGATGATTTAGTGGCGCAGTTCGGTGAAGATTCTTTGTTCAATGAACTCAAAGGGAAAATCGACCAAATCAATCGAATTTCCAAAGACCTACAAACTGGAATTATGAACATCCGAATGGTTCCGATTGGGTCTGTATTCAACAGGTTTACGAGACTTATCCGTGACCTTTCGTTGGAAACAGGCAAACAAGTTAACCTTGTCCTTCGCGGTGAAAACACAGAACTCGATAAAAAAGTAATCGATGCGATTGGAGAACCACTCATCCATCTCATTCGTAATTCCGTAGACCATGGAATTGAATCACCAGCGGAAAGGAAAGCAGCCGGCAAACCAGAAGAAGGAACTGTCGAACTCAATGCCTACCAAGGTGGTTCCAATATCCTTGTGGAAATCCGTGATGATGGTAAGGGTTTGAACAAAGATAAAATCCTTAAAAAAGCCATTGAACGTGGGCTTGTAAACGAATCGGATGCGCAGAATCTTTCTGAGTCCGATATCTTCCAGTTTATCTTTGCTCCAGGATTTTCTACCGCTGATAAAATTTCTGATATTTCCGGCCGTGGTGTCGGTATGAATGTTGTGAATAAACTCATCGAAGAGTTTAAAGGCAAAATTCTCATCCATTCGGAAGAAGGGAAGGGATCGTCATTCACCTTATCTTTCCCACAAGCACTTGCTATCATTCCTTCTATCCTTGTGATTATGGAAGAGGAAGTTTATGCGTTCCCACTTTCTGAAGTTTCCGAAACCATCAAAGTAAACTTAGACCAAATTACCACTCTAGAAGGGCACGAGATCATCAACCTACGAGGTGAGGTATTACCGATCTATCGTTTGAATCGTATTCTTGGACTTGCAGACAAACAAGAAATGGTGGAAGTTCCAGTTGTCATCGTAAATTATAAAACAAGAAAACTTGGGTTTATGGTAGATGATCTCATTGGTAAACATGAAACCGTAATTAAGTCACTTGGTAAAAACTTCAAAGACATCCAAGGTTTAACAGGGGCCACAATTATGGGGGATGGAACCATCATCCTCGTTTTAGATATCCCTGGTCTTGTGGAAATTGCCGCAGATAAAGTGGACTGGTCTGATCAGTTAGTCGCTGGTGAAATGATGAAACGTGCTTCCACGATTCGTTCTCTAGAAATGTCTGATTCAGAACTGATGTTCAAGTCAAATCATCCTACAAATCGTTATAATGCGAAGTTGATTGAGTTACGTGCTAAAGACAAATCACGTGTTAAAAAAGATAAACATAAAATCGAAAAACATGTCATTGTTCCAAAAGAAGAGGTATATGCAGAAGAACCTGCAACAAACCTCAAAATCACAACAGAAGTAATCAAAACGGAAACGGTTGTGAATGGAAATTCTGGTGAATCTTCAAAATCAGCCACGGCAACACTTGTAATCGATCACAAAACTGATGAAATCCATCGTTTGGCAGACGTAGCAAAAATAGAAAACGTCAAATTGACTGAAAGAGAACAAGCCGCAGAAATCATCAAAGGTTTTGTGGAACAAAAAGAAGAACGTTTGAACCAAGTGGCAGCACTAAATTCAGATGCAATCAACGAAATCATGTCTTCTAAAGATATCAAAAAACTAGAGAACATTGTGAACACTGGTATGATGAATGCCGGTGTCGTACTTTCTCAGTTAGTTGGTAAAGAAGTAGAATTGTTTATTCCTGAAATTACACTCACCGATCGAGAGGGACTAGCCAAAGAATTTCGTTATTCGATGGATCAGTTTTTTGGAATGAAAATTCGTATGACAGGGGATCTCAACGGAAACCTTCTTATGATGTTTTCAGAAGAAAATGGATCGGAAATTGCAAAAGAGTTACTTGGTTCTGAAGATGCAAAATATGCGGAAGGAAGTAGTCATAAACTTTCTGAGGATATGGTTTCTGTTTTATCTGAAATTTCCAATATTGTTTGTTCGAGTGTGATGAATTCCCTTTCGAATAAATTAAAAAAGGAAGTTTTACCTTCGGTTCCAGAAATGATTACGGGAAGTTTTATGGATGTCATTGACATTGTAAAACCAGAACGAACCAAGTTTTTGTCCATGCATACAGAATTTAACCACCAAGGTAGTAACCTAATTGGTGTTTTGGTTTTCCTACCTGATTTTGATGAACTGGTAGAACTCATCCATAAATCATGAATAAAAAACCAACTGTTGTTATCATTGACGATTCACTCCTTGTGAGGAATATCTTAAGTGATGCCCTCACCAAAAAAGATGAGGTGCAGGTCATTGCTACCGGGAAAACCGGAATGGACTGTATTGATTTAGCCAGTAAGTTAAAACCAGACTTTATTGTTTTGGACATTGAGATGCCGATTATGGATGGTCTCACTGCACTTGCAGAAATCAAAAAATTAAAACTCACCACTCATGTGATTATGCTGTCGGTTCTCACCCAACACGGGGCCGATGCGACTTTTAAAGCCTTGGAACTTGGGGCAGTTGACTTCATTCCGAAACCTTCCAGCGGAAATCAGTTTTCGCCAGAGGATGTGGCTGCGGTATTGTCCGCAAAAATCAAAGGTTTTTCTGATTCCAGACTTCCGAGTCCAGAATCTTTACCAAAACCAGAGAGAACCGAACGCCAATTAAATAAAAGTTTTCAAAAACCGATCAAAGTAGACGCTATCGGAATAGGGACCTCCACTGGAGGCCCCAAAGCCTTACAAACGGTCTTTGCGAGTATTCCCGAAGACTTTGCGAAACCTATCTTTGTGGTACAACATATGCCAGCGGGGTTTACCAAGGCATTTGCAGATAGATTGAATTCCTTGTCTAAAATACAAGTGAAAGAAGCGGAACAAGGTGACTTGGTACAATCGGGGACTGCTTATATCGCTCCCGGAGATTACCAAATGAAAGTAGTCACAAAAGGAAAAGATCGTGTCATTGAACTGACTCATACGGGCCAGGTCAACGGACACAGGCCATCCATTGAAGTATTGTTTGATAGTTTGGTGGAAGCTTACGGTGGGGATCATCTTTTGTCCATGATCATGACAGGTATGGGAAAAGATGGATCACAAGCCATCACCAACATTCACGCCAAAGGTGGTATTACTCTGGCGCAGAATGAAGCAACATCGGTAGTGTACGGAATGAACCGAGTTGCAGTAGAACTAGGGGGCATTGATTTTGTCCTTCCTGTGGATGATTTAGTACCAAAGATGATTGAATTATTAAAGTCGAGAGGGAATTAACATGGCAAGAATTTTGGTTGTAGATGATGCAAAATTCATGAGAACGCTCGTAAAAGATGCGTTAGTTGGTGCGGGTCACGAGATCGTAGGTGAAGCTGAGAACGGTAATATTGCGGTAGAACAGTATAAGAACCTCAAGCCGGATTTAGTCACTATGGACATTACCATGCGTGAAAAAGATGGAATCGAAGCTACAAAAGAAATCATTAAATTTGATGCTTCTGCTAAAATCATTATGGTAACGGCTCTTGGTCAGGAAGATTTACTGGCAAAAGCAATTAAGATGGGTGTTAAGGATTTTGTTGTAAAACCTTTTCCTCCAGAAAGATTGCAACAAGCAGCAGCTAAAGCATTAGGTTTATAAATCGTGTCCCCAACCCCGGAGTTTATCGTCCGGTGGCAAAACCAGGACGGAGGGCTGACAGAAGGACCTTTAACGGTTTTATGGTCTCTGATTGATAGTTATAAGGTTGATATTTTTGAAGTCTCCCTTTCGCGTATCACATCCGATTTCATTCAATTTTTGAGAACCAGTCAGTCCTTATCGATTGAGTTAACTTCTGAGTTTGCTGTGATGGCATCTCATTTGGTGTATTTAAAATCCAAAGCCTTATTGCCGGATCCCGGTTTTGAGGAAGAGGATTATGACCCGCCTCTACCCAAAGAACTCGTAGATAAATTACTCGAACACAAAAAGTTCCAAATGGCCGGACAACGTCTGGCGGAACTGGACAGATTGACCGCAGGTATGTTCACTCGGGAAACCAACCAAGTTTTGGATGAAACGGAAGTTTGGTTGGATGTTAGTCTTGTGGATTTAATTTCTGCCTTCAATTCGATTTTGGAACAAGAGTCTTCCAATGAAATCGAAGACCTTCTCCCCATCTACGAGGGTGTGGCCCAATACTCCGTAGAAGATAAAATGGCCTATATACAAAGTCTTTTAGAAAAATCCGGGGAAATCCACTTTATGGATTTGTTCGAAACAGAAAAACCGGAAAAAAAAGAAATCGTCGCTGCCTTCCTTGCCGTATTAGAAGTTGTTAAAATCCGAGTTTGCAAAGTCCTCCAACATGCAGTTTTCGGTGAAATCAAAATAGTCAAGGTTTAGATCCATTTGGAAGAAAGAACTTATACCAAGGGCCTTCTAGAGGCGCTTCTTTTTTTATCTTCAGATCCAATCAAATTGTCTGCACTTGCCAAGTCTGCTGGGATCGAAAAAACGGAAGCCCGGGAACTCCTTGATGAACTCATCCTAGATTACCAAGAAAAAGAAGGCGGTTTTTTACTCAGAGAAATCGCCGGTGGTTACCAATTCATCACCAATCAAAAATACAGCGAAATTTTAGCTCATATCTTTAAAGATAAAAAAAGAGAAACTCTTTCTCGCGGAACCTTGGACACTCTTGCCATCATTGCTTACAAACAACCCATCACATTAACAGAACTCGATGAAATTCGAGGGGTGTCTTCTCGCGCAATGATTGCGAGCCTCATGTCTAAAAAATTGGTAAAAGCTGTGGGCCAAAAGGAAGTGCCTGGAAGACCTACATTGTATGGAACTACCAACGAGTTCTTGTTACACTTTGGACTTAGTAAACTCACAGACCTGCCGACTCCTGTAGAAGTCAAAGAACTTAAATTCGAAGAATTTTCGCCAGAATCCATCACTGTAACTGATGAAACAGAAATGAATCCTGATTTTGATACAAGCACTCTACCGGAAGAATTACAAGAAGAGGCCTGAGATGAGTAGTGCAGAAGAAGAACTAAAAAAACTCCGTGCGGGTATTGATTCGTTAGACACTGAAATCATCGCTCTCATTCAAAAACGGGCAGGTTTTGCTCAAGAAATTGGTCGTGTGAAAAAAGAATCCGGTGGTCCCATCTACCGTCCTGATCGTGAAAAAGACGTATATGAAAAGGTAACAAAATTATCAGGTGGGCCACTTCCTGCATCTGTCATTCGTGCCATCTACAGAGAGATGATGTCTGGAACCATTGCCTTAGAACATCCGTTAAAGATTGGATTTTTAGGACCCGAAGGAAGTTTTTCTCATTCCGCATTACGTGCAAAATTTGGATCCTCGATAGACGCGGTTCCGCAAACCTCTATCCCTGATGTATTTCGAATGGTGGAAGAGGGGAAGTTGGATTACGGAGTGGTTCCTGTGGAAAATTCCACGGAAGGACAAGTTAGTTCCACACTGGATATGTTTTTAGAAACAGACCTTTTCGTTTATTCTGAGTTATACCAAAGAATTTCTTTTTCACTGCTTGGATTTGAAACTGATCTTTCGGCTGTAAAAAAAATCTACGGGATTCGGATTGGAAACGAACAATGTCGTAATTGGATATCGGCTAACCTTCCGAGTGTGGAGGTTGTGGATACATCCTCCACCGCTATGGCAGCAAAATTAGTTTCGGAACGAAAAGATGGACTTGCCATCGCATCCAAAATTGCCGGTGAAATTTATGGTTTAAACGTAGTTGCCGAAGGAATCGAAGATTATTCGGGAAATACCACTCGGTTTCTTGTGATTGGCAAAACAGAATCTCCTAAAACAAAAGAAGATAAAACATCCATTGTATTTTCGATTCCGAACCAAACTGGTTCTTTGTTTGCTGTCTTAAAAACTTTTAATGAAATACCTGTAAACCTCACTAAAATTGAATCTAGACCTCTCAAACGAAACTTGTGGGAGTATCATTTTTTTGTGGATTTTATTGGACACAAAGAAGATCCAAAAATTGCAGAATTACTCGAAAAAGTAAAATCACAATGTACCTTGTTTAAACTGTTAGGTTCCTATCCAACGGCCGGATCTTTTCCGACATGAACTTATCCAAAGTTTTGATTTATGGAATGGGACTAATGGGTGGATCCTTGGCCCTTGCCATTCAAAAGAAATTTCCAGACACTGAAATTACGGCAGTGGTTCGTTCTGAAAAAAGTAAAAATACAATCCTTAAGAAAAACTTAAGTAACCAAGTGTTTTTACAATCAGAGTTTATCTCTCCGGATTGGAACCATTATGATTTGGTAGTTTTTAGTACTCCAGTTGCATCCATTTTGAAAATCATTCCTACTCTTCCTAAATCAGGGAATACAATCTTTATCGATTTGGGATCTACCAAAGAAACAATTGTTTCTGCAGTGGAATCTCATTATGCTAATACCACTCATCATTATATTTCTACCCATCCTATGTGTGGATCCGAACAAGTGGGTGCGGATGCAGCCGTTCCTGATTTGTATGTGGATAAACTATGTATACTCACGTCTCCCAAGTTGGCATCAAACACGAGTTTGGATTTTGTTCGTTTGTTTTGGGAAAAAATTGGTTCTTGGACAATGGAGATGGATTCAAAGTCACATGATGAAACTTTGGCTTACTTATCTCACCTCCCTCATGTCATTTCTACCTTGCTTGTCAATGTAGCAGGATCCAATCCCACAACCAAAAAAGAAATTATGGGAACTTCTAAACCTATTACAGGTGGTGGGTTTAGAGATATGTCTCGGATTGCTGGATCCAATCCTGATATGTGGATTTCGATTTTTAAAGAAAACCAAGTATTTTTAAAGAAGTCAATTGATGATTTGATCAAACAATTGTTAGAGTTTCGTGATTTGTTTGGATCCAACGGTTTTTTTGATGAAGATAAAATTCGTAAAATTTGGGAATTGGCTCTATTAAACAAAGAAGAAATTCGAAAAACCAAATGAAGTTTTTAAAAAACATAAATAAGTTAAACGGTTGTAAGGCAGCCATTCTCACCAACCAAAGTGCATTTGGATTTAATGGAAAATACCACTTCCAGACCTATGCTGAGATTTTTGATCTTAAAACTATTTTTTTACCAGAACATGGACTTTTTGCTGAGTTACAAGACCAAGTCAGCGGGGATGAACTCAAATATCTTTTTGGAGATATGCAAATTGTAAATCTCTATGGAAAAGAAGAGAAAAGTCTTGTTCCTCCCAGAGAAAGTTTGACTGGGGTGGATGTCATCATAGTTGATATCAAAGATGTGGGCTCTCGCTATTATACGTTTTTAACGACAGCTTATTATATTCTTTTGGAAATCTCTCGCCTAAAAAAAGAAACCGGCAAAGCTCCGATTTTTCTAGTGATTGATTCACCGAATCCCATTGGCAAAAAAGTAGAAGGAACTCCTCTCCAAAAGGAATTTGAATCCTTTGTTGGTGTTACTTCTGTATTACATAGACATGGACTCACTCCTGGGGGATTATTATCATATTATAATGAAACCTTTCACTTAAAAGTGGATGTGGTGGTGGTTCCTGTGGGAGTGTTCCATCCAAAGTCTATTTCCCAATTTGAATGGGTTCCCCCATCTCCGAACATTCCTACACAAAGTACCTGTTTGGTGTATCCAGGAATGTGTCTTTTGGAAGGAACCAATCTTTCCGAAGGAAGAGGGACGACAAAACCCTTTGAAACTTTTGGAGCTCCCTATTTAGTCGGTAAAGCAAAAGAAGAATTGGATAAACGTATGGACTCACACCAATCGGATGATTTTCGTTTGCGAGCTTTACGTTTTTTACCTACCTTTCATAAATATACTGGTACGATTTGTGAAGGATACCAACTCATGGTACTAAAACCAAAACAGTTTCATTCCCTTTATTTTATTTTGTACTTCCTGAAACAACTCGGTGAATTATTTCCGAAAGAATTCGAATATTTAAAAGGTGTGTACGAGTTTCGTTCGGACAGGCCAGCAATTGAACTTCTTGCGGGTGACAGTGTTCTACTTGATTATTTGTACGGCAAATTATCGGAATCTGCGCTCAGTGAGTATTTAGACCAGTCAGAACGTCATTGGATGAAGCTCACAAAACCGTATCGATATTAATTTTTTTAACAAATTGGTGTTGCAGACCGACTAAAGACTAGGTATACAATGACCATGACAAGAATGTTTCGAACCGTTTTTCTGGTTTCCTTAATGGCAACCTTATTAACCAACTGCGGTTATAACCGTATCCAAGAGTTGGATGAAGAAGTGACTGCTTCTTGGGCAGAAGTTCTCAACCAATACAAAAGAAGATCTGATTTAGTTCCGAATTTGGTTTCCGCTGTGAAAGGATTTGCAAACCAAGAAAAAGAAATTATGACAGGAATTGCAGAAGCACGTGCTAAAATTGGATCCATCCAAGCAACTCCAGAACTTGTAAACAACCCAGAGAGTTTGAAAAAATTTGACCAAGCACAAGGTCAATTGGGTTCCGCGTTGTCAAGACTCCTTATGATCCAAGAAAACTACCCACAATTGAAATCTGACCAACATTTTTCTGATTTGATGGCACAGTTGGAAGGGACAGAAAATAGAATCACTGTGGCAAGAAACCGATTCATCAAATCAACAAAAGAATTCAATGTGTACATTCGTCAGTTTCCAGCGGTTCTCACTGCAAAAGCTTTTGGTTATGATGCAAAAGCAACCTTTACTGTAGAAGATCCAAAGGCGATTGAGAATGCACCAAAAGTAGAATTCTAAATCAATTGATTTTGAATTTTAAATGGAAGCCGGTAAGTGATTACCGGCTTTTTTTATTTAGAATTGAAAGTAGAGGAATGGACTTGATACCGTCACACTATAAATGATAAACGAAGTGATGTAGAGTAGGATACAAGTTGGGATCAGGAAATATAAATTGTCTGTGATAAAGGCAAACCTGTCCTCCTTTTTATCTTGGAGGATATCCACCAAAAACAAAAATCCAACGAGGATCACTAAACTCAAACTCATCTGAGGAAAAATTCCGCCCGCGCCAGTGAATGCACGTTCTAACATGATTTTGGTGATACCCATTCCTGTAGGAACTTCAGGAGTGGCTTTGGCTCTGAAGAAAAAACAAGACAATACGAATATACCTACTGGATACAATGGTTGGATGGCACGTGGTACTCGGTTCCATGCCTTACGCATAGTTTCAAATTTGAAAACAAATTTTTCGATGACCATCATAGAGGAGTGGAGTGTTCCCCATAAAACAAAGGTCCAATCGGCACCGTGCCAAATTCCCGAAACAAATGTAGTGATAAAAAGATTCACATAAGCCATAATTTCACCACGTCTATTGCCACCGAGAGTGATGTATACATAGTCACGTAACCAAGAACTAAACGAAATATGCCAACGTCTCCAAAGTTCGGTTAGTGTTCCCGATAAAAAAGGACGGTCAAAGTTTTTTGGAATATGAAATCCAAGTATCCTTGCGGTTCCAATTGCTATGTCGGAGTATCCGGAAAAATCACAATAAATTTGCACCGCAAATAAAAACGCAGCAATCCACATCGCAATCCAATTGTATTCCGTAGGGTTGGCATACATAGGATCAATGACATAAGAAACTGGATCGGCTATGAAGGTTTTTTTAAAAATTCCCCAAAACAGTTGTTTGAGGCCATGTTTTAAATTTTCTTTTGTGAAATCCTTGGAATCTAAAAATTGGTGGAGGACATCACTCGCACGTAAGATAGGCCCTGCCACAAGTTGCGGGAAAAAAGCCAAAAAAAGTCCAAAATGAAAAATGGATTTGGCTCTTTCCACCACACCCCTATAGACATCGACTGCATAGGATACTGCTTGTAAGGTGAAAAAACTAATCCCCATGGGAAGAAGAATTCCTGACTTTTGGACAAATTCTGGATCGCAAGGAGTGAATGAAAATGTTTGGTTCCAAACAGTAATGGAAAAATCTAAATACTTAAATACAAATAGTAAACTTAAGTTACTCCAAACAGCCACATTCAACCAACAGAGTTTTTTTGGTTTAGAGGAAGTGGCTTCCATATAATCCACAGCTAGTTTTGTGACAACAAAAGAAAACACGAGTAAAATCAGAAATGGTATTCTAAAAATTGCATAAAAATACAAACTAACAATGAATAACCAGAGGCCTTGAAATCTTTTAGGAATTAAAAAATATACTAGGATGACAACGGGTGCAAAGATCAAATAGTGAACAGAATTAAAAAGCATATTATTTGATTTCCTTTAAGGCTTCGCCAATGGATTCAGCAGCCCATAAATTCCCTAGTTTTGTTAGGTGGCCATCACCTGGAATGTAGTAGTCTTGGATTCCTGCTTTTTTTGTTTTTCCATTTAAGGTAAATTCGCGGCCGCACATTTTATCCGTATAAGGGAGAATGTCTAAAGTTTTTATCCCTTTTGAGTCCAAATACTTTTTAGCGCGGATGGCATAACCACCAAGTGCATTATACTTTCCTAACTGCCTGCAATACACTTCTTCGATTTGCATAGGAAGTAAAACTGGCACAAATTTATATCCTTTTTCCTTTGAAAGAGCGATCATTAAATCATAGGCTCTGGTAGTTGTTTCGGGTAAGGGTTCGAGGGAGTTTGGATCCACTGGAGAGTCAGAGCAGACTACATTTAGGTTCTGGAGAGGAGTGGGGCAAATGAACTCATCTTTTTCTTCGCATCTCTGTTGTTTGATGGGAAGTATAAATGTTTCTCGCAAATAAACGAGTGGCGAAGAAGTAAGAAGTTCTGTATCTGCTGCGACTAAATATTTGGTTTGAGCAAATTTGACCTTCGTTTGTTCGTAAGCCAGTTTGAGTGCTTGTAAAAGATAAGAAATTCTTGTGAGTTCAAATTGGATACGAAAGTTGTTTTTCCAAACAGGATCGTTTTCATGTAATGCATCATTTTCATCATCGGGAAGTATACCTTGCGCTCGTAATTCATCAGGCATTGTAAAATCATTGGGAGAGATAAAAAATAATACGGTTTGAATATTATCAATTTTGCCTGACATATCTTTTAGGCGTTTGTAAGACCCAAGAGATCCGTAAGCATCCACACCCAAATTCAAACTTTGGTAAGTAAGTCCGTTTTGTTCAGATTCGCCCAGTTTTGAACAAAAAGTATCTTCATCAGAAACACCAAATCCCATAACCAAACTATCCCCAAGACAAACGAGTTTTGGTTTTCCTGGTATGGGTTCTTCTATCCCTCGAAGACCAAGTGAATTGGTTGTGAACTGTCCTTGCCAAAGATCAGCATAGTGGCGGACAAAACGACTTTCGTTTGGTTCTAGGGCCACCCCATATTCGGGATGGTAGGCATGCAAAAGTTTGACATCGCGGTAGTAACGTAAAGCAGGCGGATTGGAAATGCGTAAAATCAATTCCAAAGAAAGTAACGCCAACGGGAAAAATAGGACAATGGCTCCCCATCGTTTCCAGTTTTGAATCATATCCCTCTAAACTTTAGAATTCGAGCTGGGAATCAAGCATTTCTAAGGCAAATTTAAGAAGTCCTTGGCGATGGCATCGGCAAAAAGTTCAGCAAGGGCAGGGCCTGGGTGGCCATCTCCAGAGATATAAACTTGTTTTTGTTCTTTAAACAAATCTTCTGTTTTCTTTCGGAGGTCGATGGTTTTCATCCCTTGTTTGATAAAAAATATTTTTGCCTCATTGTAATTGGGATCCTTTGTATCGGGTTTTTCAACTCTTGACATCCCCCAAGTGAAAAGGATGTTTAGTTTTTTTTGGGTTATTGCCGGGTCATTCAAAAATTGGAGTAGGTTAGAATAGGTTGTATGGTTTTCCGGATAAAGGATGGGAATTCCGGACAAAGTGTACACATTGGATGGAGGTGAGGGAAGAAGACTTCGGTAGAGATAAGAATTGCGACTGAGTTTGTAGTGGATGGGATAAAGATAACGTTTTAAACCTTTTTTTTCTCTTTCATCATCGATAAAGTCGGATGGATTCCAAATCCAGTAAATTTGACTGGGAAGGTCTTCTTGTTTTGTAGAATCCAAACTTTCTTTTAAAAGCTTAAAGATTCCATTTGTGCCAATGGCATCCACCGCAATCACACGCGTTTCTATTTTATATTTTGTTTTTAAATAAAATGCTGGTGTTTCTTTTGTTGGCAGCCCATAACCCATGGCCATCGAGTCACCAATGAGCCAAAGTTGAGTTGGATTTGTATCCTTAGAAAGGATCCGTTCTCCAAAGTTGTTTGTTTGGATGTCCCAAGTTTTTCCATCCACTCTTGTGAATGTTTCATTCCGATTGGGGCAAAGTCGAATTTGATCGAATCCATACAAACAATGAAACTTTTTATAACGAATCTCTTCGGTTTCTTTTGGGTTTTGGAAACGGAGATAACCTTCTCCTAGAGATAAACTTAAGAGAAGGACAATCGTAAGATAAAATGAAAATTTATAGAATTTTTTCAATGAGGAGATAAAAGAAAGAAAGATTTCCAATATATAGAAGCATCACGAGAAAACCAATCGCCATTTGAATGATATAGGCAGAATATGAAAATCCTTGGTAAGCAAGATAAGTTGTAATTCCTAAAATCATTTCAGGAACTAACACGTAGTAGGCAACATGCCCCCACATTTTCACATCTTTTGCATACCAAGAACCGAGAACCCACATCGTTGCTTCAGAAGTTCCGAAGATAATTAAAGCAATGATTCCAACCCAAAGCCCTGTTCCAATGATGGATACAGACATTTCTTCGAGTTTGATTCCTGTATAAACACAAACAAATAAAGGAATGACCCAAAGACCGGCCATATAACCGGCAACAGTCCCTATTTTAAAAAATCCGTCTTCTGGAAATACTAATATCTGTAAGGCGCTAGAAAGAAACCAATCCGGAAAAACCATAAAAATGGATAAGGGAACTAAAAATTTCCAAATCCGAAAGGGAGTATGCCACCTAAGTCCAAGGGAAAGGCCAACAAAACTAATGTGGAAAAGGAGGGTAAGCGTAGCGAGTTTGATTCCCGCAGAACCTTCACCAAAGTATAAAACAAATCCGGAAACAATGCTAAATACTAAAAAATACAATGCCAAAAGGAATTCTTCTGCAAGGAACTTAGGTTTCATCGCTTTGCACTGTAATGAGTCTGTAGTGAGATGCAAGTCGAAACTTGATTTGTTACGGTTAAAAAATGATAACGGAGATTTTGTCAGTGTTACTTGGTGGGAGATACTGGGTTCGAACCAGTGACCTCTACCATGTCAAGGTAGCGCTCTAACCAACTGAGCTAATCCCCCAAGGTAAAACCACTTCACCAGAGCCGAGCCCACCGTAAAGTACGATTTCTGAACCGGTTCCTGATTGAAAAATCAGCGCTCATCCGATCGGCAAGTCGATCTGGTTTTGTTTTGTCTGCTATTAAAAGAACCAAATTGTCTTTTGCTCGGGATAGACCTACATATAGTATCCTTCGTTCTTCGGCTTCATTGATCCCTTCGCCGTCTTCACTCCATCCAAGAACTAAATCCAAGATGACACTGGAAAATTCTAATCCCTTGGCACTGTGGATTGTCATCACTTGCGCCGCAGGAAGGCCTAGGTCTAACCAGGTTTGTTTTCGGTAATTACTTCGGGTTAGGAGGATGCAACTTGGATCCTTTTTAAACCATTCTTTCCAAATCTCGAGTGGTTTTGTTTCTAGGTCATTGATTCGTTCTATTCGAAATACTCCCTTTTCTTTCCGAAAGGTTTGCACTTGTTTTGGGATTTTATCTTTGTTTGGTTTGAGGGGGACTAGGGAGGCTTGGATGATGGAATCCTTGGAACGATAGTTAGTGGATAAAAAGTATTGTTCCACTCCTGGAAAATGATTAGGAAAATCTAAAAAAGGTTTTGGTGTGGCCCCTCGAAACCCATAGATGGCCTGCCAATCATCACCCACTACAGTGATGGATCTGAAATTCATTTTTTTTATGATCTCAAGTTGTACTTCGTCCGTGTCTTGAAACTCGTCGATGATGAGAGACTTCCATCTTTCCTTCACGAATCCTGCTGAATCTGTATCTAAAAACTGGAGGAATTGGGAAATCAAATCATCAAACTCGAAATAATAGTTTTTCTCTTTCCATAACTTAAAATTGGATAGGAAGGATTTGTAACCTATTTCTGAAAGTTCAGAAAAATATTTCCCATCGTTTTTGAAAAGAATAGGAAAGGGAATTCCACCGACCACATAACGCAAGGGAAATAGGATTTCCTTTGTGATTTCCCATTTTTTAGATTCACTCAGAAGTTTGTATTTTGACCAGTCTTTAGAGTTATCGTAATTCTTTAGAACATGGTAACAAAACGCATGAAAGGTGGAGATATGATATTTATTTGAGAGTCCTTTTTTTACACACCTTTCCTTAAATTCACGAGTGGCTTTTTTGGTAAATGTAACAATGACCGTGTTTTCAGGAGGAATGGATTTTGTTTTTTCTCTTTCTTCCAGTAGGCCAATCATTGTGGCAGTTTTTCCGGAACCTGCACCAGCAATCACTTGTTTGATGAGATGATTCGAATGGATGATGTTTTTTTGTTCTTCACTCCACATAAATTCTAGAGCGCTCATCCCATTGACTTTGGTTCTAAATTTTTATTTATTGTTTAAACACTGCTGAATCTTCATCCTCTTCTTCTTTGAGGTCATAATATCCATAAATAAAACTAGAACTTGCTTTTACTTCCATCCCATAAAAATGTTCGGAAATTCTACCTGATTTGGTGACTTCCAATTTGTATTCTTCTGCGAGGAATTTCATTTTATCCATGGATATCTTTTCATTGATTTTGGGACCAAATCCAGATTCTGTTTTTGACCAATCAATGATGAAAAGTCGTCCACCCGATTTCATCGAACGAATGAGGCCATCCATCGCCAAACCAGGGTTTGGGAATGTGGAAAGGGAGAGGGAAGCAAAAATGATTTCTGGAACCGGAACCCATTCCGGGAGCAGGGGGTGGTCGGACTGGTCCATATGGAAAGGGGTGAGTTGTTCGATCCCTTCCATCAGTTTCCGACGAAGGATCATGTCGATGATCTCTTGTTGGCATTCCGCAGCCCAGATCCAGACATGGGGAAACCATTTTCTAAATTCATTAAAGTAGAATCCAAGCCCACTCCCAAAGTCGACTATATTGTTTAGGCCTTTCCAATTGAAAAATGCATACACATCTTCGGGAGGGCATACCTCCCTTCTGTGACTGGAAAGTAGGTATTCCTGATAACTTTGGGAACGGTAGTATTCCGTTTCGGACATAATGACAATTCTCACAGAAAACCTGGGAAAGTACAAACGAAAAATTCAATTAGGGGGACTCTACCACCGAAAATCTAAGTATGAAGTTCTCGATTCAATTCTGGATGGTTGTACTGCTATTCTCTTATCTTCCGGTTTCGGCAGATTCTGGGTTTGAGGAAAGCCGTTATCCAACGATAGCAAAGGCAATCCATGCCAGCCTTCTACCTGATAAAAAATCGATTCGTTTGGATTGGGATCCGCCCAAACAAGATGGTGAAATCATTGTGGCTCGTTCCTCCGTGATGATTGATAGTCCAGAAAAATTATACATCGCCGATTCTCTTGGTCGTTATAAAGCATCTGGTTCTAATGCCACTCGTGTTTATTTTGATTATAATTTAAAACCAGGAACTTATTACTACGCAATCGTTATGGTAGCGGATGTTCGTCGTAGAGAAGTAAAACTTTTTTCTAACCAAAATTATACTGTGGTTCCTGTTCATATCGCAGAAGAAAATGGAACCCCGGTTGTGGGCCAGAACCAAGATTTCCCTGCCTTTCCTGCAGATGCCGGAATTCAGTCGATGGTGGGTGGGGTTTCTAATATTACTGCCAATATTGAAAGAAAATTTGTTCGTTTGAACTGGACACCACCAAACGGTGCAACAGCGGGAAGAACTTTGTATACGGTGTATCGCTCCAATTCTCCTTTAACCAGTTTGACTCTCATGCAAAAAGCAGAGAAATTAGCAGAACTTACCCATCCAGTGAATACATTTTTGGATCAGGATTTAGATAAATCTCAAACCTTGTATTATGGAGTCTCCGTCAAACAAGTCGGAGGTGAGGAAACTCTACCATTAGAAGATAAAAAGTCTACTTTGCGTGTATTTTATATCAAACAAACGGATAAAAATAATGCGGAAGTCATTGTAGAAGATTCTCCTAAAAAACCAAAACAAGAAGTGGCATCCAATGATACCCGTACTGATTTAGGTGGTGTGATGCATGTTCGTGGTCTAGGTTATGAACGTGTGGGCAAAGGAGCTGTGATTAGTTGGATTAGTCCCGAAGCCGCTGATGAAACAACGGTATATAGTTTGTATGCATCGGTAAAACCTTTAAACCAAGGATCTTCTTCCTTTGGGCAAGGTTCTGTTGTGAAAGTTGCAACCGTTGTACATCCAAAAACCAACTTTTTTATCAAAGAATTAAAAGAAATCGATGAACTCTATTTTGGGGTTACTGCCAAATCCAATGGAATTCCAGAAGATTATAATTTAAGAGAAAACGTATCTTATTTTAAATATGATTTTTCAAAAGATAACTTAACACCGGAAGAACCAAATGTGGTAGCGGAGTCTCATCCTAAAAAAGAACCAGAAAAATCAGAAGTTTATAAAAACGAACATTCTGTAATACCTACAGAAACCTTACCTCCGAGAGAAAATTCGGAACCGGTGAATGATTTTAAAGAAGAAACATCGGCAACGGTAAACTATGATTTAGGCCAAACAGATCTAAATCAAATTATCAAAGAAACAGTCATTAGAAAAAAATATGAAACCGCAGTGTATCGTTTGGAAGAATATTTGAAATACGAATCCAATGGATATTTGAGAGGGAAGGCAATGTTTTTCCTTGGTGTGAGTGCATTAAAAACTGGTGATACAAAAAAAGCCTTAAAATGTTTTTTAAAGAGGGAAACTAAATCCTATTCTCCATCAAGAGTAGAGTTTTGGACGAATCAGACCTTGGGTCAGGTGGGTAGAGGGAATTTATGAATCGAATCATTGTTAGTTTAGCTGGTTTTTTGTTTATTGTTGCGGGTCTTTCTACTGCATATTATCAAACAAATATTTCTGCAAAAGAAGACCAATCGCAAATCATTTTGGAAAAAATTGCAGAAGGGGAAGAATACTTAAAACAATCTAACCCCCAAAGTAAAGAAAAGGCAATCGCCATATTCTCTGAGTTAGCGGGAAAACGCGGACTCGAAAAATACGAATTCCAAATTAAATACAACCAAGCAAGGGCTCTTGAAAAAAACTCAGACTATTATCCTGCGTTAGATATTTACAAAGACTTAAAAAAAAGTTCAAACTTAAAACCAGAAGAAAAAGAACGTCTAAGTTATTCTCTTGGAAATTTACTTTTAAAAATCGGAAATGAATCAGAAGGGAAAGCACATTTAGAATCTGTTTTGCAACTTAGTTCTGATAATAAATTAAGATCCAAATCATTTTTAGCTTTGGGTGATTATTATTATAAAACCGGTCATTTTGAAACGGCACGTAAAAATTACACCTTAGCCTTACAAGAAGATCCTAATAATACGGAATCTCGCATTGGTTGGGGTAGGGCTCTTCGTAAATTGGGAAAAGATTGGGCATCCTTTGATGTATTTGATGAATACATTGAAACTGCTGACCAATTGGCTGGGGCTGACGAAAAAGTAGTTGGAGAATACAAAGATACTGTTTTAAAAGATGCCAAAGAGAATTATACTAAGAAAAATTATTCCAAGGCGATTGAATTATTTCAGAAAGTGATTAGCGTAGCGCCATCATCCAAAAAAGAAGAAGAGGCATTGTATTACATTGCTCTTTCCTACGATGCGATGGGAAAACAAGTGGAATCGCTTACTTATATCAATAAAGCTTTGAATAACAGCGATTATTCGCTCGACCAAGCAGCTTTATACAAAAAAGGAACTATTTATTTCAGACAAGGAAAGTTTGAAAAGGCAGCAGGAATCTTTCAGACAATTGTAGATAAATACCCTAAAAACCAGATTACCGACAAGGCGATTGCATGGAAAAAAGAATCTCTCGATCAGTTTACCGACCATAATGATCTTGAAGATTCTGATGTAACGTCTGATTCAAGTTCACCTAAACCAAGTTCGGTTTCAAACAAACCAGAATCAGGAAGTGACTTAGAATTTTAGTCGGACTTAATTAGAAATTCATTCGTTTGCGTGTTGTGGAGGGCTTCTTCCATTCCGAAGGTTTTATAAATTTCGGGAACAATGTCAGCAAGCGAATGTATATTTTCTGCGAAGCGGTCAGCATCCTTACCGTATAGGATGGTGGCCGCCGGGTTTTCCGTATGGTTCTTTTGGCTTAAGTCTTCCATATTTCCATGATCACTCGAAACAATGAGTAAATCTTTTTTTGGATCTATACTTTCCAGCACTCCACGAAAAAATTCTTCTAAGTTTTTGATGATATGTTCTGCCTTTTCCCAATCCATGGCATGGCCGACTTTATCAGTCAGAAAGTATTCGTACAAACCTAGTTTGTAATTGGCAAACCGAGAGAATGATTGTTTCCCCAGTTCATAAGGATCTCTGCGTTCTAAAAGCGGATCTCCTGGTTTTAACATATCAATTCCGAGTGTTCCCATAATTTCATGAGTTAAATCCATATAAAGGCCTCGACCATTTGCCAAATCATCGAAGGTTTTTAAGGGGCGACCACTGGCTAACTGGACTAAGGTGGATGCAGAAACTAGTTTTGGTTTTTCTTCTACATGTTTGAGGTAGGGCGGCGAAAAACAGTTTAGAAAATCGCTGAGATGACCATTTTCATTTAAAACTTTAATGAGAGAATACTTGGCAATGATTTTACGAAGTGTGATGGTCGGAAACCCACTCACATGTCGATCCAGGACTTTCGGTCCAGGAATTCCCGTCCATAGGGCTGTTTGGCCTGTGGCAGATTGTGGGAGCCCAGGGACACCCATATGGGCATCTGTTTTGATATAATGTAAATGAGAAGAGGGAACAGGTAAATCTACATCAGCTTTGGGAATCCCTCCGACTGGTGCTAAAAAACCTTTGGCAAAACGACTGAATGGATTGGATTTGGGATCATAGTCTGCCATCCCGACTCCGTCCAAAAATACATAAAAAATCATTCCTTTCCTTGGACTGATTGGTTTTTGCCAATGACAACCCGATAATTAGAATGATGAAACGGAATTTCGGAAACCTGTCTATTCTTTTTGGATACCTAGTGGTTTCTCTTCTGGTTACCTCCGTTTTATTCGGTTATTTTGAATGGATTCGCCCATTACGATCCAAATCGAATTTGATTTCTGCCTTAGAACGTTTTGATGAAGACAAAACAAAAGAACACTTAAACACTCTGGAGTTCTTTTTTCGAGAATCGGCCCTACCGTATCGTGCGGCTCAGGTCACAACTCGGATCAAAGATACTCTTGGATTCAGTTATGTAAGATTGTATGATGATTCGTTGCGACTCATCCATAGTACAAATGAAACCAATGAAATTTTTCAAGAAGAACTCAGACAAGATCCATCTGGATTATTAGAAGGAAAACTGAAAATACTTTCGAATGGAGATTATGTTTACAGAAATCTTTCTGGAAAATTCTTTTTGGTGTTTCCCAAAGGTCCAAGTTTGCCCAGACAAATCCAAAATGCAAATTTGGAATACGGCTATCTTTATTGGGCATTTGATCCTAAATCACAAAAAGTTTTGTATACCAATGACGAATCCATTCTTACCGGAGATTTGGAAAGTAACCAACTACTTGGGCTTTTTTCTGGAAAAGAAGGGCAAACCATTACATGGAAGTTAGACGGTGAGGATTCTAAACTAATTTTAGAAACCAAGGATCGGTTTTCTGTTTATTTACTCAGACAATCTGATACGGAAACTGAGGAAATTCGTTTTGGTTGTTTTATCCTTTTTCTCGTTACCTTTACCGGTTTATTTTACATTCGTTTCGTTTGGATTGTGATTCAGAATCCTGGGTTTCAATTCAAACGTAGAATTTTTCTACCAGTGATAGCTTATTTGATTTTACTTTTGTATTATCAAAAAAGTTGGGAGTTGTTTCCAGATTATCGTTATTATAAACCTTGGGCCAAACATCGGTTAGTTCAATTTGAAGAAACACTTTCTATCCTAGAAAAAAATCTACAAAGAGAAGGTTTGGGAGAAAGTGGGAGTCTTGGAGAAACAGAAAGAATTGTTTCTGAACTTTATTTATGGGAAAAAGGAAAAACGGATTCCAGAGCCATTCAAAATCGATTTGGAACAGAGATTTTTGGTTTGTTGGAGAGAATTCAAAATCATCCTGTTTCGATTTTACTCGAATCGGAATTTGATTTAGTGTATTTAATACCCAAAAGAAATGAGGAAAGCCGATCCATATCTACCCTCATTGCGGTTCTTGATTCCAATCTTTTGTTAGCTAAAAAAGAAAAAGATCGAGATGAGTTTTATTTTCCTATGGTATCTGCAAAATTATCAGATAACAAAAGTAAGGAACAAGTTACTTTCAATCCCCGCGTTTGGAAAGGAAATGATAAACTAAAAACTGCCCATTTAGAATCTAACAAACAATCTGTTGGATTTTTGCATCATAAATTCCATTCTTATTATATTTCAAAAGAAAAAGGGAATCCTGGATTGTTATCTGGGTTATCCATCTATCGTTATTCTTCATTCCCTCCGTATTTACTGAGTTTTGGATATTTATTCATAGGGCCTTGGATCCTTTTTGTTTTGTGGGCATCCATCAAACGCCGACTGATTGAAAAACATCCGATGATATTAGGGGAATCCCTTTTGGTGAGTGAAGAATCACCGGTAGAAACACTAGAGATAAAAAAAACGGTCCCTACTAAAGAAGGAATTGAAACAAAAATGGAACCCGTTATAAACAATCCTAATCCTGTGAAAAAAACGAGTTTTAAAATTTTACCACCGGCAACTTGGAGACGTGTTGCAATTTTAGATGCCGTTCAAAAGAAACGTGAGACTATTTTTAATCCTGAGTTAGAAAAACTCGTTCACTCCGTTACTAAAAAATCAGAACCACTAGAAGAAACACGAGTTGTTGAAAACTTCCTAACTCAAATTCCAGAAGAAAAACGTGTTGAGTATGGGTTACTCGATAAAATTTATAGAGAGAACGAAATCTCTTACGACGGGATTGTTGGTTATACAAAAAACTTTATTTCAAGACTTGGGTCTCCTCGTTTTTCATATCTTTTTTTAAATGATTCCCTTGGTTCATTTCATAACCAAATTTCTTCCGGCCTTGACTATAACACTCGTTCTAATTTGATTTTTTTACACCACGATCCTTATTTGCCTTTTGATGAAAATGGTTTTGCTTTACTCGATGTGGATGACGCTGTTAGACTCGATCGTTTTATTGCCAAAAAGTTTTCTTGGGAAATCCTTTTACAGACAGAAGCCATCATTGCTTTCCATATGGAATCTCTTGGTTTTCCAGGGATTTTTCTTGTACTTCTAAACAAGGAAGAACGGACAAAGTTTTTAGATTCCCATAAACGAATGATTCAGGAAAAACTCCGCCAAGTCATTCCTGCTCTCCATGTCCTTGTGGAAAAAGAAGAACGAAAACCTGAATTTTTAAAAGATAGTTTGTCTTGGATGATTCGTTCTTTTATGCAAGCAACCTTTGGTGGAAAAAGATCCACTTCCGTTCTCCGCATCCAATGGCCAGATTTTCATCCATCTCCCGAGTGGGAAGGTTCCAAAAAACATTTTGTGGATTCCATCCAAGGTTATTTGGAAAGTAAAGATCGATTGATCGAAACTTCACCCAATTCTATGTTGATTGTAACGGCAAAAGATTTGTATCTTTCTGTGATTCAAAAATTGCAGGAGTTACCTTTCCGCCATGAAATCAAATCGATGAAATTTCCAGAAGATGGACAAAACTTCTACTTATACTTTTAAATTTGTTTTTATCTTATTCTTTGCCTTTCAAACCATCTGGGCGGGTGGTAGCAAAAAAAAAGAAGAAACTACGGCCCTTCGGAAACAAATTTACAACTTGCATAAGGTAGACGAAGAAACAAGTTCCATTCCGTATCTAGAACGGTATTTAGAATTAAGCCAAAACGAGTTGTATTTTAAATTACTCTACGCAAAAGCCCTTCTTTATCGAACTGATTTGTCAGTTCCAAGGCCTAGTGAACCAGCAGAAGACCGAATCAATAAAACAAAACTCATTCAAAAAAACTACAATCTATCTTCCAAACTTTTCCAAGAGAATGTTTTGCATTTAGAAAAAGTGAGGCCAAGGGATCCAAACCTTGGTCGGTGGTATTATCTTTGGGCTTTTAGTGAATGGTATTCGGATAACAAAGAAAAGTCGATCAAACTATTTCAAAAGGCAGTGAAGTTGGACTACCGTTTGACCGAATCATATTATAATATCGCATCCCTTTACGAATCTCTCGGGCAATGGCAAGATGCTAATTTGTACTGGCGTAAATTCGAAAAGGCAGAAAAAGAATTAGAAGAAGAAGATTAATGGCAAAAATTGATAAACGGTTTCAAATTTTACTTTCCGAAGAAGAACAAATTTTATTAAAAAATGAAGCGTCCAGGCGAGGGGTATCTGGGGGGGAACTCATCCGAATGGCTTTAAAAAATGAAATCATTCAAAAGTCAGAACTTGTGCGAAGGAATGCCCTTGTTTCCCTCGCGGAGATCATGGATTGAAAGTTTATCTCACTTCTTCTCTTTTGTTTGCTTTGGTTCGTTCTACACGAAAAATCAAAATCCAAAAACTATTATTAGAAGTTTTAGATTCTAGGGAAAGATTTTTCACTTCCTCTATATCTGTTTATTTATTATTCCAACAGTTAGATGACCTAAGTGTAGAAAAGAAAAAACAAATATTAAGATTTTTGGAAGATCTAACTGACTCCATTTTTGATTTGGATACAGAAAGCCTTCGCACCCAAATGATTATGGCAGAAACCTGTGATATTGAAATGGCGATTGCTTTGAAACAAGGAATGGATTCAATTTTTGTTGATACAGAAAGGGAGATTTCCTCCCTTCCTTTACTTGTGGTTAGAAACTTCTTTGGGGAAACTAAATGAAACCGCAGGCGAAAGAGGACTTTTTTGGTCTTTCGAATCCCATTCGTTCAGGTAACGGTTGTAAGCTGAAATTCTGAAATAGTATGTCAAACCAGGTTGAAAGAGGAGGCCTCTTTTTTCCATTCGGGAAGTATCCACTTGGTCTGCAATAGGATGGTATTCAGGTGCTTCCAATTCCCCTTCTGGAATATAAATATTGTTCACTAGTGTTTCTTCGTTCACACAAAATCGTTTGTTCCTAAAACTACTATTTTCTTCGTTTCCATCTAACTTCGTTAAGGCACCATTTTTATCTTTTTTAACAAAAACAGAACCTAACATACGTGTGGGAGTGAGTCCATAGTGGATGATATAACCACCGCCGTTTTGTACTTCTTTTTCATGGTTTGAGTTCCACAACAAACAAATGGGATGGCCTTGTGATGGATTTGTATCCAAACGAAACCTTGTAGGAACATCTGGAGGAGTTTGTTCTGTATAGTCGAAAGATAAGGATTGTACGTTTGGCACTGACTTCCCCAGTGGATCTGGTCTAAACCATAACTTCCATTGGTAGTATTTGAATTTGTTTTTGGGGAGGTCTTTCTCTAAAGACTTAATTCTAATCCAAGGCAGGTTTAAATTGGATTCAACAAACTTCTCGTTGGTTCCCCGAAAATAAAGTTCGAGCATTGTATCCTGAGGTTGTTCTATTTTCCATTGGATGCGAGTTAAGCTGGAATTGCTATATTTTGTTTCTAAAACAGGAGATAAAGCAGTGTTCCCTTCCATATAACCAATTTTGGTTTCATCATCATAACGAACGGATTCAAATTTAGTGTATTCTACTTCCGGTTCCCCCTTATGGATATGAAATCCATCTAGGTTTCCATAAAACGATTTTCCAAGCACAAGGGGAGTGGAATCATTTTCTGGAAAAGCAAAACCTAAGGTATCAGCTTGTTTGTTTTCATACTCTGCGGTTTCTATTCCATTCTGGTACATGATGTATTTATGATTTAATGTATCAAAATAAATAGAAATCACTTCCCAAGTTTTTCTTCTTAGTTTAACGGGTGATTCTAAAATGAAACTAGCCGTTCTACCATCCGATTTTTGTAGAAGGTTATTTACGTATAAGGTTGGTTTACTTTCGTTTAACTCGAGTGAGATGCCATATTTTTTCCCTTTTACATAAACAGTTCTGTCCAAAATGACAGAACCTGCTCCTTGTTCTCCCAACCGAACGGGAATGGAAATGGTAAAGGGATCGGGATGGGTGCCGAATAGAGAATTTCCTGAAACGGAAAGATGGATTTGGTTTCTACGCCCAGAAAAATAAGCCGACTTCTTTCCAAAAAAATAAGTTTGGTCATCGGTTAAATAAGAAGAGGAAACAACGGAGATGGATTTGGATTTGAATGGGAAACCGGCTTCGGTGATCTGTGGTTCTCTCACCTCTCCTTCAAAGTCGAAAAAGAGTTCGCCGTGTTTCGGAGTATTTTCTTTGGGTTTGAGAAAGTTCTTTTTGCCTGGTTCCGAATTTTGAACCACACCTATTTTTTTCCATAGGCTTAGGTTTAGTGTTTCTTGTTTTGGGACTTCCCATCCAAATAAAGGTAGGCCCCAAACAAAGAATAAAATTACGACTGTTCTTCGATGAGTCCCAATCGTTTTTGGTGCCGTCCACCTTCGAATTCTGTTTCTATCCATTTTTTTACGATTCTCTGTGCTAAATCTGTTCCGAGAACCCTTCCCCCTAAAACGAGTACATTGGCATTGTTATGGCGTTTGGACATCTCCGCCGTAAACTCATCATGGCAAAGGGCCGCACGAATGCCTTTGAAACGGTTGGCAGCAATGGAGGCTCCAATGCCTGTCCCGCAAAGGGCGATGAGTCTGGGAACTTCACCGGAAAGAACCTTTCGGCAGGCATCTCCAATGATGGTGGGGTAGTCGACGGACTCTTCGCTCTTAGTACCGTAATCGACAATTTCGTAAGTTTCCTCGAGACTTTTCCTGAGGAATTCTTTGAGGGCAAATCCTCCATGGTCAGATGCGATTCCAATTTTTTCTTTCATTCTGATTTCTCCTTTCTTTGTTTTAGGGCGTCGGTGTATGATTTCAATGATTCCAAAGATAGGGAGAGTAAAAACTTGTCTCTTTCTCTCAGTAAACTTCCATAATATCCTGTGAATAAATCCAAATAACGTGAATGTTTTTCCTTTGGATTTTTTTCGTTTAGGTATTCGATCGACAGATTTGTAATTTCGTTTTTAATTTCTGTATGAGACTCTAGCCATTGTTTGGCGGAATTTACTTCCCCTGGTGTGAGTGGGTATGGCCTGGAATCCGAAAGAAGGATTCTCCATTCGTAAGTAAAAAAACTTTCTTCTTTTTCTTTTCCTGAAAGAAGAGAAGGTGCAAAATATTCACCAAATTTGCCTGGTTTCGTATTTTCTAAAGGTAAGTCTTTAATTTTCTCAAAAAAACATTCTAGGGAAGAAAGCCTAAGTTCTGCTGACTCTTTTGCAAATTCTCCCATTTTAATTCGATCCAAATTGAGGATATTGGGACTGATCGCACCGGGAGGGATTTCCTTTGTTAATGGCAAATAACAATCTTTAGCTTCCTTCCAACCTAAACTTCCTTCTGGAATCCAAAGAGAATGTCCAGAAAGAGAATAGGAAAAAACAAGAAGGAAAACTAAAGAGGATTTGGAAAATTTACCCATGGGTTCTTTCAAATTCTTTGATAAAAGATATGAGAGAATCTACACCTTCTTCCGGCATCGCATTGTAGATACTGGCTCGGAAACCACCTACGTCGCGGTATCCTTTGAGTCCAGCAAACCCTTGTTCTTCGGCAAGTGCCAAAAACTTGGGATCCAAACTATCGTTATGACTTCTAAAAACAACATTCATAGCCGAACGAAATTCATTAGGAACCGGTGCATAAAAAAGATTGGATGCATCAATGGCATCATACAATTTTTTAGCTTTCCTTTCGTTTTTGGCTTCCATCACTGCAAGGCCACCTTCTCGTTTTAGGTATTTAAAAACAAGGCCCGCAATGTAAATGGAATAGGTGGGTGGTGTGTTGTACAATGATCCATTTTTTTCCATCAGAGCAAAGTTCATTAGATTCGGGATCGGGTGATCGAGAGTTGGTAATTTTTCTTTGTCGTAAATGACAAGGGTGAGTCCAGAAGGCCCAATGTTTTTTTGAGCTCCCGCAAAGATGACAGAAAAATCTTCTATGGGGAGTTTGCGGCTCAGAAGTTCACTTGTCATATCCGCAAAAAGAGGAGCCTTTTTTAATTTTGGAAATGTTTTGAACCTAGTTCCATAAATGGTATTGTTGGATGTGATATATACATATTTGGCTCCCTCATTCACGACTTCATCAGTGATGGTGGGAAGTTCCATATATTTGGAATCGGCCCCATTAAAAATGGATTTCACATTGGGGTAAAATTTCTTTGCTTCTTCATAAGCTTTTTTGGCCCAAACACCAGTTAGAGCAAAATCAGCCGATTCTCCCGCTTTTAAATAGTTAAAAGGAATGGCTGAAAACTGTAAAGTTGCCCCACCTGGAAAATAAACCACCGCATAACGGGATGGTAGATCGAGTAATTCCCTTAAGTCACTGAGAGATTCGTCCAAAATGTTTTGGAAAACATTTCCTCTGTGGCTCATTTCCATTACAGACATTCCGGTTCCTTTGTAATTTAGAAACTGGTTTTGCGCTTCCTCCATGACTTCTGTGGGCAACATGGCAGGGCCAGCATTAAAATTGAAGACTCTGTGCGTAAATGTAGGCATTCTCCCACAGAATTTTGAAGATCCACCCCCCGGTAAATAGATTTTTATTCTAAAACTTGCTTTGCAGAATCACAAAGGTTGTTAATCTTGTGGGCATCTTTACCCCAATTTTCGTGAGGAAACAATGAGAATTTCTCGTTCCATCATCATTTGTCTAACTTTCGTCAGTCTTTCGCTGACAGCCCAATCCAAAGCCCCACTCGGCGAGTCCGAAATTAAGGGTTCCAAAAAAATCGAATTCATCAACCGCTCCTTACGTAAGGCATCTGATGACATTATCCAAGAAAATACCGAAATTGGTCGTAAACTCGCTGAAACCTTGGCAAAAGAAAATACGGCCACAGTCGACGGAGTCAAAATCCAAAGAGTTGTGCCTGGTGCCGACGGAAAACTAGGAGCAGACATCCTAACACTTTCGGAGTCGCAAAGTTTTGACCATGTCAATTCCATCGCTCGGATCATTGCAGCCTATGTAGAAAAATCTTTCCAATACAAAGCAGGGAACTCCGAGACTTTGGCGCAGTACGTCCTCTATTACAATGCAACACATAGAAAAGACTCCAAGTTTTTTACGAAAAAATATACAGAGGGAGTGATTGCAGCTACTTCCCCTGACAAATTAGGAATCGATACTGTTTATAAAAATTGGCCAGGAAAAACTCAAATCATCATTCCGATCGAAGGAAATATCTTAAAAGATAGTGGAAAGGATCTGACCACTGATGAGTTAGAAAAAGACGTCAACAAAACGGTGAAGGATAAAGAAAAAGATCCTGCTACCAAACAGAAGATGGAAGAAGAAGCCAAAAAAATGGACAAGTTGCAAACCGATAAACTCAAAGAAGAAAAAAAGGTTCTGCAAGATAAAAAACAAGAAGTAGCGAACGAACAAAAAGATCTCCAAGATAAAAAAGACGCTCTGAAGAAAAAGGAACAAGAAACTGTCGCAAGTCTCAACGAGTTAAAAAAAGATCCTGTGAAAAACAAAGCAGAGATTGAAAAGAAAACAGAAGAAGTCAAAAAAATCGAACAAGAGAAAAAAGACACTGATAAAAAATCAGAAGCTGTAGAGGCAAAGAAAGAAGAACTCAGTAAAAAAGAAGAACAAATCGCTAAAAAAGAAGAAGCAAGAACCGGAACCACCACTTCTGGTGATACAGCCAAAAAAGACGATACTGTTCAAAAGGTGGAAGCGAAAGTAGAAGAGTTAAAAACAGAACTCGCACAAACCAAAGAAGAACTGAAGAAAAAAGAAGAACAAAGTGACAATGTTGTGAACAACAAAATTCTTTTTATGAAGTTTATCAAATACGATACAGATGGTCATTATTCGAATGAACTTTGGGCGATTGATCCGGCAAAAGATGATGCTCTTTATAAAAGTTCTTATAACAATATTTGTTCTAAGGAATTTAAAGAAATTGCAAACCAAGGGGTTCTTGTTCTTGGTTATGACGGAGAAAAAGTAGAAAATAGAAAACACAAACTCGTGTTACTTGATCCGGATAAACTCGGTGTGAAAAAAACAAGCGAGTCTGCGGACATTTTCTGGAGAACTCCTATGATCAATCGTGAAGACAAAATCTACGTGATTGAAAAGGTAAAAGACAAATACCATGTTTCTCGTTTTAAGTCAGACTTAACTTTTGAGAAAAGAACAGAAGAAGCTGTAGAAGAAAACTCGGAACTCACATTTTTTGGGGATAAAGTCTATGTGACCGGCAAACCGAAAGAAGGTGACAAAACTACTATTAAAGTATTTAAAAAAGAAGATTTAAGCCTACTCAAAACCATTGCTCCATAAGGGGGTGTGGTAGGTTTTTATTCTTTTAGGAACAGAATCCAACCTTTGACTTTTGTCTCAGGTTGGATTTTTTTTAGTCTTTTAGGTATTCAATCCTTCCTCGGATTAGGTTTGTTACAAACTGTAACATATTTTTAAAAGTATGCCTTTTCCTCAAAAAACATCTTGCGTTTTCCTATCGCGTAATCATATATTTGGCTATGAAACATCTGAACAAGCTTTTGTCTTTAATCGTTTTTTTGTTGGTGTTTTCTTGTGCTACATTTCGTGAAGGGAATGTTAGTTACCAGAAAATCGAACCGTCTGCTGGTGCAAAAAAAAGCATTTCTTTTGTCGTAACAGGACAAGTTAAATTGAATGAGAACCAACCTGTTCCGCAGAATGCAAATGCGCTTGGAAGCTGGGCCAATGTAGTGAAAGCGGAATTCACCGCATCATCGTTGTTTTCTGATGTAAAAAATAATGAAAAGTCTACTGATCTGTCTGTTGACATCAACATTCAGAACAATGGTCAATTTAGCCAAGGGCTTTCTATAATTACCGGATTGACTCTGTATCTGTTCCCTTCCTCTGCAACAGACGAATTTGTAGTAGAAGCTACTTTTAAAAATAAAAGTGGAAAGGAAATTGCAAAAATTCAAAAAAGAGACTCCGTTTCTACCTGGAGTCACTTAACTCTGATTTTTGTTTACCCGTTTAAATCTTTGTCGAATGAAGTTTACAAATGCCAAAAGGATTTGATCAATTCAGTATTAGTTGAAGCAAACGCTAAAGGTGTTTTGAAATAGTCGTTCATTCAAAGTCGAAAGTAGTATAGACCTCCCATATCTAATCTAGTATTAATAAGTATATGGTTGGTCTGCTTTCTCAAATGAAGCTATGTAGGGTTGGATCTTAATCTTTTAAGTATTCTATCCTTTCTCGGATGGATTCATTCGAAGGATTTTTCTTCGCTAGGTCTTCCAGAAGTTTGATGGCCTGTGGTTTTTTTCCCATAATGTCCCAAAGGTCAGAAAGTTCTAGGGCAGGTCTCGGATCACTCGGCGATTTGGAAAGTAGTCCTAAATAAATTTCTTCCGCTTTTTCTAAGTCACCAATCAGACGTAATGCGGCCGCTTTTCCCAGCAAGGCAAAGTAATCATCACCACTGGCAAGAATTTTATTAAAACATTCAAGTGCTTTGTCGTAGTTCCCAAGTCCTCGAAGGGAATCCGCATACCGGTTGATGATGAGTTTGTTGTCAGGATCCGATTCAAGGATTTTTTCCCAATAGGTGATGGCAGTTTTAAAATCTTTTTTCCCACGATAGGATTCCGCAAGGCCGTAGAGTGCAAAAAAGTTTTTGGGATCCAGTTCTTTGGCTCTTTCGTAATAAAGGACTGCTTTGTCAAAGTCTTTGATTTTACGGTAACTGTTTCCAATTTCTGTTAGGATTTTGATATTGTTTGGTTGGCTTGAAAGTAATTTTTCCCACCACTGGATGGCATCTACATATCTCTGGCAGGCAAAATACAAATGCCCAAGGCCCACAATGACATACTGGTCACTGGGATTGATTTGGAGTGCTTCCATATAATAAACTTCTGATTCTTTAAAATTCTTTAGTTTTCTATGGGCGTCCGCCACACGCGAAAGTATACTTGCATCTGTGATTGTTATGTGGTGAAATTCTTCTGCCACTTCAATGATTCGTTTGAGGCTATTTAAATCCCTATAAGCATTCATTAGGCCCATAAGAGAAAACTTATTCGTTGTATCTCCGGCCAAACATTTGCGATAGTATTGGATGGCTTGTTCGGGTTGTTTGGTTTTTGCGTAATAGTCACCAAGTCCTACAAGCCCGTATGTATTGGAAGGGTCTTCATCAAGTAATATGTCTAATCGTTCTTTGGCTTCTTTAAATCTGCCTTGATCAAGAAAACGATACGCCTCTTTGGCAAGGGCTTTTATTTTTGTGAATTTTTCATCTTCTTGTGGTTTTTCAATCTCAGCATTTTCCATATTCTTGTCCAATTTTCAGCATTCCTTTTTAGACAGTAAAAATCGACTCAAAAACGTGAGAACATTGACATCAGGCTCTTTTTTGCAGAAATGACATTAGGGGGGAAACGTATGTCATCTACAACCGAAGCAATTACTGGCGGTCGGCTTATGGTCGAATTATTGGAAGAAGCGGGTGTTGAAATCGTCTTTGGATACCCTGGTGGTGCCATCCTCCCATTCTACGACGAACTCTATCATAGTAAAAAAATTAAACATATCCTTGTTCGTCACGAACAAGGTGCCATTCATATGGCGGAAGGGTATGCTCGTTCTACAGGCAAGTTAGGTGTTTGTATCGCAACCTCGGGTCCTGGTGCTACCAATTTAATCACAGGTCTTACGGACGCCAAATTAGATTCCATTCCCATCCTTGCCATTACGGGCCAGGTTTCCACAGATGCCATTGGAACCGATGCTTTCCAAGAGGCTGATATTTTTGGAATCACAATCCCCATTACCAAATACAATGCACTGATCAAAAAGGCAGATGATCTTTCTCGTCATTTTGAAGAGGCCATTAAAATTGCGATGGGAGGAAGACCAGGTCCTGTGCTTTTGGATTTTCCAAAAGATGTGCAATTAGAAAAAACAACTGTCAGAAAAGCAACTTCGCTCAAAATCGCTCCTCATCATTACGAAAGACCAAAGGTAAAGGGTGACCCGCAAGAATTTGCGGAAGCACTCAACCAAGCCAAACGCCCGTTACTCTATGTGGGTGGTGGTGCTATCAATTCTTTTGCTTCTGCAGAAATCAAAGCATTGGCTGAAAAAGCAAATGCACCAGTGACCACAACTCTTATGGGACTTGGTGCATTTCCTGGAACCCATCCACTCTCTGTGGGAATGCTTGGAATGCATGGAACTGCTTATGCCAACAAAGCAGTGTTAGAATGTGATTATATTTTAAATTTAGGTGCCAGGTTTGATGACCGAGTTGCCAAATACCAAGACTTTGCGCCGAATGCAGTTCGCGCCCATGTGGACATTGATGCCGCAGAGTTCAACAAACGAATCAATGTGGATTATATCCTTCATGGGGATCTAAAGGATGCCATTCGTGAAATCCTTCCTTTTGTGAAAGGGGGAGACCGCACTTCTTGGATTGATAATATCCAAAGTTTAAAGAAAAACCATCCACTTGATTTTGATAACAGTGGAGACAGCATCAAACCACAAGATTTCTTACATAGAGTGTATACCAAAACAAAGGGTGAGGCCATTGTTTCCACAGATGTCGGCCAACACCAAATGTGGGCGGCCCAGTATTATCTTTTTGATAAACCAAATACTTGGTTAACCTCGGGAGGCCTTGGTACTATGGGGTATGGACTCCCCGCAGCCATTGGTGCGAAGTTTGGAAATCCTGATAAAATGGTCATCTGTGTAACTGGGGACGGTTCCTTCCAAATGTGTATCCAGGAACTAGCAACCATTGCTCAATCAAACTTAGGTGTGAAAATTTTACTTTTTAATAATAACTTTCTCGGAATGGTTCGCCAATGGCAGGAACTATTTTATGAAGAACGTTTCAGTGAGTCCCAATGGACTTACAATCCAAACTTTGTGAAACTAGCGGAAGCTTATGGGATTCCAGCCATGCGAATCGAACATAAATCCGAAATCGATAAGGGTGTGGATTTTTTCTTAAAAGACAATGGATCGGCTCTGATTGAAGTCATGATCCCTGCGGAAGAAAAAGTGTTCCCGATGATCCCTGCTGGAAAATCACAACAAGACCTAATCGAATTCAAAGACTTGGGGAAATTAAAAAAATGAAACACACTCTAAGCATTTTAGTAAATAACCACCCAGGTGTGATGAGCCATGTTTCTGGTCTCTTCACTCGCCGAGGTTACAATATTGATTCGATTGCTGTTGGTGTGACTGACAATGCGGATGTATCTTCGATGACAATCGTTCTGAATGGGGATGATTTTATTGTTGGGCAGGTGAAAAACCAACTCCTCAAATTGCCGGATGTATTAAAAGTCCAGGATATGGCTTATGCGAGTTCTGTACAAAGAGAACTTGTTCTCATTTCTTTTTCCATCACCGAAACAAACCGAAGTGAAGCCCTTACCATTTGTAATGGATTCGATGTTAAAATTTTAGAAATCACGGAAGATTCCCTTCTGATTGAATTCTCTGGAAATTCAAGACAGGTGACGAATGTGATTTCTGTAATCAAACCATTTGGAATTCGTGAAATCTCTCGCACAGGTCAAATTGCGATCGCGTATAGGAACCAAAACGCCGTTTAATCCACTTGACAGGGTCTAAATTTAAGGAGAACATGAGTGCGTTTAGTGAGACTGACGTATGCCCATGGTTCGGAAATTTTTACCCATTGTTTTAATTCTTTTAACAACTGTTATCTTTTCGGATGCAGAACGTACCGCTGTTCCTCTCAAACGAGGGCAGGGTAGCGATGTATTATATTTTGATTTTGGGGAGACTGCTCCCACTTCCTCTCTAACTGTCGAAAGACTCCAAGAACCAAAACTAGAAGATTTAAAATTGGGATTTTTAGAACCAGCGCCTGGTTATTACAATGGACCAGATGGGGGAGAGGTTTACCAATGGGCCAAAAACCATTACCAGTGGAAACGAGCAGATGGTAGTGTTTATACAGAATGGGCCAATGGAACATTTAAATTAGATTTTCCTTCTGGAGTTGGATTCACTTCCGCTCCCCAGTCATGTAATGGATGTTCGCCGACCTTAGTTTGGAATTATCCAGATCTAACAAAAATCACAAAGTATTGGATTGTTCATAGAAAAGAATATGACTTCATTTACCAAAAACCTTTAAATTTTGAAAACTACCTTCTTGTCAAAGAATCAGAATTTGGAAAACCAAAACTAGAATTTGGGAATTATATACTTTATGGATCAGAAAAATGGTCAGAGTATATACGTGCGTTTGGTGGCAATTTTAAAATCAAACCTTTCCTACAATATGTTAAATCTGAGTTTTCATTAGAAAACCGAGGGAAAATTCCTGTTTTGTTATTTGATGAGTATGAGGATATTAAGAAGTACATTGGGGCTGATATCCCTGGTGGATCGGAAGAAGGTGGGTTTGGCGGAAGAGATTCTATCACTATGTGTTGCGGGGAAAAAATGCCTAAAGCCACTGGAAATCCTGAGTTTGATGCGGATGCCCTCCGTCGTTTTCACTTTGGAGTGTTTTACCATGAAGCAGTTCATAATTTAGAACAAATCTCTTGTTTAAAAATCCAAACAGAAACTGGCAAATTCCCACAAACTGATATTTTAGATCCTTGGTTTGAAGAGGGTCTCGCCAATTATGTAGAAGCAAAGTTTTATGAAAGAAAACAATTCCACATCTATAATGATGCAGAAAAGTTAATTCGAGAAAACAAGGTTCCTAAAACCTTCAAAGCATTGTTAGATGCTAAATATAGAGATTTGCTTCCTTATTCCATTGGGCCACTACTGGTGAAACATATCCATGAAACTTATGGAAAAGAGGCCATCATATCTTACCAAAAAGAAACTTGTGTGGGTACAGCTCCGGCCCTCGCTCTGCAAAACGCCACTGGTGTTTCACCTGATCAAATTTTAAAGGACAGTTTGTCTCGTTTTGAAAAAGAAAAAGATCTTTTTTTAAAAGATGGCAAAAAACTCCAGTTAGCTGGATATACTGTGATGAATTCTAAATTCCCTCTTGAATTAAAAACTTTTTTAGACAAAGGTTTTTCTCTCCCTGAATCAGCTTTGGAGATCAAGTCTTATACGCAAATACCTAGTTTGCAAAAAATCTTTTCGGCAAATATCGAACCATTTTCAGGAAAGTTAGAAGGGGATTTCCTTGGGCCAAGTTCTAGTTATTTTTATCTTTGGAAAAATGGGAATTATCGGTGGTATGGAGATTCATGGGAAGCCAATGTATTTCCTGGAAACCAAATTTTATTTCGGGGATCTGGTTTTACTCTCATTGAGTGGGAAGATGGGAAAAAACAATACATATCACCGAAGGGAGATTCGGTGATATTTTTTAGTTTGGACTCAAAGTCCTATAAGGATGCGGATGGTAAACCGGTCACTCCTTAGTGACCTTCTAACCAACGTTCGGCTTCGAGTGCTGCCATACAACCGCTACCTGATGCGGTAATGGCTTGGCGGTACACTTTGTCCTGCACATCCCCTGCTGCAAACACACCTTCCACATTGGTTTGAGTGGTTCCCGGTTTTGTGATGATATAACCGGTTTCATCTAAATCCAATTGTCCTTGGAAGACTTGTGTATTGGGAACATGTCCAATCGCATAAAAAAGTCCACCTACCTCTAAATCCTTTTTGGATTTGTCGAGAGTGCTTTCCAGCACGATGGAGCTAAGCCCGCTTGTTCCACCTTTGGCTTCTACAACGGTTTGGTTCCAAAGGATTTCAATTTTGGGATGTTCCATGGCCCGTTTTTGCATGATTTGAGAGGCACGGAGTTGGTCACGTCTGACCACTAAGTACACTTTGGACGCAAACTTAGTGAGATGGTTTGCTTCTTCCACTGCGGAGTCACCTCCACCCACAACAGCAAGAGCTTTGTTCCGGTAGATGGGGAGGGCACCATCACAAACCGCGCAGGCAGAGATCCCGCGTTGCCAGTAGGTTTCTTCCCCTGGGACATGCATCCGTTTGGCAGTGGCGCCTGTCGCAATGATGATGGAATCGGCTTTGATTTCTTCGTCGTCAGACCAAATGGTAAAAGGGCGTTTGGAAAAATCCACCTTAGTGATGGTTTGGGTGTGGATGGTAGTTCCGTATTTTACGGATTGTTCCCGGAAGAGTTGGGTGAGTTTGGTTCCATCGATTCCTTCTGGGAAACCAGGAAAGTTTTCCACTTCCGTAGTAGTGGTGAGCTGTCCACCGGCAGCAACTCCCCCTGCCATAAATCCTTCATACATCACCGGGTTTAGATTGGCTCTGGCCGCGTAAATGGCCGCTGTATGTCCTGCAGGACCCGATCCGATGATGACAACTTTATGGTTCATAATTTCTCCTATTCTGTATCTTGTTCTTTATTGTTTAGACGGGATTTCCAGGATTCCTGTCTATTTTGTTTCGCAAGCCCGGACCCACGGTGCATAGTAGGGATCCCCGGAAAGAGGGCTTTTTTCTAAGGTCAGTAGGTAGTCCTTCTGTTTGAACCCTCTGGTAAGGCAAAGGTAGGTGGTTTCGAAAAACTCCAAAGTTTCTTTTTTTCCTTGGAAACGAATTTCTTCTAAAATTTCCAACGCCTCTTTTTCGTATCCTGTGGTAAGATAGAGCCGGAAGAGTTCACGTTGTACTTCTGTGTCGTCCTTCTTCTGTTTGTGATACTTTTCCAAATAAAAAATGGCAGTGGCGATGGATTGGTTGCTCTCCGCAAGCAGGAGTCCGTTTCGTTTCAGAACGGGATCGTAGTCAGGGTTCTCTCGGAGGGAAAGTTCGTAGTAATAGAGGGCTTTGGTTTTTTCTCCTACCATTTCCCATTTTTTTCCCTCTTCAAAAAGGGATCTTTCCTTTCGGCCGCAATTAACGACTAACACTGCGGCAAACGTGAGTAAAAAAATAAGGGAGTTTCTATGAACCACATCTCCTTTTTTCCTGACATAGCCATTTGTGGCAAAAAAAATAATAAGTCTCTTTAAGCTTTTTGTCCGACTCTTTAAGTAACATAAGAGAGTAAAGATGGGTTCCAAATTGCCAGTTTCTCAAAATCAGCTTTTACAAACATTCCAAGAATACCTGTCCGTAGAAAAAGGACTGAGCGATAATTCGATATATTCCTACGGATACGATCTTAACAAGTTCGCGATCTTCTTAGAAAAGGAACATATCAACTTCTTAGAAGTAAAAGCAAACGATATCATGCGTTTTCTAGAAGAAGAAAGAGAACGTAAGATCTCTGCAAAAACACTGGCTCGTGAAGTTGTCGCTATCCGCCAATTTTACAAATACCTTCGCGATGAAAAAAGGTTAGATTCCAATCCAACCGAAAAAATCGAAACTCCGGAAGTCGCAAGAACCATTCCTGATTATTTAACGCAAAGCGAGATTGATGAACTCTTTCGTAATATCAAAGAGGACAATTTGTACGAACTTCGTGACAAATGTATCTTTGAACTTCTTTATTCATCTGGACTTCGTATTTCAGAAGCATGTAACCTAAAGATGACAGATATCGATATGGAAAACATGACGATTACTGTAGAAGGTAAGGGTGGACGCCAACGACTAGTTCCTTTTGGTGAAAAGTCTTTGGAGATTTTGAAAAAATATCTTGTTGAAAGCCGCACAGAAATTTTGAAAAAAAGAACTTGTGAATTTGTTTTTGTTTCTAAAAAAGGATCGTATATCAACCGTAAGTCGGTATGGCGCCTTTTGAATCACTACATCAAACGCACAAAAATTAAGAAAAAAGTAACCCCACACACTCTTCGTCACTCGTTTGCTACGCACCTACTGGAGAACCACGCGGATCTCAAATCGGTTCAGGAACTTTTGGGTCATATCGATATTTCAACGACTCAGATTTATACCCACATGGCAAATAAAACTCTGAAGGAAGTTCATAAGAAATTCCATCCGAGAGGATAATGTCGAACCAAAATAAACCCACGGACTACAGTAAAGTAGTCCGTATCCAAATCCCTTCCAACCCCCGTTTTGTTTCCCACACTCGTAACTACTTTTTTAATCTATGTTTAGAACATGGATTTTCCCTTTTTGATTCCATGGATTTAAAACTGGTGATCGGGGAAGCCATTGTGAATATCATTCGCCATGCCTATTCAAACCAACCAAACAAACCTATTTTTATTGAAATGCAATTTGATAAGGACAGGGTTGAAATCAAACTTAGGGACTATGGAAAAAAAGTAGAACCAAAAGACCTTCGTAGTTTTGACCTGAGTGATTACCGCGAACATGGGATTGGACTTTTTATGATTCGAGAACTCACCGATTATTATTTTCTCGACCAATCTTTTGAAGTGGGGAACCAAATGGTTCTCATCAAAAGAAAGTAACCCCCATTTTTCTCGACAACCCTCACCAATTTGGAATTTTATCCGTATGGAAACAATTCACGCAACGACCATCCTTTCGGTTCGTAAAAATGGTAAAATTGCTGTAGGCGGTGACGGTCAAGTGTCCATGGGTAATACCGTGATGAAACATACCGCCAAAAAAGTCCGAAGACTTTACAATGGTAAGGTGATTGCTGGATTTGCTGGGAGTGCTGCCGATGCCTTCACACTCTTTGAACTTTTTGAAAAAAAATTAATCGAACATGGTGGATCTGTTTCGAGAGCAGCGGTGGAACTCGCTCGTGAATGGAGGATGGACCGGATGTTACGTAGACTGGAAGCCCTTCTCATTGTTTGTGATGCCAATGAATCTTTTTTAATTTCAGGAACGGGGGACGTCATCTCGCCGGATGATGGAGTGCTTGCCATTGGTTCCGGTGGGAACTTTGCTCTTTCTGCTGCCCGTGCTCTTGTGGAAAACACGGATATGGATCCAAAAGATATCATCACAAAAGCGATGAAGATTACAGCTGATATATGTATTTATACAAACCATAATTTGGTGATTGAGGAATTATAAAATGACATACCCTACCATTCTAGCAGAAGTTCTTGGTTCAGAGAATCCGGCTGAGGAATTAACTCCACGGCAAATTGTGGAAAAATTAGATGAACACATCATTGGGCAAACCAAAGCAAAACGAGCCGTGGCTGTGGCCCTTCGGAATCGTTCCAGAAGGCGTAAACTTGACGAATCCCTCCGCGAAGAAATTTATCCGAAAAATATCATTATGATTGGGCCAACAGGTGTGGGGAAAACAGAAATTGCTCGCCGTCTGTCAAAGTTATGTGGCGCTCCTTTTTTAAAAGTAGAGGCAACTAAATATACAGAAGTCGGATATGTAGGCCGCGATGTAGAATCTATGATTCGCGATTTGGCCATGGGTGCCTTAAATTTGGTGAAAGCCGAATATCGTGACCATGTGAAAGACAAAGCAGTCGAAAAAGCAGAAGAGATTGTCCTCGATGCGATTTTACCACCCATCTTCCACAAAAAAGAAGAAGATCTGAATCCAGAAGAAAAAGAAAGGCAAACCAGTTATCAAGAATCCAGAGAAAAGTTTAGAGAAAAACTTCGCAAAGGGATTCTTAACGAACAAGAAATTGAAATCGATATTCCCAAACCTTCGGCACCATCAGGAATGCCCATGTTGCAAGTGTTTGGTGCTGGGAATATGGAAGATATGGACAACCAACTTCAGAGTTTACTTGGTGATTTGATGCCTAAAAAATCTGGCAGACGAAAGGTAAAGGTAATTGATGCTCGGAAACTCCTCACTGAATCGGAAGCAGAAAAACTCATCGATGCCGACAAAATCCAATCGGAAGCCGTCAGGCGTGTGGAAGAGATGGGAATTATCTTTTTAGATGAAATTGATAAAATTGCAGGTCGAGAAGGAAGGCAAGGGGCCGATGTGTCCCGGGAAGGAGTCCAGAGAGACTTACTTCCGATTGTGGAAGGATCCACTGTGAATACAAAGATTGGTCCCATTAAAACGGATCATATTCTTTTTATCGCTGCGGGTGCTTTTCATATGACAAAACCTTCGGATCTGATCCCGGAACTCCAAGGTCGGTTTCCCATCCGTGTGGAACTAGAAACACTCACTGAATCTGATTTTGTGAAAATCCTCACGACTCCTAAATCGTCCCTCACCAAACAATATGAGGCTCTCCTTGCGACAGAGGGAGTAAAGATTGAATATACAACCGATGGAATCACAGAGATTGCGAAACTAGCGTTTCAGATGAATGAAAAAAATGAAAACATTGGTGCCAGAAGACTCAATACCATCATGGAAAAACTTTTGGAAGATACAAGTTTTGATGCCCCGGATCTTCCTCCGGACAAAAAACAAATTGTCATTAACGAGGGTTATGTGTCTTCCAAACTAAAAGGAATTGTTGAAGACAAGGATTTGAGTCGATTCATTCTATAATGAAATTGGTAAACAGGTAGAATCATATTTTACCTGTTTATTCTTTATTCAAGAATCAGTTCCACTCTTTCGAAACCGCGAAGGGAATTTCCTACAAGAATCTCATCGGCTTTTTCCAGATCGGTTTTATAAAGATCTGTTTCTTTCACCCATCCCTTTTGGAGTAGAGTCTTCCGAAAGACACCGGGAAGGCCTCCGGTTTCTAATCGTGGTGTGAACCAAAACTTTCCTTTGCGGATAAAAAGATTACGGAGATTGGTTTCTAAGATTTGGTCATTTGTATCAAATAAAACACAATCATCAATGGATTTGGTTTTACATTCTTCTAACATCTCATGATAAAATGAACGGTTCGTTGTTTTGTGGTATAAAAACAAATCGCCAGTATCTACTGGCCGACTTGCCATTCCTAGTCGGACTCTCGGACGAATTTTGGGTTTTGTGAAAGGGAAACTTTCCAAACGAAATTCACCCCTTTCATTCAGTAAAAAACGGATACGAAAAACTTCTCCCCCTTTTGAAGGGTGGGGATGTTCTTTTAAACTGGCTTCCGCCTTCTCTTTGGAAAAAGGAAATCCTAACCGAACTGCCGTTAGTTCCATTCGTTCCAAATGGAGATCTTTTAAAAAATACTTTCCATGACCAAACCGTAGAGTTTCTAAAATTTCGAATTGAGGAAGGTTGGGGTTGGAGATGAATTTTAATTTGGCTAGGCATTCTTCATATTCAGCTTCCGCATCGGAGAGGACGGTAATTCCACTTCCCACTCCGTAATTTCCCATCCAAACATTTCCTTCGTTTCTAAAATCGATTGTTCTAATGGTAACACTGGATCGAATCCAAGGAGCACCATCTAACATCTCTGATACGAATAGAGCTCCTGTATAAAGTCCTCGATTTTTTCCTTCAAATTCCCGTAAAAGTTCAAAAGATCGGCGTTTGGGAGCTCCAATGACAGATCCAGAAGGAAATAAGGCTTGGAGGATGGGAAACCACTGGAAGGGATTTTTTAATTTCGCCTCTACTTTGGAAACCATTTGCCAAACTGTTTCTAACCCTTTGACTAAAAAAAGATCCGTAACTACAACTGTTCCTTGTTTGGCGATCCTGCCTAGATCATTTCTGTAAAGATCTGTAATCATTACATTCTCTGCTCTTTCTTTGGCTGAAGATAGTAGTGTGTTTTTATTTTCTTCGTCTTGTTTGGATGTGTTCCCGCGAAGGATCGTTCCCTTCATTGGTTCTGTTTGGATATTTTCTCCCTTTACTTCAAAAAATAATTCAGGGGAAAAAGATAAAATCCTTTTGTCTTTAAAAGGATAAAAGGCAGAGTATTTCGTTTTTTGTTTTGATTTTAAAGATTGGTAATAGGAAAACAAATCTCCTTCGACTGATAAGGAAATAGGAAAACATAAATTCAATTCATAACTTTCACCCAAGAGCAAAGCATCTTTTGTTTTTTCCCATTTCTCTTTGTAAGTATCTTTTGTCCAAAGGATATCAATGTTTTGTTTAGTGGATTGATCTCTTTGTGTATGATTTGGGTTTGGATACTGGATTCTTTTTTTTTGTTTATAGATTGTGTAGTGGAGTAGGGGAGTTCCTTCTTCGAGCCCAGAAGATTCAAAATCTAAACCTTCAATAAAAAAATATCCCAATTCAAAAAACAGTGCTCCACAAGGAAAATATCCTGTTTTTCTAAATTCATCTAACTTCGATAAGTTGTTTGTAATGGATTCGAATAGATTTTCTTTTTTTGAATAGAGGAGTTGAATTTCCTCATGTAAGTCAAAATACCAATCGCAAATGGTATAACCTGGAATTGAAAGAGAATCTTCGAAGAGAAAACCACCGGTGTTTCGGTATTCTTCTTCGAAAGATTCCCATGTTACCAGATTTGTCTGTATCAAAACTCCATCTTTTGAAGAGCTTCTAGAGGATAATTGAGGTAAACAGTTGTTGTTTTTTTACTGGTTTGGATATCAAAACATTCGAGAGGATCAAGACCAAGGTTATAAAAACCTTCGTCAATCATCGCAATCCCAAACCCAGCACTTTCTTTTTCATCCAAAAAGTCCGGACGAAAGAACTCTGCAGAATTTCCTTGTTTGGCAAGTTCGGCATGTCGCTCTCTACTTTTTCGAATTCGGCTTAAATCCATCCCCATGATGGGAGAATCATTTCTAATTCGGATGTATACAGAAGTAGGTCTAATTTCTATTTTCATAGAGATTTTGAGGTTATACTTCTTAACTTTTTCTTTAACAATTGTTAGAAAATCTTTTTCATCGATTGTGAGATTGTGTTTTTTCGATTTTCTTTTATCAGACAAAGTTAGAATCTTTTGAACCACTTTTTTGATTTTGTCAGGAACGATATATCGTTGCATGGCATCACGAAGTGGTTCTGTTTCTAAAATAATGTCGAGTAACTCTTCTGCTTCTTCTTCTGGAGTTTGTCCCTGCGCTGTGAGTTTATTCAAAAGTTCATCTTGAAAAATCACAAAACGCGTGTTTGCTTTTACTGCATTGAGGAGGGCTTCCATCAGACCGCTAAACAAATGAAATGAAGTGAGAGGGTTTGCCCCAACTCGGTTTAAGATTCCTTGAACTACTTCATTGACGATATCTCGTGTTGACTTGGTGAGTCCTCGGAGCTCAAAATGGAAATAATCCTTTTGAATCAATCCTTCCAAGTTTTCGATGATTTCGGTGCCTTTATATTTGATTTTCTCGTTTCCCATTGAGGTTCGCTAAACTTTTATGTTAAAAAAACGGGAAAACAGGGTTTTGTAAACCAGTTTTCATTCCCGTGACAAAGGATTGTGTCCATGAAAGAATTCCTTTTAAAAACTCCAGATTTGGGTGATACAGAAAAGATCGAATTGGTTCGTTGGCTCCTAAAGGTAGGAGATTTCGTGTCAAAAGGGGACGAAATGATCGAACTTGTGACGGACAAAGCAGCTTTTCCCGTGGAATCTCCTCATTCGGGAACCCTAAAAAAAATCATCATACAAGAAGGATCGGTAGTGAAAAAAGGAGATATCCTCGGAATTATGGATATTAACGAATGAAAATCCTTCACATTTCCGACTTACATTTCCCGAAGAAACTATCTTTGTTTTCGCTTCGTGGTAAAGCCATAGTCGGTTATCTCAGCTATCGGTTGAGACGTAAATCAAAACACCCACTTGTACTAATTTCTGCTATGGTTGAAGCTATTAGTAAATTAGAATATGATGCTCTTGTGATTTCCGGTGATTTGACAAATGTTTCTCACCCAGGTGAGTTTGAAAACGCAAAAGAAATTTTAAAACCTTTACTTACGGACAAAACGTTCTTAATTCCTGGAAACCATGACCGTTATCAAAAACGAGCCATTGGCCCAAATCCTTTGTTTGAAAAAACATTCAGCGAATGGATGGGAACCTCTTTAGATCCAAACCTATACATTCGTTCTAAAAAAATTGCTGGAAAAGTTTTTATTGGGTGGGATTCCAATTTTGCCATCCCACGAATCACTGCCAATGGTTATGTGACACCTGAGGTGATTACAAAAACCATCCAATCAGTCAAAGAACCTTATATTCTTGTTTGTCACCATCCGCTTTGGAATCCAAAATCGGAAATTGAATCTAGAGGACACCGTATGTTAAACCGTGCGGAAGTCATCGATAAACTAAAAGCCAACCCTCCACAACTTTATTTACATGGACATACTCACACCAATTGGGTCAAACTTCCTGGAGTCCGTGCTCCGTTTCCCATTGTCAATTCAGCATCGAGTACAAGGTTATCCGATAGAAATCACGAATGTGGTTTTCATATCATAGAGGTCGGAAAGTCGACCCAATACCGTCGTTTCATTTATTCAGAAGACAAATTCATTGAGACAAGTCCGATTTTTTATGAAGAATCGGAAGGTGTCATTTAAAGGACAAATTATGGCTAATGCAAAAGTAGATTTAACAACCATCCAAAGACAACTCATGCAGGTGAAACATCCTGAGTTAAAAAAAGACATCGTTAGTTTGGGAATGGTTGCCGCCGTTACACCCACCGATGATGGGATTGAAATTCTTATCAAAACTCCCAATGCTGATAGACGATTACAAATTGGACTGGAAGCACAAACAAGACAGCTCATCTCCAAAATCGAAGGTGCCGGTAAGGTCAAAATTAAATTTGAAGTAGACCAAAACCTAAAGATGGAAGACGGGAACAGAATCATTGGCGTAAAAAAAGTCATCGCTGTGGGTTCTGGAAAAGGTGGGGTTGGAAAATCAACGGTTACTGCAAACCTTGCTTCCACATTGGCGCTGAACGGAAAGAAGGTGGGAATCCTTGATGCTGATATCTATGGTCCATCTCTTGGAAAGATGTTTGGGATCAATGGACGTGTTGCGCTCAAGTCCGAAGAAGATAAAATTTATCCCATCGAAAAACATGGAATCAAACTTATATCCTTTTCCTTTCTTGTGACAGAAGACCAACCTGTTGTTTGGCGTGGACCTATGCTTGGAAAGGCTATTGAACAATTTTTATATGATGTGGTTTGGGGAGAGTTAGATTATCTTTTCATCGACTTACCTCCAGGCACAGGAGATGTCCAACTTTCACTTGCCCAACTGATTGATTTGGATGGGGCAGTGATTGTGACAACTCCGCAAGAAGTAGCAGTCCTCGATGCAGGACGTGCTGCTGCCATGTTCAAACAGGTAAAAGTACCAATCCTTGGAATCGTGGAAAATATGTCTGGGTTTGCTTGTCCTAAATGTGGCCATGTAACAGACGTTTTCTCTAAGGGAGGAGGGGAAAAACTCTCCAAACAAGTGGGTGTTCCGGAACTTGGATCGGTCCCTCTGACCCTGGATGTCATGAGTTCGGGTGAATCTGGGAAACCTGCCCTACTTGACGCAAAAGAATCTCCTTTAAAAGAAGCCTATTTCCGCATTGCAAAAAATTTAGAAGACCAAATTGCGCAGTGGGAAGATTAAAAATCACTTGTTTCTTCTTCCACTTTTTTTAGTCTAAAGGATACACTATGAATTTTGAACGCGGTTCCAAACCAAACCCTACCGGTAACTTAATCGCATACTGCCATGTATTCGGAGAAAATCCGATTGCGCCCGGTGGCAAAATCATAGCTTCCAATGTGGTTGTTAGTTTCTTAAAAATAGGGGACAATTACCCGGTGGTTACCTTTCCTCCTGTAGGTTTGCCTTCCAAGGAGGAATTGATGAAGATCCTTGCGGACAACATCCACCTATATGATGTAGTACAACTACCAGACTTTCAAATGCCAGACAACAAAGAGTTGGCAAATCAATACATCCAAGAACGAATGGAACAGTTTAATTCCATGGTAATGCGTTATGTGGAGTTTTGTAAGGCTAAAGAAAAGAAAACACAAACCACAAGCCTCACAGAACATTTGGAACAAGTTAGCGAACCTTTAGAAACATTAGCGAGCCTATCACTCGAATTTCGTAACACTTCAGGAATTGCTCGTGAAGCTACTAGGCTTAAGATGGAACGTATCGTTGACTATTTCCATAACAACCATCCAACCCTTGACATTGATAATTTTAAAAAAGCATTGTCTGTGCCTGGAAAGATGGGAGATGAACTCGTGGGATTGTACATCCAAAAGTTTAACGCCATTCAAATCGAAAATTATGAAACAGCTTCTGATTTACGCAAACGCATTTTAGAAATTGAATCCTCCTCTCCTTCTTAAGCTTTAGTAAAAAAATTTCTTGACCAATTTTATCTAAGGCCTATTGTAAATGCCCTTAACCTTTCCCGTTTCTGTTGAAAAAAATTCATCACTACAGAGACGGATGGAAGTACTAGGAATTTCTGAAAAAGACCTAAGCGAACGATTCATAAAATCCGGCGGCAAAGGCGGACAAAACGTAAATAAAGTTTCCACTGCGGTGCACTTGGTACATATCCCCACAGGGAAACAAATCAAATGTTCCGTCTATAGAACTCAAGGTCTCAATCGTTATAAAGCCAGAGACCTGTTGTGTTTAGAACTGGAACGAAACTTGAACCAAACTGAATCGGATGCACTTGTCCAAAAAATTCGAAAGAAAAAACAGGACAAACATCGTAAGTCTTTGAAGAAGAAATTGGAGAAAGAAAAAACAGAATGGAACGAACCTATGTAAAAAAACTTTTTTTGATTCTCCTTCCTTTATTTTGTTTTATCTCATGTTTTGATTCTTTATTACCATATAAATCTGTTAAGTGGTCTTCTGGCTGGGAATACCGGTTTCTCTCTGAAGAGGAGTTGTCTTATTTTCAACCGGCCATTGAAGACCTCTCCTTAGATTACCAACCATACCATATCCCTTATGTGAGTTTAGAAAAACCCACACACAAGTATCTTTCGGCTCGGATTCGTTTTCGGGATCCCATTGGTTATGCCGAACCTTCACTTCTCCTCCGAGGACTCGTTACTTTTTTTGATGCTTACTGTGGGGAAACTAAATTACAAACAGAGTTCTTTCGTAATTCCTCCACTGGTATTTCTCCTTCTCAAGATCTGATTGTTTATAATCGAAGTTTTGTTCCTATTTTACATCTACCTAAGGAATGTTTAGGAAATCATATCTACATTGTATTTTTTTCCGATGGGATTTTGCCTTTGGGTTTTTCGGAACCTCCTTTATATGGAGATCCCACGGATCACCACAAAGCAATTGCTAACCGAACACAATCTTTTGCTTCACTCGGATTTTTGTTTTTAATTTTAGGACTTTTTTCGTTTTATCTTTTTGAAAGGAGAAAGAAAAAACAACTTCTTGCCTTCACTTGGTTTTCTTCTATATCGGGGATTCATTTTTTATCACAATCTGGTTTTTTTGGATTATTTTATTATGATTCCATTCTTCCAAGTTTTATCATTTTTATTTCTACATTATTTTTAATCCCTATTAGTTGTTTATACTTTTTTGATCAATTGGTGGGAGTGGGTAGGTGGAATGTCATTCGGATGTTATGGCAGTTTCATGTATTGTTTTCGATTGTTATTTTGAGTTTGGCCTTTACTGAAACCATTTCCATGTCTGTTGGTATTGTCACTTTTGTTTGGTTGTGTTTACCAACCCTTCTCATTCAAATTTTTGTCGCTTGGGGTCAAGTGGTTGCTAAAAAACCAAAGGCCATCTTACTTGTGGTTGGTGCTTCAGCTCTTTTTATCCTCAATGCACATGACATTCTTTCTTCTCTTGGAATTTTAGATTCGGTTCCTCGTTCTTCTCATTGGGGATTTTTTATCTTTGTGATTTGTCTGACACTTTATGGTGAAAACCTGTTTCGAAATTCTGAGATTAAATTTGGCACCTTACAAAAGGAAATTGTAACAGCTGCTAGAATCCAAAGTGCCATCCTTCCTCCCTCACCACCTCGTTGGGAACCGATGGACATTCATGTTTATTACCAACCATCCCATGAAGTAGGGGGTGATTTTTACGATTTTCAGGCGTTAGGTGGAAGAAAATTTGGAATCTTAATTGCTGACGTTGTGGGTCATGGCCTTGGTGCTTCCATCATCGCTTCTCTTTCAAAGTTTGCTTTTTTCCAACACTTCAAACATTGGTCAAACCCTTCGTTTTTACTCTCTGCGATGAACGAGGATTTGGTGAAAAAATCTTTTGGGCGTTTCACAACTGCTACCTATTTTCATATCGATTTGGAATCTCAGAAATTTATGGTCTCTAGCGCGGGCCATCCTTCTTTTTTTCATTGGAAAGCAGAGTCCAAAGAACTTGTCGAAATCAAACCCAAAGGAAAACCACTGGGCATTTTACCTGGGCTCACTTACGGAGAAGAGGAGTATCCTTTCAAAAAAGGAGACCAGTTTTTATTTTATACAGATGGACTGACAGAAGAGGAAAACGTAGATCGATTGGAATACGGTGAAAAACGACTAGCAAAATCCTTTCTTGATACAATCGCCAAACAATCGATAGATCCTATGGCCAACATACTTGAAAATTTTCATTATTTTACAGGACTATCGGGGGCACCTCACGATGATATCACCATCATTCACTTACATGTGAAGGCATAAAAAAAGCCTTGGATGATAAGTCCAAGGCTTTGGTGTTTTGGCCTTTTGGATTTTGTCCAAACAGCCAAAAGAGAGAACATGCGGATGATTTACATCATGCCGCCCATTCCTCCCATACCACCCATTCCTCCCATGCCGCCCATACCAGCGCCAGCAGCATCTTTAGGCTCTGGTTTGTCAGTAATGGTGACTTCGGTTGTTAGGATCATAGCTCCGATAGAAGCTGCGTTTTGAAGAGCAGAACGAACCACTTTCGCAGGGTCAACCACACCAGCTTTGATTAGGTCTTCCCAAACCATAGTGAGTGCGTTGAATCCTTCGTTTCCTTTGCGGGCACGAGCTTGTTCTACAATTACAGATCCTTCAAGACCAGCATTGGAAGTGATCATACGGATAGGTTCTTCTAATGCACGTAAGATGATGTTTGCACCTGTTTGTTCGTCACCACTGAGTTTAAGAGCTTTTACAGCATCTTGCGCACGTAGTAGTGTGAGTCCACCACCAGGAACAATTCCTTCTTCCACAGCCGCACGAGTTGCAGAAAGAGCATCTTCTACACGAGCTTTTTTCTCTTTCATTTCTACTTCAGTCGCAGCACCAACGTGAATCACAGCCACACCACCAGCAAGTTTTGCAAGGCGTTCTTGGAGTTTTTCACGATCGTAATCAGATGTAGTATCTTCGATTTGTTTTTTGATTTGGTTGACGCGGCCTTGGATGTCTTTAGAAGCACCAGCACCTTCGATGATGGTTGTGTTTTCTTTGTCCACTACCACTTTTTTAGCGCGACCAAGCATCTTCACATCAGCGTTTTCAAGTTTCATTCCGAGGTCTTCTGAAATCACTTGTCCACCAGTTAAGATTGCGATGTCTTCGAGCATTGCTTTTCTTCTATCACCAAAACCAGGAGCTTTTACAGCCACACATTGGATGGTTTTACGAAGAGTGTTTACTACGATCGTCGCAAGAGCTTCGCCTTCTACTTCTTCCGCGATGATGACAAGAGGTCTTCCTGCTTGTGCAATTTTTTCGAGCACAGGAAGAAGGTCTTTCATAGACGCAATTTTTTTGTCGTAAATTAAGATGAATGGATCGTTAAAAGTTGCGATCATTGCTTCTGGATCAGTTACCATATAAGGTGATACGTATCCACGATCAAATTGCATACCTTCTACGATATCAAGAGTGGTTTCAATTGATTTAGCTTCATCAACAGTGATCACACCTTCTTTACCTACTTTGTCAAAAGCTTGAGCAATGAGGTTACCGATTTCTGGATCATTGTTTGCAGAGATAGTCGCAACGTTTGCGTATTCTGCTTTGCTATTGATTTTAATAGCGTGTTTTTTGATTTCTTCTACAGCAGAAAGAACTGCTTTGTCAATTCCGTGTTTGAGTGCCATTGGGTTTGCACCCGCAGTAACGTTTTTCAAACCTTCGTTGATGATTGCTTGTGCAAGGATGGTTGCAGTTGTTGTTCCGTCCCCAGCGATGTCGTTAGTTTTTGTAGAAACTTCCTTCACCATTTGCGCGCCCATGTTTTCGATTGCGTCTTCTAATTCGATTTCTTTAGCAACCGTTACACCGTCTTTAGTGATCGTAGGTGCACCGAATTTTTTATCGATCACTACGTTACGACCTTTTGGTCCAAGTGTTACTTTTACTGCGTTAGCAAGTTTGTTCACTCCGCTAAGAAGTTTTCTACGAGCTGTTTCATCAAATTCAATTGTTTTAGCCATGATTGATTATTTCCTTCTATGATTAGTTTGTCACAACACCGAGGATGTCGCTTTCACGGATGATGAGTAGGTCACGTCCGCCTTGTTTGATTTCAGTTCCGGAATACTTTCCGTAAAGAACTGTATCTCCTACCTTTACTTCTAAAGGAACGAGTTTTCCGTCTTCATAACGACCTTGTCCGACAGCGATTACTTTCCCTTCTTGTGGTTTTTCTTTCGCAGTATCCGGAACGATGATGGATCCGATTTTTTCTTCTGACTCATTCTTTGGCTCTACGACCACTCGGTCGCCTAAAGGTTTGATTGATGCCATGAGTAACTCCTTGTATGCAATCTACTAATGATTCCGAGTTTAGCAACAATCCAAAAAGAGTGCTAAACTCAGGTACCATAAAATGATTGGGTCAAAGAATCGTCAAGCACTTTAAGTCAAAGAGTGCTAATCGAGAGCTAGAAGCCGAAAAGGCCGGTTTTCTTGCGTTTGGAGCCTCGTTTGGGGGTGACTCCGAGCATTCCCAGAAGTCCCCTTGTGACCTCTTTGGCAACGGTGCGACCCACTTCCCGGGCGAGTGGGTTTTTGGACAGGGTTTCTACAAAACTAGGATCTTCTTTTTCTTTGGTGCGTTTGTTTTTGGTTTTTTTCTCACCTGACTCTTCTTCGGCGGCCTCGGTTTCGTCGGCAATCGTTTCCATTTTTTTAGAAAGCATTTCGTGAGCACTTTCCCGATCGAGTGTGGTCTCGTATTTTTTGACTAGGTCTGATTTTTTAATTTTAGAATCCAATTCTTCTGGTTTCAAAATTCCCATTCGGGATGCCGGCGGGGCAAGGAGGGTATGGACTAGGGGGGTGGGACTTCCTTTGGGACTGAGAGCGGTGATGAAAGCTTCACCAATTCCGAGTGTGGTGATGACTTCCTTAGTGTCATAAAATTCTGTTTCTGGATAATTTTCAGAAGCAGTTTTTATCGCCTTGCGGTCGTTTGCTGTAAATGCGCGAAGTGCATGTTGGATTTTTAATCCCAATTGTCCCAAAATCTCTTTGGGTAGATCTGTGGGAGACTGAGTGCAAAAAATAATCCCCACACCTTTCGAACGGATGAGTCGAACCATGGTTTCTAATTGTTTCAGTAAATCATTCGAAGCTTCATCAAAAACCAAATGAGCCTCATCAATGAATAAAACAAGTTTCGGTTTTTCCAAATCTCCTTCTTCTGGAAAGGTCGCATAGATTTCTGTGAGAAGGGACAACATAAAAGTCGAGAAGAGACGAGGTTTGGTTTGGATGTCTGTCAAACGAATGATGGATACATTTCCTTTTTTTGATTCTGAATGCATCAGATCATTCACATCAAAAGATGGTTCTCCAAAAAAATCTTCCCCACCTTGGCCTTCGAGTTCGATAAGTTTACGTAAAATGATGGAGATACTTTGTGAAGAAACAGTTCCATATTCTTTTTCTAGTTCTTCTTTCCCTGCATCATTGATGTATTGAAGGGCTTTTTTAAAATCTTTTGTATCGAGGATGGGAAGGCCCAAATCATCACAGTATTTAAAAACAAGGGAGACCACACTTCCTTGTGTATCATTCAGTTCTAAAATTCGAGAAATAAGAACAGGACCAAATTCCGCAATGGTGGCGCGAAGGCGAACCCCCGGTTCTTTCGATAAAGATAAAAACTCAACAGGATAAGAAGAAGGTTTCCAATCGATTCCTAGGGCCTTCGTTCTTTCTTTGATTTTGTCATTTTCTTCGCCGGACTCGGCCAGGCCCGAAAGGTCTCCTTTGATGTCCATGAGAACCACGGGAACTCCCGCTTCAGATAAAGATTCGGTAAGCAGCTGTAAGGTTTTTGTTTTCCCAGTTCCAGTAGCACCAGCGATCAGTCCGTGCCTGTTGAGAGTGGAGAGGGGGATGGAAACACTTGCTTCCTTAAATGTTTCTCCATCAAAGACCCCAGAACCAAGATACAATGATCCTTTGGATGGGTAACCTTCCTTAATTTTTGAAACAAATGCGTCTGATTTTTTTGCCATGCCTATCCTCTTAAATCGTCTACTCCATTTGGTTTTGAATCCTCCGTCAATGTTTTCTGCGGATGGAAAACAATCGTTATGAATAGAATCCGAAAAAGAAAAGAATAAATTTCTCGTACTCTTACTAATATGATTTGAGTTTTTCGAAATTCTTTCTAAGGTTTGGATGTGGCACGTTTCCCTATTTTTTCCGTTTTTCGGTTTGTTTTCCTTTTTCTCCTCGTTTCTTTTTTTGCCCAATGCAACAGATCCATTCCCACTTTGGCACCTGCCAAATCCATCCAGGCGGGAGTCCTTGACCTTTCCACAGAAGATCCGAAAACCTTGGATCCATTCCCTTTGGCAGGGGAATGGGAGGCCTTCCCGGGTGAACTTCCCGAAACCGAAGAGGAATTCAAAGCACTAGATAAAAAAGAACCGATCCGGCTTGCGGTTCCTGCCTATTGGGTGAACCAAAATCTCCCCGCACATGGGTTTGTCACATATCGTTTGAAACTAACGGTAAAAGACCCAATCAACTTGATGTTCTATTTGCGGGAAACTTCCTCAGCTTACCGCGCCTACTACCATAATGCGGAACGGGGACTTGTCCTCCTTGGATCCGCGGGAAAGGTTTCCAAAACAAAAGAAGGTTCGATCGGTTATTATTTAGAAACGGCTCGTTCGTTTCGTGCCACACCTTCCACTGTCATCTACCTTCAAATTTCTAATTATCTCTATTCTCGTGGTGGCCCTTATTATTCTCCTGTTTTAGGGGAAGTGGGAAAAACACTTTTATACCTTCGATTTAAGGAACGAAAAAAAGCATTTTTCTTTGCCACCTTTCTTGTCCTTGCACTTTCTCATTTGTTCCTTTTCGTTCATCGAAAAAAAGATAAGTCCCCACTTTGGTTTTCTTTACTTTGTATTTCTTGGCTCATTCGTATTTTACTTTTTGATCGAGTGTCTAGGGATTGGTTTGTTGCCTCCGACTGGCTCGAGATGTTTCAAATCCGTTTGGAATACATTGCCTTTTGTGGGATTCAAGTTTTTAGTCTTTTGTTTTTTTTCCAGAACCAAACAAACTTTTTTCCTGAAAAATATAAAAGGTATCTTCTGGTTCCTATCCTTTTGGAATTTTTAGTCATAGCCACAACACCGTACGCTGTGTACACAAAACTTCTTATTTTTAGCCAAGCCTATATGGCTATCATTCTTGTCATTGCTATGGTGGCAGCAGTCCGTTCCTGTTTACAAAAGGAAACTAGGTATATCGGAAGTATCATTTTGTTTGGAACCGTTGTGATTCTTTCCGCAACCATCTACGATTCCGTGGTTTTTTTCAAACGATGGGATTTGCCCATGTTAACGGAACTTGCTTTTGCTATCTTTTGTATGTGCCTTGCGATTGTGATTTCTAAACAAAACTCTCACACTTGGGAAACTGCCGAATACCTAACACTGAATTTACGAAAAGAAGTGGAGTGGAAAACCATTGAACTCAGGAAAGAAAAGGAAAAAGCCGAAAAAACAGGGGAACTCAAAGACAAGTTCATCTCCATTGTTTCTCATGACATTCGTTCTCCCTTGTTTGGAATTTCCTCCGTATTCAATTTACTGACAGAATCTCCTCCTTCCCTTTCTCCGGAAAGAGCCAAACAGGTACTCGGTGAGGCATCGACAGGACTCAAAAACATCCTCAGTATGGTTGAGGAACTTATCAAATACTCAAGGTTTCAGAACGCATCTGTTTTTCCTGATTACCAACTTTTTGACTTCCGCCAAATCACTGACCAACTCATCGAACGAGTTCAGGAAATGGCAAAACCTAAAAATATATCCATCATCACCCATATCGAAGAATCTTCCATTGGAATTGGGGATCCTAATTTAATTGAACATTTGATCTGGAATCTACTGACCAATGCAGTTAAATTCACAAAAGAATCGGGAACCGTGGAAATCTCTTTAACGGAGAAGGACAAACACTGGAGTCTCAAGGTCACCGATACAGGGATTGGGATGCCTCCGTATTGGGCTGAACATATTCTGGAAGAGGGCTTTCTTTTTGTTCGCAAAGGAACTGTGGATGAAATGGGGGCAGGGGTTGGCCTTGCTTTTTGTAAAGAAGTAGCAGAAAGACATGGGGCAGAACTCAAAGTCCATTCGGAAGAGGACTTGGGAAGTTCATTTGAATTCCTTCTACCGAACTATGAAAAGATTGTTCTCGTTTTGGATGACAATCCAGGATATAGAAAACAAATTCGCAAAGTCCTTAAAGACCAACCTTGTATCCTTTGGGAAGAGGAATACCCGGATCACGCTCTACTTTCTGTGGGTCGTTTGAAACCAGACCTCATCATTGTGGATTTTTCCATGCCAGAAAGAACGGGAATCGATTTCCTTCGTGATTTGTATTCCAATTCAGAAATGGAAGAAATCCGTTCCATCTTAGTTTCCAGTTCTCATACCGATCCTAATACGGGTTACAAATTGGAAGCCACCGTCATTGAAATTGGTGGAGATGCTTTTTTAACAAAAACATCCCCTGATATAAAGTTGGTGGAACTAGTGAAACGACTGTTAGATCTAGAAACCTAGATTAACATTTGTTCTTTGGCTCGGCCGATCAGTTCCGCTACAGTTTTAGCGTTGAATCGGTCTTTGAGTCTACCGACATGGTATTCAACAGTTCTTTTGGAGAGGCCAATTTCAGTTCCAATTTCTTGGTAGGTTTTTCCATGGCCAAGAAGGGTCAAAATTTGTTTTTCTTTTTTGTTGGCGACTTTCCCATCTTGCGGTTTGCGGTTGAAACTAAGTTTTAAGTTTTTGGAATAAACCGTTTTTCCGGAAGCAATCTCATTAAGGTTTTTGGTGAGGCTACTTAAGTCATCACTTTTCAAAAGATACCCATCCACTCCTGCCTCAATGGCAGAATGAACAATCGGTTGTTCATCGAGCATGGTAAGAGTGACAACTTTTAGGTTAGGATGTTCTTTTTTCCAATCCTTCACCATATTGAGCACGTTTTCCCCTGGAATTCGCAAATCGAGGAGGACGAAGTCAGGTCTTGTTTCATTCAAGAGGGTTACAATTTGAGAGGAATGTTCTGCTTCTCCCACAACTTCAAAATCGGCTGACGAGTTCACCACGTGTTTCACTCCAACTCGAGTCACTGCGTGGTCTTCAACCAGTAATACCTTCTTTTTAGGTGTCATAAATTTCCCTTTTTTTTTGGAACCAGGAACTTTTGTCCCTAGCGTTTCCCCCTAGTAGACGAGGAGAATTGAAAATATTAGTACTATTCCGTTCCATTTGTCCAGAAAAAATCGTGGGTCGATCTACTTAATTTTCTCTTGCAAATTCGCTAAATTGCCCCATTTTCAGAGAAATCCTAGGAGTATGAATGAATACTAAAGTAGAGAGTCTCAAAAAAATATATCTCTTCCAAAAGTTAAACCAAGACGAACTGTTACACATTGCTGAAAAGATCCGGGAAGTCCACCTTCCTCCTCGGAATGTTTTGTATGATATGGGCGAGGAAGCGGAGTCCATGTACATTGTGAAGTATGGAACTTTACAAATTTCCACTGCCACTAGCCACGGGGATGATGTGAACCTCATCACTCTCGGAGAAGGGGATCACTTTGGGGAATTGCCTTTTTTTGATGATGAAAAACGCTCTGCGAAAGTGGAAGCCAAAGAAAATTCTGAATTATACGAACTTCGCTATTCTGATTTGCATGATATGTTTTCCAAAAACAAAGAAATGGAGCTCAAATTTTACAAGGAAGTGACCCATTATTACATCCGTAGACTCCGAAAGTTGACCCATGACTTGGCTTATGCTCGGGAACTTCGGAAACGATTCGCATAAAAGCCAAAAAGAGACAAAATTCAAACAAATCGGGATTTTTTATCGACTGCTTTCGAAAAAACCTTTTCCATTCCTCAGTTTCTTCCTATTACAGCTAAGGAATGGGTTTCGGAATCCGATACTATTTACGTAGGCAGGGAGAAGGAATGCATGGTGGACCCCGAAATCCTAACCGAGAAGATCGTAACACAAAATAAGACCTTCTTGGTGGATTTGAAGAAGAACCAGGCTGGATTCTACCTGAAAGTATCGGAGTGGTCGAATAGCAAAAAATCCTCGATCTTTCTTCCGGCAGAAGGAATCGATCGAATGATCGAAATCTTGAATCAATTTAAAAGCCGGATATCCGATAATGAGAATACGAAAGACCCGGAGTTAGGAGCCTTTTAGGAGTGAGTTTCATGGGGAAATTAGGATTGACCAAACTGTTGTTAGGCCTCTTCCTTTCAATAGGAATGTTGTACGCACAGGCAGATACTGGCGGACAAAATACAGCTAACACTGCAAATGATGAGGATAGCCCTCTTAGAAAAATCGTTTTAGATGATTTTGAAGAGGCTGAGGATTGGAGAGTCAAAGCTACCACTCCACTCGGAGAAACAAGAACTTTGAAACTCGTTCAACGCGGGTTAATCAAAGATGTATTCGATGAAAAAACTGTTCCAGAAGATGGCGGTGACAAACTCGAAAAGAACCATATTTTAGGAGTCAAAACACATTTTGCTGCTAAGGGACTGGATCGTGTGGAACTTTATCCACCACATGAATACATCATCAAAGGTAAAGTGCGACAAATCTCTGTTTGGGTTCTCGGAAGAAAGTTCAGACATACATTATTCGCAAAATTTAGAGATTATAAAGACGTAACACATAATATCCGTTTGGGTCGTTTGGATTTCTTCGGATGGAGAAAACTTACGGCTACCATTCCAGGATTTATTCCACAAAGTACAAGATTTGCACTTTTGGATAAAAACCTTCATTTCGTTTCTCTTTTTGTGACATCTGATGTTCACGAAGTGGCAGGGGACTTTTACTTTTATGTAGATGACCTACAAGTGAGAACCGACAGATCCGAAGCAAAATACCCTGGATCTGAAATTAAGGACAATTGGTAAGCGGGAGAAAGGAACAATGGAAAACAATAAAACAAAAATCCTAACTTTAGTCGCGCTATCGTCCATCGCATTGATTGGTTTTGCGCAGGCACAATACAAAGTATCCAATGGAGTGGCAACACCAGTTGGAAACGATATTGGGGCTCTAGAACTCAAAGCCATTACGATCGAATCTTGGGACAACCCAGTTTCTTCCGCATCCTATGGTTGGGAAGTGTTCACTGATAAAGACGGTGTGAACAAAGATGGTACTGGCGACATGAAATACGATGAGAACAATAAATATTCACCTGTTCTCAATGACCCAGCAAAATCACCTCTTGTGATGAGAGAAGTAAAACTAGTTCCTGGTAAACCAGGCGACGTGAAAAACGTAGATGCAGGAAATGCAAAAGTTTTAGCGGTGAAGTTTCAGTTTACTTTTCCTGGAAACAACGTAGTGACGGTTCGTCCTCCGCGTGCTCCAGAATATGAAGTCACTCGTGCACGACCTTATATCGATGCAGACAACAAAAAGAAGTTGGAAAAGGTTTATGGAATTGAAGCTCCAGGAAACGTAAAAGCCATTTCTGTTTGGGTTCTTGGTCGTGGTAACGAATACGATTTAGAAGGTTGGTTGGAAGATTATAATGGCAATAGCCATATTTTCCCTTTCGGATCCTTGGACTTTGTGGGTTGGAGACCTCTCCACATCCTCATCCCTCCAGGAATCCCACAGGAAGCAAATGCTTTCCCTGCGACAAGAAACCTAATCTTCAAACAGTTCAAAATCCGTTCCAGACTAAACACTGGACCTGAGACTGTTTACCTTTTCTTTGATGAGCTCCGAGTGCTTGCTGATACTTTCGAAGTTCACTTCGATGGAGCAAACCTAGACTTTGATGAAGAAGATTGCAAAAGCAAAGTTAAGATGGAGCAAATGCTTCAGAAGTCCGGAGCTATCTCCACAGGTGCGAAAATCCGCGATTGTGGTGGAAGTAACGGTTCTTCCCAAAACAAATAGAATCCTCACTCACTAAAGGAAGGTTCCTCGGGGAACCAAGGAAAACCCAGCCAATCGGCTGGGTTTTTTGGCTTTACAGAATCGAACGGACCTGGAAAATGAACTCTAGGACTGTTCTTTTCGCGGATTCATCGCTAAATTTACCGTAACAACTTTATAGGAACAATGAACACCCTTTATTGGAAATACGAAGAGGGAGATTCTTTTCATGCCTGATACTATTACCGAAGACAAATCAAACAAAATCGCCGACAACGACAAACTGACTCCTCTCTTTAATGAGGAAATTTATGTACGTGCTGATGCAGGAACGGTTCCCGTTTCTAAATTCAAAATCTTTGACGATGTCATTGATGCATATAAGGCAGAAAATCGTTTAGCAGAAGCTAAACAAAAGATAGAAGACCATTTCAAAGAACATCCTGAGTCTATCTCCGCCAAATACATGTTAATGATTATTTCTTTCATGGAAGATTCCATGGGAGATGCCAATTTGGTGAAGAACATTTTGGATGCTTTCAAAGCTCATGCAAAATGGACAATCATCGAATACATTACAGATTCTATTTTACGATTTGGTGACCACAGACTTGCTCTCCGCGTGAAGGCGGAGGCTCTTGATAAACTCAAGAAAAACAAAGAACTAAAAACAGTTCTAGAAAAACTCGCCAAACAAGATCGTAAAAACCCAGAGATTGCAAAAAAGTACGGCTTTTCCATTATGGAAGAGGACAAACCAAAAGCAATTTCCTATCTCAAACTCGCTGTTGAGATGTATGCAAAAAATAAAGAATACGTTCAGATGGAAGAAATTTGGCCTACCATCGTTCAAAACAATTATGAAGACGTTTCTTTCTTTGATAAAATTGAACGTATCCTTCTTGGACAAAGAGAAAAAACTCGTTTAGTCGGACTTCTATACCCAATCGTTGAACCTTTTAAGGCAATGGAAGATTGGGATCATGTGATCTACTTCTTAAAGAAGATTTTGGAACATGAAGCTGCTTCCCAAAAAGCAAGAAACGAACTCATTCGTGCTTACAAACAAAAATACACAGCGCACTCGTTACTCGAAGATTTCCTCAAGATGAGTGAACTTGGTAACAACCGTAAACCTGTAAAACTTTGTATCACTAACTTCGAAAGAAATATCGTATTTGATACCGGTAACTATGTTATGCATAGAAACTGGGGTGTTGGTAAAATCACATCCATCTCCCAAACCGGAGATTCTATCTTTGTTGATTTTGAAGAAAAGAAAGATCATAAACTTTCCATCCAAATGGCGATCACTTCACTCAAACCTTTGAAGAAAGATCATATTTGGGTGCAACATTACGAAGACAAACAAGCCATCAATACAATGTTTGCTGAGAACTTAGCTGAGTTCTTAAAACAACTTCTTAAATCTTACGACAACCGTATGATCATTGCTGATATGAAGAACGAACTTATCGGAACCTTCTTAAAAGCAGACGAGTGGTCTAAGTGGTGGGCGAAGGTGAAGTCGGTTCTTAAAAAAGAAGCGAACATCGGAATGAATCCTAAGAAAAAGGATGAAGTGGTTTACCATGAAAAACCAATCACTCACTCAGAAACTCTCACGCAAAAATTCCAAGCAATTACTGATACTAATAAAAAACTAGAAATTGCCATGGAAGCGGTTCGTGATGCTGATGAAGCAGCGGAAGCTGGTGAGTTTTTTATTGCTCATTATAACGAAGAAGAATCGGCAAAAGATCCGATTCGTAGACTTTCTGCTTACTTGTATTTGGAAGAAGCTGGAAAGGCTTGGCCAACGGAAGAGTTCTCTCACAAAATTCGTGAGCCTGAACTAAAGAATATCATCCAATCTCTTTCCAAAGACGATGCTTTAAAAATTTCCAAAGGTTTGGAAAACACGGATATTAAAAAAGGATTTAAAGATCTAATCCGTGCCCACCATCCCGAAGCAATCAATATCCTAATTGGGTTATTGTTTGAAGTTCCTGTAAAAGTAAACCGTTCGGTTTTCCAAAACTTAGTTTCTGATGATAAATTTGCAGAACTCAATTTGTTTGTGGAAACAGTTTGTAACAAATCTAAAGAGAACCCTGAAGTTTTCCTTTGGGTTGCCAAATCGATTCTATCTCATACATGGAAGTTTGATTGGTTAAAAGTAAGCGAAGAAGATTTAGTCCTTCGAGTGTTCCGTATCCTCAAACCCCTTGCGAAGATTGAAGACAAAGGAACCAAACTCAAAAACCAAGCAATGGACATTTTGTTCGGAAAAGACAATAGCCTTCTTCGGGACATTTTAACCAATGCAGATGATGAATATGTTCGTAAACTTTTTGCTCTATTCAAAGAAGTTCCTTATGTAACTGATTTAGAAAAAGACCAACTTTATGCTCTCATCAACGAACTCAAACCAAACATAGTTTGGGATGAATACGATTCAGAAGAAGATGCAGATGATGATCCTTTAGCAAACCTTCCAAGCGATGTGGTTCTTGTCACTCGCCGTGCCTTCAATGCTAAAAAACAAGAGTTTGAACACCTTGTGAACGTAGAAATGGCAGAGAACTCTCGTGATATCGGAGAGGCCCAAGAAAAAGGGGACTTAAGAGAAAACGCAGAATACAAAGCTGCTATGGAAAAACAAGCTCAGTTACAAGCGGCCATCAAACGTTTGGAAGCTGAGCTAAAAAGTGCAAGGATCCTTGACCTAAGTGATGTTAAATCAGATAAAGTGGGAATCGGAACCACAGTGCGTTTGAAAAACAAACAAACTAGTGAAACTGTGACTTACTCAATTCTCGGTGCATGGGATGCGGACACGGAAAAGAATATCATTTCTTACCAATCTCCGCTCGCAAAATCACTTCTTGGAAAACACACTGGAAACGAAGCAACACTTGTCTTTGGATCTACAGAAACTGTTTACGAAGTATTGGATATAACTCGTTATTCCATGACAGGGCAAGAAGCCTGAAGTTCCTCAATCCAACCGTGAGTAGAAATTAAATCCACAAACGGTTCGGAAACATTTCCTGCGAAATCGAAGGCCTTAACTTCCAAAAGAAGATAAGGCCTTTCTTTTTGTAAACTCTTCGGAATCAGAACTCGGATGGCTCGTCTGTCGGGATCATATTCGTAGGGAAAGGATTGTCCGTCTATCGTGAGTTCTACGCTCGTACGAAATCCACTTCCCGTATCTCCTAAAACATAAAATCTTTCTTCGAAACAATGGTTTCTCACTTCAGGAAGTTCAATGTAACGTGCAAGAGAAGTCATTGGAAAAATGGTAGGTGGTGTTTCATCAGACAAAACCATTACGTATCCTAGTTTGGTGAGTTTGAAACTAAACCCATTTGATTTTCTTTTCTGTGAGATGGACTGGAATTTTCCAATGGACGTATCATAAAAATAAAGTGATTCTTTTATACTGGGTGCATAACTGAAAGTCCATTCCCCGTTTCCTTCCCCTTTCCAACTCATTTTTTTTGTATCCAATTGGTAGATTTTACCTTTGAGGGGAAGGCCTGCTGGGATTTTAAAAGGAATTTCTTTTTCATTCACCTCGGTGATGAGTAAACTTCCTTCACCAGAAACTTCTGCTTTAGATAAATCGACACTCACCTTGCCATCATTAGAACTAAACTTATTTCCAGTTTTTTGTTTCTTCGAAAATCGAGTGTTCTCTGTTTCATTTTTATCATGAGTGACGGTAAAAAATACAGAAGATTTGTTTCCCGTGGCATCACGGAGGGAAACTTCTAGTGGTAATTTTTCTTTTGGTTTGTATCCATCTAAATCTAAAGAATAACCTTCTTCTTTAAAGTTTTTCGATTGTTCATATATATGATAAAAGTAAACGGGTGGTGCAAGTGAAGACCGATTGATATCGTAAAACTGGTGTTTTTTGGAACCATCTTCATAAGCTAAAAAGTCGAAGTTACGACTAAAAATGGGTTTTCCGTTCACAAATAAATCCATTCCATACACATTGTTTTTGTTACGTGAACGAATGAAGTCATATCCGCTCATCCGAATGCGAACCTTTCCGGTTAATGAAATGGATTCAAAAAGTTCACCCGTATCCGTAAAAAGTTCATACCGGCCTTTTGATTTTTCTTTGGCTGTGAGAAGGATGGGAGTTTCTAAATTGTCTCCTTCTAAATACATAGAAAGGATTGTCGGGGGAGTGGTATCCTTTTGGTGGATTTCTGGAAAGTAGAGTGGGTTTATGATTCCCTTTTCTGATCGAAATTCGAGATGGAGGTGGGAAATTCCCGATCCAGACTCGCCGGTTTTCCCAAGAGGTGTTCCTTTTTTTGCTGAGAACATTCCTTGTGGGAGTTTTAGTTGGAACCCTGCCGGATCTCCCATCAGAAGAATCGCCCGACGAAGCAGTTCTAAATCATACAAACTACCGCCAAAGGAATGTAAGTGGGCGTATTTGGATTTGAGTTTGTATTTAGGGCTATAAAGGTTGAGCGAAAGTCCATACCCAGTTTTAGAATAACTGATTTCTTCAATATACCCATCAAACGTAGCTAAGATGCTATGGCCATTCAGACCATAGGATTTGAAATCGGAACCTAAATGTAGGTTATGGTTACGGATTTCCGCAAAAGTTCCTGAAACAGGTGAATGATAGGGAAGGGGAAACCCAACTTCACTTGTTGGGATTTCCGGGATTTTGCTCTGGCCCCATAAAACGCCGGAAGAAAAACAAATGAGGAAACTGAGGTTACGAAGAAGAGAGATCTCCATGGGAGAATGAGAATCCGCCCACTTCCTTTGTCATGCCTTTCCCGAAATCGAAAGAATTTCCCTTCGTTTCGATTCCCTTGACAAACTAGACTTAGGGCCTAAGATGACAGGGAACATTTCTGTATGAAACAAGGCATTGTATCCTTCTTAATTTTTGCCTTTTCTGGTTGTGCCTTTTTATCTAAGGAGCCGGGAAGGCCTCCTAAAATTGATGGGGTTCCTATCCCTGATTCCAAACGTTTGATTTATATCCAAAATGTCAGAAACAATACGTATTCCCCTGGAATGCATACCCGTCTCACCCAAATGATTATGGAAGAAATTGATAGACGGGGTAGGTTTATCACAACCCGAGAAAAAACTCTCGCGAAATACCGGTTGTATGCAGAGATTGTCCACTACCAACAAGTCGGAGATCTTATGGATCTTGCGGACAGACAAATTACTTCGGAACTATTTGTTGTGACTCGAGTAGAAATCATAGAGGCGGAGACAGGAAATAAAATTCCTATGGAACGCAGCGAAATTCCTGGACGAGTTCATTTTTCTACACAAATTGGGTTTCGGGAATCCGAATTAGAAGCTCAGAACCGTCTCCTTCGGGTGATGGCGCTTCGAATTGCAGAAGAAGCAGAAAGAGGTTGGTATTATTCTCTTTCTGGTGTACTTAACTAAGTTGAATCATAAGGAGATAAACCTTGCAAAACGATCCTATTTCCGCTGAAGACACAAAAAAAGAGATGCTCGCCTTTGAAGAGTATCTTAAAGAAAAAGGACTTAAAATAACCAACCAACGTTTGTTAGTTGCGCAAAAGATCTTTTCTTCTCACAATCACTTTACTGCAGAAGGTCTTTTGGATGAACTAAAAGACAATAAGGATCGTATCTCCAAAGCAACCATCTATCGAATCCTTGCGATTATGGTAGAAGCAGGACTTCTCGAAGAACATGACTTTGGTAAAGATTATAAATATTATGAACATATTATTGGCCATGAACACCATGACCATATCATTTGTATGCAGTGCGGTCGGATTGTTGAATTCATCGATGAAAGGATTGAAGAACTACAAAACAAAGCTGCATCTGAAAATGGGTTTACCATCACAGGACATAGTTTGAATATTTTTGGTAATTGTTTGAATTTTGCGAATTGTGAACATAAAACCAAAAAATAGTGTCTTCTATTTTTAAAGAAAAATCAAAAGACTCCGGTTCTTACGCAAGAACCGGAACCCTTCATTTAAACGGAATCCAAATTGAAACTCCCATCTTTATGCCGGTGGGAACAAGGGGAAGTATCAAATCCCTTTCTTCCTCGGACATTGATGAATTGGGTTATAATCTAATTCTCGCCAATACCTACCATTTGTATCTGAGACCAGGCAAAGAAGTTTTAGATCATTTTCATGGCCTAAAAAATTTCATGTCCTACAAAAGAGCCTTACTTACTGATTCCGGTGGGTTTCAGGTTTTTAGCCTTGCGAGCCTTTTTAAGTTTGAAGAGGACGGAGTTCGGTTCCAATCCCATATCGATGGGAGCCACCATAAATTCACGCCTGCTTCTGTCATCGAAATGCAACGTTCCATTGGTTCTGATATCATGATGGTTTTGGATGATTGTGCACCCTTTGGTAGTGATCTCGGACGATTGGAGTTGGCTCTGGACAGAACACACCGCTGGGCCAAGGAATCATACGATTATTGGATGGAGAACCCAGGCGGACAGAATGTATTTCCCATTGTTCAGGGAGGAGTGAATGAATCCCTCAGAAAAAGAAGTTTAGATACATTACAAAACATTAATTTTCCTGGGATTGCCATTGGGGGCCTTAGTGTTGGAGAACCGCGCCCAGATTACATTCGTATTTTAGAATGTATGGCACCGTTTTTTGACCAGGCACGTCCGAGATATCTGATGGGTGTGGGTACCGTTGTGGACATATTGGAAGGTGTTAAGAATGGAATCGATATGTTTGATTGTGTTTTACCGACAAGGAACGCAAGGAACGGGCAGGTGTTCACCTCACTCGGGAAAATCAATTTAAGGAATGAAAGCCATCGCCTGGCCGAAGGCCCTATCGACCCTGAATGCGGGTGTAAGGTTTGCTCAACATATAGCCTTGGCTATATACGCCATTTACATAAGGTGAAGGAACTCTCCGCTTTCTCGCTCTCAACGTATCACAACTTATATTTTATGCAAAGCTTCATGGAAAAGATGCGAAAGTCCATAGAAATAGGCAATTTTCAGAGCTTTTATGACCATTGGAAAAATTTGTTTGGTAGCTAAAATTATTAGGTTGACGTATCTCTTTTTTTTGAATGCAATTGTACCGTCATTTCTACATTGATTGTAGCTTCATTGAGGAGTCTCTAGACACACATGGAAATCACCAGAAGGGAAAAAGATAAAATCGTAGTCCTCGATATTAACGGGGAAATCGACCTTTATAACGCGCCTGAGATCAAGGATGTAATTGCCAAATTGATCGAAGAACAAAAATACTGCATTGTCATCAATCTCGAGAAGGTATCCTATATCGACTCTTCCGGAATTGGAGCTTTAATTTCAAGTTTGTCCAACTTGAAGAAATACCAAGGTGGGCTTAAAATCATCAACGTAGCTGGTTCCGTTCGTAAGGTATTTGAACTGACTAAGTTGACTTCATTTTTTGAGATTTTCGATAGCGAAGACGAAGCAGTTACTGCTTTCAAGTAAACGGGAAGCGTGTTTTGCGCTTCTCTCTTACAAAACCCCCCGAAGAAAAGTTAAGGAGTTTGTTATGTTAAGAAAGAAAAAGACAACCGTCTTTCTCTCTGGTTTGGTATTGTTTTCCATTGGATTTGTTAACTGTGCCCAAGAACTTCCGCTAAAAGAACTGGAGCTTGCAAAGTCACAGGTCGAAAGAGCGGAAAGACTTTCCGCTGAAGAATTTGCACCGGAAGAATATTCGGAAGCAAAAAAAAGTTTAGCTTCGGCAAATGAATTTGCTTCAGAAGAAAAGGCATCTGATTCTAAAAAGAGTGCAGACTATGCGATTTCTAAAGCTTATGATGCATTAGAAAAAACGTTACCAAAACTTGCTGCAAAATCTCGTGAAGAAGCAGTGACTGCGATTGATGCTGCTGACGAAGCGTATGCCGCAGAATACACACCAGAAGAATTTAAAAAAGCTGTAGCAGCGCGTGATGCTGGTGAAACCAAATTGGCACAAGCAGATGCAAGCCTTGCCTCTTACTTACGTGAAGACAAAGACGAAACTGCAAAAGAACTAAAACGTACTGTTGCCTTACAAGAATACGAAGATGCACACAATAGTTTCCTTGAAGCTGCAAAAATCAGCCAAGATGCAAAAAAAGTGGCTTTAGACAGATCTGGTTCTATCCGTCAGTCCGCTGATGAAGTGGATGCTGCATTAGAAAAGGCTTATACATATTCCAAAGGTGGAAATCCTGCTATTGACGAAGAAAAAGCTAGGGTTGCTTCTGCTCGTGAAGACATTACAGCCGGTCGTTTGAAAACTGCTGATGAAAAAATTAAAGCGGCTCGTTTAGCATCTGCTTCTTTACTTGCCACCGCAGTGAAAGACCATGCAAAAAACCGCAATGGCCAAGCTCGTGAAGTAGTAGAAGATGCAAACGCACGTTTTGGCGAACTCAGTGCTGAGACCTACCTTAAATCCAATGCAAAAGAATCTTATGCAAGCACTCAAGAAAACTTAGGTGCTTCCAATGAATCTCTCCAAGCATCGGGAAACCTTTTAGAACAAGAAAAATTTGATGATTCTATTGCTCAGTCAGAAGAAGCCATCCGCCTAGCTGAGATTTCGATCGATCAAATCGAAACTTTGAAAGGTAAAAACACGGTAGCGAAAAAAGATCGTAAAACTGTGGAAACAGACACAACAACTACTACCAAAACTGAGGAAACAAAAGATGAGAAAGCTTCTTCCTCACAAGTGGAAGAACTTTCTGGTGGTTGGAAAAGATATACTGTTGAAAAATCGAATCCAGCTGATTGCCTTTGGAGAATTGCGGACAGAGAAGACATCTATAGCGATGCAAAACTCTGGCCAAGAATTTTCGAAGCCAACCGTAAATCAATTCGTAACAAAAACTTGATTTATCCAAAACAAAAATTGAACATCCCGCCAAAAACAGGGAATATTGGAACTGCCCCTAAGGAATAAACAAGACTTATGTGAAAGGGAAAAAAGCTGTCGTAAAGGCAGCTTTTTTTTTGTCTAAATAGTAGGATTATATGACTCGAGGATACACAACACCGGTCACGGAAATTTCAGAAAAAGACTTTGAAGCGCTAGTCACACTTGCCTTAGAAGAAGATTTGCCTGCGGGAGATATCACCACCGATTCTTTATTTGGTTCTGATGAAATATGTACAGCCTCCTTACTTGCCAAGGAAGAGGGAGTTTTATGCGGACTTGCGGTAATTCCTTGCCTCATTCGAAAAACAAAGGCAAATGTGAAATGGATTCCTGCACTTTCTGATGGAGCGGCCCTTTCCAAAGGAACCATTATTGGAACTTTAGAAGGTTCACTTGTGAATGTTCTAAAAATGGAACGGATCCTTTTAAATTTTATCCAATACTTATCGGGAATTGCAACAAACGCGAGTAAGGTGACAAAAGAATTCCCGAACCTCCTTATTTTGGATACGAGAAAAACCTTACCCGGTTATCGAAAACTTGCAAAGTATGCGGTGTATACTGGTGGGGGAGCCAACCATCGCTTAAATTTGTCTGAGATGGCCATGTTAAAAGACAATCATGTAGCAAAAGCTGGATCCATCCAGTCCGCTGTGCAAATTGTTCGAAATGCTAATCCTGGGAAAAAAATAGAACTAGAAATCGACGGCCTCTCTCAACTGAATGAAGCTATCACGTCAAATCCTGATATTATTTTGTTAGATAATTTTTCTGATTCAGATACTGAAAAAGCAATAACGCTCATCAAAGAGAAATCACCAAAAATTCGTATTGAATGTTCTGGTGGAATCACTCCTGAAAAATTAAAATTTCTATCTAAATTTCAAGATATTGGTGTGAGTATGGGTTACTTAACTCATACTGTAAAATTTTTAGATATAAGTTTGGATATTAAGTAATGGGATTATACCAAGATATTAAAGATAAACAGGAGTTATTCGAAGCAGTCCAGAAACGACTTGGGCCAGAAAAAGCCACATTAATTGAAAAGGCATACCATATTGCCGACAAAATGCATACGGGGCAAAAACGCCTTTCCGGAGAACCTTATATCATCCATCCCATGAATGTTGCATCCGTTTTGGATGAACTTGGATTGGATGAAAGGGCCATTGCTGCGGGACTTTTGCACGATGTTGTAGAGGATACAAGTTATAGTAAAGAAGATATGGCCCGTGAGTTTGGAGAAGATATTGCTGCCCTAGTAGAGGGTGTGACCAAAATTTCTGAGATTAAATCCCAATCCAAAGAAACGGAAGCGGCGGAAAATATCCGTAAGATGTTACTGGCAACCATCAAAGATGTTAGGGTGATGCTCATCAAACTTGCAGACAAAACACATAATGTTCGCACCCTAAAGTTCCAACCAGAAGAAAAACAGAAACGGATTGCCAAAGAAGTTTTATCCCTCTATGCACCCATTGCTGGTCGTCTGGGAGTTTATAAGGTTAAGTTTGAATTAGAAGATTTAGCTTTCCAATCTCTACACCCAGAAGAATACCAAGAAATTAAAAAACGAGTTTCAGCCAAAAAATCAGAACGCGACGAATACATTGAAAAAATAAAAATCATCCTCAAGCAAAGATTAGCTGAGATAAGTATTGATGCCCGTATTGATGGTAGGGCCAAACATTTTTATTCAATTTACAGAAAGATGGTCACAAAGGAAAAATCTTTTTCTGAAATTTTTGACCTTCGTGCTGTAAGAATCATCACAAATGAAATCAAAGATTGTTATGGGGTACTTGGAATTGTACACACCCTTTGGACACCCATTCCAGGAAGGTTCAAAGATTATATTGCGACTCCCAAAACAAACCTTTACCAATCCTTACACACTACAGTCTTTGGGCCTGACGGTCGTCCAATGGAAGTCCAAATCCGAACCAAAGATATGAATGCCATCGCAGAGAATGGAGTGGCCGCCCACTGGGCTTATAAAGAATCCACCAATCTTTCTAAAACTTCGGTCATTTTGCAGAACGGTGTAGAAAATGCCTTCCGTATGAAGTGGTTGGAAATTTTAAAATCTTGGCAAGACCCTAGCCTTGATTCCAAAGAATTTATGGAGGAACTACAGTATGATCTCCATGAAGATGAGGTCTTTGTTTTTACTCCTAAAGGTGAAATCATTGAGATGCCCAAAGGAGCAACGGTTCTTGATTATGCTTTCCGAATCCATACTGATGTAGGATTACATGCTCGCGGTGGTAAGGTCAACGGTAGGATGGTTACACTTCGTACGGAGTTAAAGTCAGGAGACCAGGTTGAGATCATTACAGAAAAAAGTTCCAAACCATCTCCTATCTGGTTACGGATTGTAAAAACATCAGGTGCTCGCCAGAAGTTACGTGCTTATTTTCGAAAATTACAAGAAGACTCACAACGAGAAACCATTGGTTCTGTTTTAGAAACGCAAACACCTGCGATTGATGAAAACACAATCAAAGAAATCAAAAAAGTTAAGATTAAAAAACCACATAAAACGAATCCACACCAAGAAGAGTCCAAAGAATTTGGGATTTCTGTTGCGGGTTGGAACGATGTGCCTGTTCGTGTGGCATCCTGTTGCACGCCTATCCCTGGAGATGAAATCATTGGATTTATCACAAGGGGAAGGGGAGTGAGTGTTCATAAGAAAGATTGTACGACGGCAAACAAACAACTCGAGTGGATGAAAACCATTCCAGTTCGTTGGGAAGGCCCTGGAGAACCAATTCCGATTCAAATTGAAGTGCGTGCCAAAGATGTTCAAGGAATCTACTTATCGATGGTGGAGTCCATTTCCAGTACAGAAACAAATATTTTGGAAGCTGGAGCATCATCGCACCCGAACGGAACACTCACCGCCAAATTTATGTTAGAAGTAGATCACTTAGACCAACTCAAAGAAATTTTAGAAAACTTACGAATGATCCAAGGTGTTGTTTTTGCGGAAAGGGTTAAAAAATAAACCACTGCACTTCGTTTGGTCCTAATTTGAAATAAATTCCTTCTTCTGACTTTGTTTGTGGGTAGGTAATTCCTGTTATCAGGTCGGTTAAGTTAGTTTGGAATTGGATTCCTTCTTGGAAGGGAATCCATCCAGAGACCTCCCCATGGTTTTCATTCCAAAGAAACAGTTCTGTTTGGTTTTTTGTTTGGATGGATTTAATAAAAACGGGAGAGTCGTTAAACTCTTTATAATCCGGCCAGAATACAAAACTACCAGATTTTCTTTTGGTGATCACTTTTAGAGCCCGGAAATAAAAATCTTCTGAATCGGGATTTGGTTTTTCAAAATCAGTTTGAATCATTTGGACTGGGATTTTTTGAATCAATCCTTGTTCCTGCCCTTCGTGAAATAGAAGGATACATTCAGTGGCAGAGAGGAGGCTAAAGTAGGAATGAGAGTTTTCACCAAATTGATGTTTGGCTCTATCTTCATCGTGGTTTTCTAAAAATCGGATTTGGGTTAGATTTGAATTTTCTCTTAAATTTTGGGAGATATAGGAAAAATGATTTTCTCTCAATGCATCATAAAAGGATTTATCATAAACGGCATCAAACCCTAAGTTCAGCAATCGATTTTCCATTCCCCAATAGGCTTCTGCATAAAATTTGAAATTTGGATATTCTTGGCTTATAGTTTCAATCACTCGTTTCCAATCGTAAGTCGATTTTTTTCCGTGAGTTTTTTCAAAAACATCAGGAAGGAGTAACATTGCCATATCACAACGAACACCATCACATTGTTTTGCGATTTCCTTCAAAATTTGAATGTGTTTCTCTTCTACATTAGGATTGGAAAAATCCCATTGGATGGTATCTGTCCATCCATCAAAATAAGGATCTCTTCCATGAGCGTAACGGTTTCCATTGGGATGTAAAAAAGAATTCTTTTGGGAAATAGATTCATTTGCTACGAGAAATAAATTTGGATCTGATTCAATGAGAGGAGAATCGATTGCCATATGGTTTGGTACAAAATCGAGAATTAGTTTTTTATCCCACTGGCGGATCATTTCGTATACCCACGTTAGGTTGTCATTTTCTGAAATCAAAGGATCCGGATCGTAGGAATAAATAGAATAAGGGGATCCGTAAATATCTTCCGGAAGGAGAGGGTGTTTGGCTGTTTGGAATCCTGGTTGGAGTTCTGGCATAGAACGAGCAATGGACTGCGATTTTGGGCTATTTTTCCAGACACCCATGAGCCAAATTTCATCGGCCCAAAGAAAAGGAAGGGAATTCTTTTGGGAAGGGAGAGCCCTTTCGAGAGGTTCCTTCATTTTTGTACAAAAAAGCCTTGAGCCTATCTCGTACAAATGGATTTGATGGAAGGGATGTTTCATAACAAAGTTCAAATATTCAAGTATAGTTCCTCCTTACGCAAGATAGTTTTGGTTGGTTTGACAGGACTTTTGTCAATGGCCTTCTTCCTCCATTGTTCGGAAGAAGATACAAAAGATTCCTTGTCCAAGGTCATTGATCTTCCTTGGGAAGGTGATGTGACTTCGATTCCGAATGCCCTCCGATTGAAAAATCCGGTAGCTGATCCTAAAGCCAAAAAAGGTGGAAAGATTCGAATTTATTCCCACCAGTTTCCTAAGTCTTTGAATTATTATTTGGATCAATTTACAACCACAGCACGGATCTTTACCAGTTTATATGAACCGCTCACTGGATACCACCCACTGACTTTGGAGACCATCCCTCACCTTGCAAGGGACTGGAAAATTTCTCCTGACAAAAAGAAATTTACATTCTATTTAGATTCGAATGCACGTTGGTCTGATGGCAAACCTGTAACAGCAGATGATGTGATCTTTACTTATGATACCATTATGAATCCCAAAAATGGAACTGCCGTGTTCCGTGTATCATTGTCTAGATTTTTAAAACCAGTGAAGTTGGATGACCTAACTGTTGTATTTGAAGCAAAGGAAGTTCATTGGAATAATTTTAATGATATTGCTTCTTCGATCTTTATTTTGCCGAAACATCATTTCGAAGGTAAAGATTTTAATAAGGAGAACATGGAGTTCCCTGTGGTTTCGGGTCCTTATAAAATCACTGAAGTCAAAAAGAATCGATATATCAAATTAGAAAGAAGAGGGGACTGGTGGCAAAGAGCTTATCCTTTTAACGAAGGACGAAATAACTTTGATCAAATTGTTTATAAAGTGTATAACGAAGAAGCTGTTGCACTCCAAGCCTTTAAAAAAGGAGATATTGATATTTATCCAGTTTATTCTGCCTTTGTTTGGGTAGAAGAAGCAAAGGGAGATGCCTTTGATAAAAATTGGATTGCTAAACAAAGGATCTTCAACCTAAAACCAATTGGTTTCCAAGGTTGGGCAATGAACTCGAGGCGACCTATTTTCTCTGACAAACGTGTGAGAGAGGCTATGAACCTACTTGTAAATCGTAAATTAATGATCGATAAACTAGCGTATGGTGAATATGATCCAACAAACAGTTATTATCCTGATTTTTATTTAGGTGGTGAAAAAAATCCCAACCAACCAACTGAATTTAGTATCGATAAAGCAAGAAAACTTTTAGCAGAAGCAGGATGGAAACCCAATAAAGAAGGGATCTTAGAAAAGGATGGAAAACCATTCCAGTTTTCTATATTAGATCGGGATAAAAAAACAGAAAAGTATTTCACTTTGTTTTTAGAAAAAGCAAAAGAAGTGGGTATTCGTGCATCCATTGACACTTTGGATTTGGCTGCTTGGAGCGAACGAGTGGACAAATACGATTTTGATATGACTTGGGCCGCTTGGGGATCGGGAGTGTTTAAAGATCCTGAATCACAATGGCTTTCAAAGTATGCGGATGAAGAAGGACAACCCAACTTACCCGGACTAAAAATTTCAGAAGTAGACAAACTCATCGAAAAACAAAAAACAGAATTCTCTGTATTTAATCGTAATGAAATTTTGAAACAAATCGATCGCATTGTTTATAAAGAATATCCTTATGTTTTGTTATGGCATTTGCCAAGTACAAGGCTTCTGTATTGGCAAAAATATGGAGTTCCTAATCTACCTTTGGGTAAGTATGGAGATGAAAGTTTTTCATCTGACTACTGGTGGTATGATGAAGAGAAGGATAAAAATCTATCAAATGCCGTTTCCAAGAAGGAAAAATTTACTGATTACGAAGCTGTAGTCCGTTGGAAGTAAAATCTAACCGTGACTGAAAAAAAAGGCCCGATCAAGGGAATTCGCGATCGGATTAGCCAACTCTGGAACCAATATCCAAACTGGGGAAAAATTCCTCAGTTTTTGGAGCTCTTGGAGAAAGGTCTCGACAAAGAGCTGTTTGTTGATCCTGATAAAAAAGAAATTCCAATCCCCATTGAGGATCTTCCCGTTGACGAAGTATTACGAAAGTCCGGATTCTTTCGTAATTTGTATGAAAAACTTTTTCCTGTTTCTCATGTCTTTCGAATTACATACCGCTATGATCGTGAATTTTTAGATAATTTTATGCCATTGTCTAAAGACGGATACATTGGCAGAGGTTCCTATAAATTTGTTTATAAACTCCCTTGGAACCAAGTGGTCAAAATTGGGAAATCAAAGTTACCATCTGATGCAATTTTTGGATCCTTATTTAAAGAAGTGGGTAAAGACCTTTCCCGGTTTTTAAAACCTGAGGAGATTGAACTCCGAGATTTTTTAAAAAGTCAAACTTCTCGTGATTCAAAAAAAGATGAAATCGATTTTAAATTCAAACGTTTGGGATTAGAACGACTCCATTATTGGAAATTAAAATCCCTCATTCCTGACTTAGTGGTGCCTACTCGTTTTTTTATGGGGATGCGGGTGAGAAACAATCCCTTTGGAATTCCCAATGTCACTCTTACACCTTGCGACCAACAACCATTACTTGCTGGTAAACATTTAAAAGAATTTACCATACGAAATGAAAAGTTGGATCAAAATCCAATTATGGACAAATTTTTTCCCAAATGGAAATTGAATTTTGACTCCCATCGGTTCGGTGTGATTTCAAAATCGAAGTTAAAAAAAATTGCTGTTGATTTCAATCGTGTGATCGAAGTGACAAAATTTTTGGCAGAAGAAGAAAAGTTAATCTTTGATATCCATGCAGAAAATATCATCATCACTTTACCCGATTTTGAATTAAAGATTTTTGATTTTCACGTTTTTGATGACTATTTGTATGAACCATCTGAAGAAAATCCAACACCGGAGATGGATCATATTCTAATCATTGAAGAATTCATCAAATCATTTGAACTGGACTAATTCATGTTATTTTTCAAACGGAATGTTATTTCTTTTTATATACTTTCTCTTCTTCTTTTTATATTCGCATTCTACCAAAGTTTTAAGTGGAAGTGGATCTGTGATGACGCTTATATCAGTTTTGTTTATGCGCGTAATTTATATGAAGGTTCAGGGTTAGTTTTTAATTTTGAAGAAAGGGTAGAAGGTTATACCAATTTTCTTTGGACACTCCTACTTTCCCTAGGTTATTTCTTAAAACTAACCCCTCAGTTCCTTTCGCTTTTTTTTGGTATTCTTTTTTATTTGATGACCTTGTTTGTTTTTTTCTATGAAGAAAATCGTCTCTCTGTTGGTAAAATCTATCCGTTCCTTCTTGTTCATTTGGCTTTATTTTTTCATCTCCAAATCTTTGCCACATCAGGTTTAGAAACATCCTTGTTTACTTTTTTAGTTTGTTTCGGGTTTCTCTTATGGGAAAAGGAAAACGAATTTCTTTTTTTACTTTTTTTTCTATCTGCACTTGTACGCCCCGAAGGAGCACTTTTTTTATCCATTGCCTCCCTGGATTGGCTCTTTCGAAAGAGGAGTTTGAAACCAGTTTTATTTGGCTTTTTGTTTTTGGGATTTTTGTGTTTTCGTGTTTTTTATTATGATGATATCTTTCCGAATACTTTTTATGCAAAAGGAAATAAGGGAGCATATTTTTCCCAAGGGTTTTATTATCTTCTTTATTTTTTTAAGTCCTATCCTCTTTATCTTTTCATTTTAGTTCTTTCTGGAATTCAAATTTATCAATTGTTTTTGAACCAGAAAAAATTTCGGTTTTTACTTTCTTCGATTCTGTTATACATTTTCTATGTTTTGTATGTGGGTGGAGATTTTATGGGGAACAGGTTCTGGATTCCCATTTTACCCTATCTCTCTTATTTGGCATTTCGACAGATCCATGAATGGGATATAAATTCTCAAATAGAATCGAAAAAAACATCTTTCTTTTTGTCTTTGTTTACAAAGAACCAAATCCTTGTGGCTTTTTTATTTATTTTATCTACTGCAGTATATATTGACCCCCTGAAAACACAAGGAACAAGAATTCCAGATTGGCATGGAATCGTCGAAGAACGAATGTTTTATGAAGATCATTTGATTCGGACTTCTGGTTATGACAATGGTGCTCTTTCCGATTTCCGCGTTGCCTTCTTTGGTGCACAGGCTCATTTTGTTTATTATTTAAGGCCAAATTTTGCTTTTGAAGCGGAATCAGGTTTAACAGATAGAGAATTTGCAAAAAAGAATATTAGAACCCGGGGAAGAGTTGGTCACGAGAGTGAATTGGATTTAAAAGATTTATTTGATCGTAAAATTGAGATTTTACTCGATAACCGTCTTCCAAAAAATAATTTTCCATACATCCAATATACGTGGAGAAACATTCCGTTACGATTTTACCTTTTATCTTATGATCCAGTGAAAATAAGTTCTCTTTGTCAACGTAACGATTGGAACTGTTCTGATTTATTCGAAACTTTTAAACTTAAAACTTGGGATAAGAACCAACCAAAATCCTTTCTGGAATCCAATGGAATACACTAGAGAAATTATAGTCCCTTATGGGAAAATCAAATTTGGGACTGCCGGCAAACAAAGTTTAGATGGTATAAGGGAAGTTGATTCTATTTATCCCAAAACTGCGGAATTGTGGAAACAATATACTGAGGTTTGGGTGGAGAGGGAATTCAAAACTTCAAAACCAATAATCACCACCCTGAACCAAGTCCATGGTGATTCGCTCCACTCTGTTACTAGTCAGCAGTCTCGTTTGAGCGCAGATCGAATTCTGGAAGGGGATGGATTGTATACGGAAATTCCAAAAACTATGTTAGTGGTTCGCACGGCAGACTGTGTTCCCGTATTTTTATATTCAAACAAACAACAGTTTGTTGCTATGATCCATTCCGGTTGGAAGGGAACTAGTTTAGGTATCACCGAAAAAATGATAGATACCGCAATTAGGTTAGGTTATACGCAAGAAGAACTGCATTTAGAAATTGGGCCCTATATCCAAGGTTCTGATTATGAAGTAGAATCGGATGTTGCAAATTTATTCAGTCAATTCGGTGAAACTGTTCTATGTAAGAAAGGACAAGGAAAGTTTTTATTGGATGTTGGGATCGCGATTGAAAAAAGAGTGAAGGAAAAATTTTCGAAAATGGGGGGAGTCAAAAACTCTCATATAAATGTTTACCGAAGCCCTCTTTACTTCAGCCATAGAGCCAAAGAAGAAGGCCGGAATTTGAATTTTATACTTTGGGAATCTTAAGCAGGGTTTCTTTGATTTTTTCCAAGATTTTCTCTCGTTTGATGGGTTTGACGATATAGTCCATGGCCCCATTTTCGAGAAGTGCTTTGATGACCGAAGGAGTATTCTCTTCTGAAATAAAAAGAATTCGAGGAAGAACCCCCATTTCTTTCATATCCCAGAAAGCAGCGTATCCATCAACCTCAGGAAGAAAAATCTCAATGGTTACAAGATCAATCTGTTGGCGATTGTCTTTGTACATTTGTAGAAGTTCTTTCCCTGTTTCGGCAACTCCAATGATTTTGAAACCTTCTGATTCCAAAATCTGTTGGAGCTGTTTGGACTGGAATTTGGAATTCTCGGCGATGAGAATTTGGTAAGGTCTGCCTGTCGGTCCGATGCCTGCTTGCATATAGTTCTTCCGTAGTTTATCCAAGTGCCTTTTCGATTTCAACACCAATTTCTTTCGTACCGAGGACAGATGAGCCTTCTTCGGCGATATCTCTTGTGCGAAAGCCCTTCTTTAGAACCGTTCGAATGGCATTTTCGATCGCCACCGCTTCGGTTTCCAATCCAAAGGAGTATCGTAACATAAGGGCTCCCGAAAGGATTTGTGCAATGGGGTTTGCGATTCCTTTCCCAGCAATGTCTGGAGCCGAGCCACCTGATGGTTCATAGAGTCCAAACCCAGATTCGGAAAGGGAAGCGGAAGGTAACATACCAATGGATCCTGTGATGATGGATGCTTCATCCGAAAGGATGTCCCCGAACATGTTTTCACAGAGCATGACATCAAATTGTTTTGGTTTTACGATGAGCTGCATGGCAGCATTGTCTACATAGAGGTGTTCCAAAACACAATCAGAGTATTCAGATTTATGAAGTGCTACTACCACTTCTCTCCATAATACGGATGTTGTTAATACGTTCGCTTTATCAATGCTTGTTACTTTTTTATTTCGTTTTCTTGCCGCGTCAAAAGCTGTCCGTGCAATTCGTTCGATCTCACGACGAGAATATCTCATAGTGTCGAAAGCAAATTCTTCAGGCCCACTTCCTTCTCTCCCTTTTGGTTTTCCAAAATAGATTCCTGATGTTAATTCCCTAAGGATTAAAATATCCAGTCCATCACCGATGATGTCACCACGGATGGGACTTGCTTTTTTGAGTTCTGGGTAGATGATCGCAGGACGAAGGTTAGCAAATAAATCAAAATGTTTGCGGAGTGGGAGAAGTGCCCCACGTTCTGGTTGTCTTTCTGGGGGAAGGGTTTCCCATTTTGGCCCACCCACAGATCCAAAAAAGATAGCGTTAGATGATTCACAAAGTTTTAAGGTTTCATCGGGAAGAGGAAATCCTGTGGCATCAATGGCGGCACCACCAACTAATGCGTGTTCAAAGGTAAATTCGGATGATTTGTTTCCTAATGCTTTTTTGACCACTAATAGGGCCACATCCATAACTTCTGGGCCGATTCCGTCTCCTGCGAGTACTGCTACTTTTTTCATTTCATATCCTTTAATACTGATTCTAAAATATCCAATCCTTCTGTCGCTTTTTCGATGCTTAAGATGAGAGGAGGTATAATGCGAATGACATTTCCTGCTGTGCTATTCACAACAAGTCCACGTTTCAAACATTCTTCCACAACGGGTCTTGATTCGGAATACAATTCTACACCAATGTGTAAACCACGCCCTCTGACTTCTTTGATTTTTCCCGTTGATTCTATCATGGTTTTCAAACGAGCAAACATTTGTTCTGAGATGGTCGAAACATGATCGAGTAGGTTACGTGATAAGATGATTTTGAATGTTTCGTATGCTGCCACACAAGCCAAATGATTTCCACCAAAGGTAGATCCATGCATCCCTCGTTCCAAAATCCCTTCGTATTCTTTGGCAACCACAAGAGCACCAATCGGAAATCCTGAACCCAATGCTTTGGCAAGAGTGAAGGCATCCGGATACATTCCGTAATGTTCAAAACAAAACATCTTTCCTGTTCTTCCCATTCCAGTTTGGATTTCATCGAAAACAAGGAGTGAGTCAGTTTCTTCTGTGAGTTTACGCGCTAAATTGACAAACGATTGGGTGAGGGGAACCACTCCACCTTCCCCAATGATGAGTTCCATAATGATTCCGGCAACAGAGTCACCATACTGTTCGAAGGCTTGGATGAGTGAGTCTTCGTTATTGGCTTCGACAAAGTAAACATCAGATGCCAACTCACCAAATCCAGAACGAACGGCTTCGTTTCCTGTCATCGTCATTGCAGATAGAGTTCTACCATGAAAGCTTGAGTGGAGGGCAAGGATGACTGGTTTGTCGATATTTTTTTTCACTCCATGTCTACGCATGAGTTTGAAAGCAGCTTCGTTGGCTTCGGTTCCCGAATTACATAAAAATACTTTTCCTGGAATGCTATTTTCGATAATGACTTCGGCAAGTTTTGCTTGTTCTTCCGAAAAGTAGAGGTTGGAAGAGTGGAGGATTTTATCCATTTGGTTTCGCATGGCTTCGATGAGGTCTGCTTCTCCATGTCCTAAATTGGAAACGGCAATCCCTGCAAGAAAGTCAATATAACCTTTGTTATCTTGATCGAAGATCATCTCTCCGACACCATATTCAAAAGCCACCGGATAACGATTGTATGTATTTAGAAGATACTTGTCAGAAAGTTTTTTGATTTCTTCGAATTTGGTTTTTGTATCGTTACTCATTTTAGACCTGCCAGTTGTAAAAATTCTGTCTCTGCTTGGGCGATTTCTTTTCCGAGAGAATCCCAGAGTCCGGATATCTCTGATTGTTTTTTTGGTTTTTTCAAAGAAGCAAAGGACGAATACACTTTTACCTTTGGTTCTGTTCCCGATGGGCGGATGGTGAGTTTGGCATTTCCTTCTAGTTCTACTTGGATGACATTGGATTTTGGCATTCCTTTGAACACAGAGGCTTTCGCTTTTCCATCTGCTTTTTGTGTTTCGAAATCGGTTACTCCTACAACCTTTCGTCCGCCAATGGTTTTCCCAATTAAGTTTTCCGATCGAAGTGTCTCGATGGATTTTTTAATTTTGTCTTGGCCTGAACTTCCTTCTAAGGTCAAAGAATACAAACTTTCCCGATACAATCCGTATTTTAAATAAATGGAATCGAGGTAGGTAAGAAGATCCCCTTTTTCTGCGAGGATCTCCACAAAGAGTAAGGCACTGGATAAAGAATCTTTGTCCCGAACAAAGGGTACGGGTAAGTATCCATAAGATTCCTCACCACCAAACAAGAAGATATTGTTCTTCTTGTTCTCAATTTGTTTCATCTCTTCTGCGATGTATTTAAAACCAGTAAGAACATTTTTGATTTTGATTCCGTTTTTTTTGGCAATCGCTTCTTGTAAGTCAGTTGTCACAATGGTTTTTACCAAATGATAAATTTTGGTTTTAGATTTTTTCCTTTCGGAAAGGTAAGCTGCCATAATAGAACCAATTTGGTTTCCATTTAAGTATTCATATTCTCCGTCGGGGCGGCGAACTCCTACGCCCAGTCTGTCGGCATCGGGGTCAGTGGCAATAAAGGTAGCTGCTTTTTTCTTTTTGGCGTGAAACTCACATAAGGCGAGGGCTTCTTTTTCTTCTGGATTTGGATATTTAACTGTTGGGAATTCACCATCTGGTTTTTTTTGTTCGGGAACAAGAAATACAGATTTATATCCAAAGAAATTTAACATTTCTTTCATATACTCTCCGCCAGTTCCATGTAACGGTGAGTATACGATCCCAAGATCGGTTCTTGTTTTTGGTTTTACCGAAGAAAGAATTCCTGCTTGTTTCAAATCCTTTAAGTAGGTTTTGAAAACGACAGATCCTACCGGTTTGACCAATTTTTTATAATCTTTGTCTGACTTTTGTACAAGTGGGATGGAAGACCAGTCATTGATTTCACTAATTCTTTTTATGATGAGTGAATCATCTGGCGGAACGAGTTGGCCCCCATCTTCAAGATAGGCTTTGAATCCATTGTATTCAGGTGGATTATGCGATGCTGTGATGACGATCCCACCACTGGCTTTGTAATAGCGGATGGCATAAGATAAAAGTGGAGTCGGTGTTACTTTGGGAAAAATATAAACTTTCACACCAAGTTTGGCGGCAATGCCAGCAGAGAGTTCTGCAAATTCTTTAGAGAGCCTTCTGGAATCATAAGCAATGACAATTGAGGCATTTTTTCTGGTATCTCTTAAATAACTGATGAAACCAAGTGCGGCGCGACCCACTGTGTAGAGGTTCATCTTGCCGATCCCGTTTCCTATTTTACCCCGAATCCCACCAGTCCCAAAGCTGAGAGGAGAAACATAGGCATCAACGAGTTCCGAACTGATCCCAGCCTTCCAATCTTCATAAGCCTTTTTGGCTTCATTCTGGATTTCCGATGAAAAAGGTGATTTCGTCCAAGATAGGATATTGTCTTCTGGTTTCAACATAGCTTACATACTAATCTTTTGAAGCTAAGTAGTCTGGAAATCAATTTTGGAACCTAGAGAATTTTTCATAGAAGACCGATTGGAACGTTTTCGCCTAAAAGCATTTTGCAATTTAGGAGAGAGTGGGCTTGGGTTTTTCCGTTTGGAAGAAGTGTTAGGGATGGCAGAAATTTCCTTTTCAGACCTTCTGGATCTTCCTATGAACGATTCGCCAAACCAAGGTTCTTTAGAACTTCGAAAGGCAATCGCCAGCTTGTATCCAGGTGTTTCACCAGACCAAGTCCTTGTGACAACGGGAACCGGTGAGGCATTGTATTTGGCATTTCATATCGCTCTTAAGCCCCAGAACAAGGTGGCTCTGATTTGGCCTGCCTTCCAAGCGCTCTATGAAATTCCAAAAATGCTTGGAGCAGAAATTGTCAAAGTCCCTCATGAAAAGGCATTTCTCGCATCCACTTGGAAAGATATCGATGCTGATCTTTATATTTTGAACCACCCACACAACCCCACGGGGAAAACTTTTTCTGATTGGGAATGGGAAACACTCATCGCCGAATTTCGACAAAAGAAAAAACAGGTTCTCTTCGATGAACATTACCGATTTTTACCGAGTGAAGGTTTTATGGGACGAACCGGAGTGGATCCGAATCATTCTTTTTATGGAACTGGTTCCTTTACTAAATGTTTTGGTGTAACGGGTCTTAGGGTAGGTTGGCTGATTGCAGAGGAATCTTTTCTGAAACGAACCCGCTCTTTTAAAGACTATTTAACTCATACAGTTTCACCCATCTCCGAACGAATTGCACTGGGCCTATTGAATGCAAAAGAATCCTTCCTGCCAAAAATCCAATTGCGAGTCAGAAAAAATATCCAAAGTTTTGATTCTATCTGGAAGGAACTTCCTCACACCGAGTCGTTTACAACACCCGCAGGTGGGCTTGTGGGTTGGCTAAAATTAAAACCAGGAATTTCATCGGAGGACTATGCCGATCGGCTGTTTGAAAAAACAGGTGTATTTGTTCTTCCTGGATCTAATTTTGAAGAAGAGGGTTTCCTTCGCATTGGGTTTGGAGAAAGAGAGGAGAGGATGATTGAGGGTCTTCTACGATGGAAAAAATGTACGGATCTCATTTAAAGTCTAGTTTGCAGTTGTTTCCAGGAATCGGAGAAAAAAAAGAGAAACAACTATTTGGTCTTGGTGTGTATGATTGGGAATCTCTCATCCAATACCAAAAACAAAAAAATGATCCTCTCCTTCCTACCGTTTCCATTTTAGAGGAACGCAGAGAAGAATTAGAACACGAACTATCCGAAGCCAATTTTTCTTTTTTTACCACGGAACTTCCGAGCCTCGAATATTGGAGGTTATGGCAAAATTTCCCAGAACGGTTTTGTTTTTTAGACATTGAGACAACGGGAATTTCTGAATCTTCAGTGACGACGGTGGTTAGTATTTATCAAGACAAACGAATGTTAACTTTTGAAAGGGGAAAAGATTTAGAATTTCTTTTTGATTCGATCTCACCAGAAGACATTCTTGTGACTTATAATGGGAGAAGGTTTGATGTCCCATTTTTAGAAAAGGAATTTCGTTACCGTGTAAAAAATCCCCAACTCGATTTGATGAATCTTTTGCATTCCATTGGAATCAAAGGGGGATTAAAAAAATCAGAAGTGTTACTGGGACTTGTTCGACCTGAAGAGATTGCAGGAATGGATGGAAGGCAGGCCCCACTTCTTTGGTTTGAATACCAAAGAACAAATAACAAAGAAGCCTTGGAAAAACTAATCGCTTATAACAGAGAAGATACTAAAAACTTGGAAATTGTCTTAGAGAAAACAATCGATCGACTTACGGAAAACCGTTTGTTTTAGTGCGGCCCATACATATACTCTCTGAGTATACTCATCTCTGCTTGGGTTCTTGTTAGTTTCGTTTTGACGGCATCTCCAATGGAGATAAGGCCAATGATTTTATCACCATCAAGAACAGGCATATGGCGGAAACGTTTGGTGATCATATTGTTTAAGATATCATCCACATCTTCATCGGGCCCAGCGACAGTGAGTTGTGTGGTCATCACATCTTTTAATTTGACTTTGTCTAGATTGGCATGGTCTTTCGCAACCACTCGCATCAAATCTCGTTCCGTAAAGATTCCCACAAGTTTCCCTTGGAAGGTCACAATCAACGATCCTACTTTGGCACCCACCATCATTTGGGTGGCTTCCAATACATTTCTATCTTCTTCGATGGAAAGAACGGAGGACGCTTTGTCTTTGAGGATATCTTTTACGGACATGTCTCAAGGTTTATAGTGATTCTAGGGAGATAGCAAGAAATTTTTAAAAGAGAGAGGAAAGTGAAACGGGTTTTTGGAGCGTATCGGGATCGAACCGATGACCTTCTGAATGCAAATCAGATGCTCTCCCAGCTGAGCTAACGCCCCGTTTCTTTATGGGCCTGACAAGACTTGAACTTGTGACCCCTCGCTTATCAAGCGAGTGCTCTAACCAACTGAGCTACAGGCCCGGGATACGAACAGTATTTTTCGAGAGGGGTCTGTGGGCAATCTTTTTTTAAGATAATTTTAAGAAAGAAATCTGGAAAAATTCAGAGTGAGATTTCTAAAATTAGATCATCTAACAAGAGTAATGCCTCAGGTTTCCATTGAAAGACTTCATTTTCGATAGAACATAGACCTTTTTTTTCCCAACCTTCAATGGTTTTTAAATACTTAGATTTTGTTTTTGAATCCAAATAGGTTTCGATAAAATCCAAATACCGAAAAGGGGAAAAAAGTCGAAATAGTGTGAGACTCAGTTCCGTTGAAGGATCAATCATTCCATACTTATTTGATGTTTCTTTTTTTTGGTAGAGGTTTGCATTCCGTGGATTGCCGTACCTGTGGCCAGCGATCATTCCATGGGCACCAGGTCCAATGCCTAGGTATGGTTCATAAGTCCAATACTTCAAATTGTGTAAGGATTCAAATCCAGGTTTTGCATAATTGGATACTTCGTACCAAAGATATCCATGTTCTTTCAAAATGTTTGGTAACTGGGTGAGGATTTCGGATTGGAGATTTTCTTCCGGTTCTCCCTTTTTTTTATCTGAGACATCTCGAGAGTACTGAGTTCCTTTTTCTAAAGTCAAAGAATACAAACTTAGGTGGGGGAGATTGGCATTCAAAAAAAGAGATAGGTCGGATAAAAAAGATTCTTTTGCGACACCGGGAATTCCATACATCAAATCAATTCCCACTCTTTGGATGGGAGAATTGGTGAGAACTTCCACAAGAGAATGGTAACGAACTTCGTCATAATGGCGGCCGAGGAATTCGAGTCCTTTTTTTTCCAAGGTTTGGACACCCACATTCACACGGTTGATCCCAATGGAATTGTATTCGGCGAGGAGTTCGGAACTTAAATCTTCGGGATTGACTTCGATAGAAATTTCGGGATTGTCTGAAAAAGAAAACTCGGAACGTAAAAAATCTAAAAGTTCCTTCCAATGTTTTGCGGAGGCTTTGGAAGGAGTGCCCCCACCAAAAAATACTGTATCTATTGTACGTTTTCTAATTTCCGGAAAATGATTAGCCCTATCTAAAATTTCTTTTTTGTAAGATTGGAAAAGCGACTTTTCGTCGTTAGCTGGTGCAGCGCCAATCCCTTCTGAATAAAAATCACAATAATCGCATTTTTTAAAACAATAAGGGAAGTGGACATAGACTCCTAAATAAGAATTTCGGACTTGCCAGATAGACTCTTTGTTTGATAATTTCATGGAATGAAGGGAAATTTTTGGATTCTCGTTTTACTCGGAATCTCTACCTCATCTATCCTTTCACAGACACTTGTAGAACCAAACCAAAACTTTGTTTGGGAAAATTTTTCTTTTGTTTTTCCTGAAGCAGTGGTGGTCAAACAAAACTCTACCATGAGCAAAAAACTCACCGTATATCCAGCCAAACGAGATGGATTTTTTATGGTGGTTCGTACCCTTCCCTGGAAGGAAGGTTTGGAAGATAAAACCACTTGGAAAGATTCGGTATTCACAAAAGGAATCGAACCCAAACAGTTCCAAAAGGCGGTTGGGAATCTAAACTTTCAGATTTTTCAGGCAGACCAAGTCCGAAATCAAAATGCACTTCGGAACCAAGTATGGGTCAGTATAGATTCAAGTCCTAGTTTATGGATCTGGATCCAATGGAAGAGTGACCGTAAAGACCTTACCGAATTCTTTGAATCCAACCGCTTTCTTCCGCTTTAGGCTCCAATCTTTTGTTTTGTGCTTGTCTCCACTTATTTCCTCGAAAGATTGGAAGTCAGTGGGGCCTATAGCTCAGTTGGTTAGAGCAGCAGACTCATAATCTGCGGGTCGAAGGTTCGAGCCCTTCTGGGCCCACAAAACAGGAAAGGTAGCGATATTCTATGGAGTTTTATGAAGTAAAAATCTCTGATATCAGCCTGACCAATGTCGGCTTTGCTGTTTTCCTTCGTCCGAAGGATTCTGATGACAAACGTGTGGTTCCTATCTTTATCGGACCCTTAGAAACTCATTCCATCACCACAGTCATAGACGGAACCAAACCTCCAAGACCAATGACACATGATCTCATGTTGTATATGTTGACTTCGCTTGGTGCTACTGTCATCAAAATCACTATTGAAGAAATCATCGATAGCACTTTCTATGCAAAGATCCAACTCCAAAAAGAGGAAGAAATCATTACTTTAGATGCAAGGCCATCGGATTCCATTGCACTTGCTTTGAGAGCCAATGCTCCTATTTTTATCGCTAAATCTGTGTTAGATGAAACTGGGATCATTATGAAAGAAGAAGATATGTCGGGTGAGAGTGTTTCTTCGGAGAAAAAAATCCAAGCCCTTCCTAAATCCAATCTTCAAATTTTAGAAGAAACCTTAGAAAATGCTCTGAAAACCGAAGACTACGAAACCGCTGCCAAAATCAGAGACCAAATCAAAAAGTTAATCGAAAACAGTTAAGACCAATCCCGGTCTTAACTATGTCTCATAGAAAATTGGTACATTAGAATTTTTTAATTGTAATCCACACTTTTCTTTCCTACACTTAGAATCCAAAAATAGGTGCGTTTGCCCTTTATAGGAAAGTTGTATGGAAAAATTGGTTATGGATGTTGTCAATGCTGGAATCGCTCTCTTTCGTTCCGGTGAAGAAAAGTTAAAAACCGCAGTTGTTGATTTAGAAAAAGTTTATAATGATCTAAAATCAAAAGGGGAATTGGACAAATCGGCTGAATCTCAAAAGATTCGTGACCTTTTAAGCAAAACAATTGCTGATGCACAAGGTGCGATTGGAAAAACTAACGCAAGTTATGACGAAGTTCTTGCAAAACTTCAAACAAACTACCAATCCATTTACCAACAAATTGATACGGCAATCCCTCCACAAGTAAAGGAAAAACTAAAACAAACGTTAGATGAGTTAAAGGCTCTTATTGATAAAGCAAAATCCAAGTAAATCTTATCAATTTATAGAGAATTTTAGGAAAAAGCCATAGAGATTTCTGTGGCTTTTTTTATTTGTGTTTAGAGATTTGTCTAGATGACTCAGTCCCCAAAACGAATCAAATTCATACTTTTCCTAATTGTTTTTACGGACATGATGGGTTTTTCTCTTTTGTTTCCTCTATTTCCCAAAACCTTAGAATTCTTCTTATTAAAAGGGGATGACGCATTATTTCGAATGTTTTATTCCGCAGCGAACCTTTTGTCCTTCGGTGGAGATACAAAATATACCTTTGTATTGTTTGGTGGGATATTGGGGAGTATATACAGTTTTTTACAGTTCGTTGCCGCTCCTGTTTGGGGAAGATTTTCTGACCATTCTGGTAGACGGGCCATTCTCGTACTCACAACGTTCGGAAACACCATTGGGTATTTACTCTGGTTATTTTCTTCCCAGTTTTGGATGTTTGTCCTCAGTCGAGTGATCACAGGGATGATGGGCGGGAATTTGTCTGTGGCTTCAGCGGCTATGGCAGACCAAACCGACGAAAAATCTAGGGCGGCTGGGATGGGATTTCTCGGTGCCGGCATTGGTCTTGGATTTGTGATGGGTCCACTCCTTGGGGGAATGAGTTCCCAGTGGACATTTTTAGATTCCTTTTACAAAGAAGGGGCAATGGTTGTGTTCCCGGCTTCGGCCTTTTTTGCCATCTTAGTCTCCCTTCTGACTATGATCCTAGTTTTTGTATTTTTACCACATAACAAACCAACAGTGGTTCCTGAAAAAGAAATCCATCCATTCCTCTCTTTGAAAAAAATAGAATCCAGGAATTTAGTTCGTATCTCTTTACTTAATTTGTTATTTGTTCTTAGTTTTTCTGGATTTGAATTTGTTGTGAATTTTTTCCTCTCTGATACCTTTCAGTTTTCTCCGAAAGAGATTGGATTTACTTTTTTATACATTGGAATCATCATCATACTCGTACAAGGTGGAGTGGTTCGCAGGCTTTCTGGGAAAATTTCGGAAAAACGAATTTCTCTTTATGGAGCAGTCCTTGTTGTGATTGGTATGGGATTACTTGTTAGTTTTGGATCGAGTTTTACGGGACTGTTTATTTCTTTATTCTTTTTGGCTTTTGGAAGTGCGCTAGTCAATCCAGGGTTATCTTCCTTTGCATCACTCGAGAGTGGGAAAGGGGACTTGGGAAGATCTCTTGGACTCTTCCGAAGTTTTGGTTCCCTTGGAAGAGCCGTTTCACCAGTCGTATTCTCTTTGTTATACTTTCAAAAAGGGCCAAGTTTGGCGTTTTTTGTATCCTTCATCCTTCTCATTGGATTTGGATTTTTACTTTTTACACAAAAAGAAAAAACAACTTAAAGAAAAGATTCTAACTTTGCTCGAAGCATAGGAAACATCAGTTTTTCATCCAACTTCTCTCCTGTGAGGGAAGTGCGAAGGAGAAAACTATCTCTAATTTTACCATCAAAACTGTTGGCGGTAAAACTAATGATATCGATTCCTAAATGAAAGAGTGACTCGGTAATTTGAAATAGAATTCCCGCTGTGTCTTTCATCCTCAGATCCATCACCGTAAAATCCGATGAGATGGGGTTATACAGTTTGAGTGTTGCCTCCGTATCTCCCACCTTACGAACAAGTACTTCTTCTTTTGCATTTTCACGTAAGTACATCGCCACGGTTTTTCCTTCATAAAAAAGGGAATAGAGGTCGGTTCGGATTTGAGACAAAAGTTCTTCTGTCATTTCTCCTCCATCCCAACTACGAATCACAAATAGATCTTGCACATGTCCATCACTAGCGGTTTCAGCCACCGCTTCTAAAATGTCCCAACCATGGTTGTACAATACAGAAGTCACCCGGTAAAGGATTCCCAGATCGTCCTGGGAAAGGGAAATTTTGAGTAGGGTTGTATCTTTTCTTGGGACACAAGAAACATGTAGGATTGGTTTTTTGATTTCTTGCATAGTTTGCGCCATAGAATTCTCCCTTAAAATCGGCATTCTGCTTAGAACTTAAACAAACGATCCTAGGAAACCCCCAGACCGGTTCTAATAAAGCCGTTCTCTAACGAATTTGCAAAAAAGGTGCCAAGTGTTCGTTAGAAGGAAAATTTTGCTCCAAGCATCACAGATTGGACATTTTGTGCCACGACTGCTTCGACCGTGAGTTTGGTGATGAGGGCATTGATCTCGATACCTGCGATGAGAAAGTTTGTCGTGTTAGGTGCTTGTGCCTTTCCACTGAGATCCATGGTGAGAGTTCCCGTTTTGGTTTGGCCGAGAGCCGAAGAAGGGATCAGAGCCGCGATTTCCGGAGAGAGGGACGCTGAAATGGCAGAAGAATCCAAGGCCAAAGTTAAGGGGCCCGAACGAGATAAATTGATTGTGGAACTACCGAAGTTCATCGCAGTTCCTGCTCCTGCAAATATGGTAAAAAAATAAAACATCCGAAATCCCGTACGAATGTCCAAAGGAACACTTGTGACCGTACTAGAATAGTTAAACGTGGTGGATCCACCCCAGGTTCCAATGGCAGGGCCTAAGGTTAGGGTTTGGGATTTATTATCATTATAAGTAACATCAATGACCTGTCTTTGGTAGTGGAGACCAAGACCCATTGAGATTCCGGAAAATTCAAAAAGACCAATCCCATCAGAATAATTTTCTATGATATGAAACCGTAAAGTAAAACCGCCGTTAGTAATGTCTCCACCAAGTTCTACGTTTTTGTTTTGGGCTTCGACTGCTTTTTGAACATCTCCTTGGGCAAAGTTGAACTTGAATCCATGAAGGTATAAATTAAAGCGGTGTAGAAAAGTTTTGAGTTCTGGTTCAGTATCGGATGGACCTCCTCCCATAAGCCAACCTAGGTTTACCGCCACAATAAAGTTAGGTGCTAGTGAGGCTCCCACATTGGGAAGTTTTTGAAAACTCAAACTTTGGTAAGCGACATTGATATCTTCTTTTTGTTGGCCAGCAACAGTCATACCCACACCCACTTGGAATCGGTTCACAATTCCTGGGCCCATAAGAGAAGAGTTGATGTTGGAGATGACCGCAGCTTCCGACATGGTCGCAAGGACTTTGTCCGTGTATTGGAGTTGGAGTGCTGTGTCTACGCTATTGATTTGGGATTGGATGGAAGCAGGAAGAATGGTACAGGCATCCCCCGTACAAGTCACTTTTGCCTGTAAGGAAACATTTACAAAGAGGCCTAAACTGATAGTCAGTAAAAGAACACCAATACGTGATTTCATTTCGTCCCCATTATACCAAATATCGGAGATTGGTCTATGTTTTCTTAACAATTGGGCAGGCTTCTATTTCCTAGTTTACAATCTGGAATTTCCTAAGAAAATGAGAGTATGGCACCCATCCAAGAAAAAAGGAAATATGTCCGCGTACAACCACTGGAAAACGATCCAGTCGAAATCCATTTGATGGGAACGGCCCTTCTTGACGTCTTAAAAGCGAGCGACATAAGTGTTGGGGGTGTAGGGATCATTGCCCCGAATCATTTTGATGAATGGGATATGAATGAAACTGTTGAAATCCTTGTGGCCCTTCCCGGTGATTTGGAAGATTTTTTGGCAAAAGGTGTGATCAAACAGATTGGCCATAAATCTAAAGAATCTGGGATTTACGGAGTTCAGTTCACGCAAATTGGGCCAAAAGGGAAACAGGACTTACAAGTTTATGTGAACCGAATGGTGAGACAGGGTCGTGAATTAAAGTAATTCAGCCGAGCTAAAAGCCACAAAACAAATTGACTTGCCAAAAAAAACTTTCTCCTTCATTTGAGAAATAACCGTTAGGGGTGCTATTTCCTTTGCTCTGAAAAGATAAGGGCGGGGGTGGCTGAGAAATACCCTTTTTGAACCTGATCCTGGTAATGCTTGCGAAGGGAAACGTGAAAAATGAAGAAATTCGATTAAGGTGTTTTATCCTTAATGTTTTAGAATGGAACTCTTCTTTTGTTTTTGTTTTCTCTTTTCGTTTTCCTTTGGATCAGTTCCGGCTAAGGAAAACTGACTATGGAAACAAATTCCACCCATCCCATTCAAATCCCAGAAACAACCATTACACTATCGAACCATACTAAATTTCAATCCTACCGAACGGAAGGTATGTTTTGTATCCATGAAAATGAATACGATTATAAAAAAGGAATCCCGAAACTGAGAGAACCCTGGATCCAAACACGGGAATCGAGAGGGGATAAGAATTTTTCCCAACTCTATTATGCCAAAAGAGATATCATCACAGAAGAAATGATGTATGTGGCCAAAAGAGAAGGAATGAGTCCAGAGTTTGTTCTCAATGAAGTAAAAATTGGTCGTGCGATCATTCCATCAAACAAACGTCATACGGAACTCGAACCTATGATCATTGGGAAAAAGTTTTTAGTAAAAATCAATGCCAATATTGGAAATTCTGCGATCCTTTCTTCCATTGATGATGAAGTAGAAAAACTTCGTTGGTCACTCCACTGGGGAGCGGACACAGTGATGGATCTTTCTACAGGAAAAAATATTCATGAAACCAGGGAATGGATCATTCGCAATTCTCCTGTTCCGATTGGAACGGTTCCTCTCTACCAAACTTTGGAGAAGGTAAAGGGAAAGGTAGAAGATCTAAACATTGGTGTCTTTTTAGAAACTCTGGAAGAACAAGCCGAACAAGGTGTGGATTATTTTACCATCCATGCGGGAGTTCTTCGGGATTACATCCACCTAACAGACAAACGAATCACGGGGATTGTCTCTCGGGGAGGATCCATCCTTGCGAAATGGTGTCACCACCATAAAAAAGAAAATTTTCTTTATGAACATTTTGACGCGATCTCCAAGGTCATGCAAAAATACGGAGTTTCCTATTCTTTGGGGGATGGCCTCCGACCTGGTTGCATCAATGATGCCAATGACGAAGCCCAGTTTGCAGAACTAAAAACTTTAGGGGAGTTAACAAAACGTGCTTGGGCCGATGATGTCCAAGTGATGGTGGAAGGCCCCGGACATGTTCCTATGCATCTCATCCAAGAGAATGTCCGGCTCCAAGAAGAGATTTGTATGGAAGCTCCCTTTTATACACTCGGGCCCCTGGTGACAGACATTGCTCCGGGGTATGACCATATCACTTCCGCCATTGGGGCAGCGATGATTGCCTGGTATGGAACGGCTATGCTTTGTTATGTGACACCCAAAGAACATTTGGGACTTCCAAACAAACAAGATGTTAAAGATGGGGTGATTGCTTATAAAATTGCAGCCCATGCGGCCGATCTTGCCAAAGGCCATCCTGGTGCCAAAGAAAGAGATGATCTTCTCAGCAAAGCTCGGTTTGAATTTCGATGGGAAGACCAGTTTGCCCTCTCACTCGATCCGGAACTCGCGCGTTCGTATCATGACGAATCCCTCCCACAGGATGGAATGAAAAAAGCCCATTTTTGTTCGATGTGCGGGCCTCATTTTTGTTCGATGCGGTTAACTACCGACTTACGAAAAGAAGCGGAAGAAGAAGTGGGTGCAGCAGAATCGAAAGAATAGGTTGGAGCTTTTTTGATTTGGCGGAACTAAGCTCACCGATGTAATTTGACCCGAAGTTCTTAAATGGGACTTTCGGGGACAGTCAGTTTTACTTATCTGAAAGGATTGATAATTTCCAAGTTTTCGATTTTCTGATTTGCTTGAAGATCTTCAGAGTATAATTTTGAACATTTTAGTTTGAGCGCAGCGTTTATGATTAGCGAATCATAATAACTAAATTTATATTTTTCTTTAACTTTAAGAGAATCGATATAAAAGCTTGGATCTGGAAAAAATTTGCACAAAGGTATTAGAATGTCTTCGATATATTTCTTTAATTCTTTGATTGAAAAATATCCCTTGTTTTTGTTAAGGGCTACGTTTGAAAATTCCTGAATTACTTGATAACTAATCGTATATTTATTGGAATTTGTTGCCTCATCTAAGATATCAATGGCCCTGTTTTTCTTTTGAATATCGTTACTAAACTGATAAAGAATAATATTTGTATCTAAAAAAAATTTATCTTTCATTCATTTCATCACGTGAGAATTTCTTTTCTATTTTGATGTGTTTGAATTTGGCTAAGTATTTTTTGTAGTTAAAATTCTCTCCATTTTCGTTGGAAAAGTTTTTTAACCACTCAATAAATAAATCATTTAATGAACGATTGATTGATGTAGCTTTCAGTTTTGCTTTTTCTATAAGCCTATCATCTTCTACTCTAAACGTAACATTTTTCATGGAAATCTATTTTGCACAGTATTTGTGCAAATGTCAATATTTTATCTGATTTTGGGTTAGGTTTTTGCCTAGTCCGAGGATTTTCTGGAATGCTAAATTGATACTTTCTGCTTCTGGTTTATGAGCTGGATCAAAGTTCGAGACTAGATTTTCGAAATGTTCAATGTTGTTTTCGATATATAAATTGAGTGAATCGATTCTTTTTTCTTCACCTAATTCTATTCCATTTCTTTTTTTGAAAAGTAGTTCCGTTATTTCCTTTTTAACTATATTGTCCGTCAAAACTTCATTTAATAGAACTTCAAACTCCATGGGTGGTGAACTTTGTTTTTGTTCAACCCAATGACATGCAAGTAGAGGCCTTAATACATAAAAGTATTTCTTTACTTTAACAGTATCTTTCTTTAAGTATTCTCTGTAATTCCTACTCGCCATTTTTAAATAATGATAAACCGTTCCAATTGGAGAAAAATATTCTTTTGATATTTCAAAGAATATCTTATAAAATTCCTCATTCTTTTTGTAGATGATTGGCGAGCGTAACCATTCGAACAACACGGGATTTGATTTATTCATAAGAAAGAATGCTTTTTTCAAGTCCCAGCCGCTATAATCCATCAATTCCTGAATCGGTATTTCAATTACATCTCTTTCAGGAAGAACACTTAAATACCAGTCCGTCTGATGTTTATATATAAATCTTACATCATAATCACTGTCCAATGATTCAAATCCCCAAGCTCTTGAACCGGATTCAATTGCAAAGAGGATTTCAACATTAAATTCAATTTCTATCAATGCTAGTTTCGTTTCAATTTTCTTTCTTATTTCTGGTGATATCATATTCTTTGTCTATGTAGTATATCTTTTGTTAATTCGAGTTTGTAGTTTTAAAAACGATTCGAAGGAAGTAAATAAAAAACCCGGCTGAACCGGCCGGGTTTTTTACGAGACCTATTGATCTATGTTTTTGAAATGCAACGAACTATTCGTTCTTAAAGACTAAAGTCCTAAACTGCGACCAATGATTTCTTTCATAATCTCAGTAGTTCCTGCATAGATGGTTTGGATCCTTGCATCGAGGTAAGCTCTTGCAATTGGATATTCCATCATATAACCGTATCCACCAAAGAATTGTAAACACTCATCGGTATGGCGTTTTTGCATCTCTGTAGTGTACCATTTACACATAGAGGCTTCTGCAGTTGTGTTTTCGCCTTTCATATGTTCCATGACCACTTTATCGCAGAACACTTGTGCCATTTCTAGTTCCGTTGCCATTTCCGCCATTTTGAATTTTGTATTTTGGAAAGACCCAATCTTTTGACCAAAGGCTTTTCTTTCTTTGATGTATTGGAGGGTTAAGGATTGGACAAGCCTTGTTGCTTCCACGGCAGCCACTGAAAGCACCAAACGTTCTTGTGCTAGTTTTTGCATTAGGTAACGAAAACCTTGTCCTTGTTTGCCGATGAGGTTTGATTTGGGAACAATCACATCGTTGAAATACAATTCAGAAGTGTCTTGGGCTTTGAGTCCGATTTTATCTAGGTTACGTCCTCTTTCAAAACCTTTCATTCCTTCTTCAATCATCACAAGGGAAATGGTTCCGTTGTCGTGTTTCACCGCAGTGATGATAAGGTCAGCAAGTTGTCCATTGGAGATAAATGTTTTTTGTCCATTCACCACAAAATGATCACCCATATCAACGGCACTTGTACGCAAAGATTTAAGGTCAGATCCGGCACCAGGCTCAGTCATCGCAACCGCAAGGATGGATTCACCCGAAGCACATTTGGGAAGCCAACGTTTCTTTTGTTCATCGTTTGCGTATGTAGAGATATAAGGAGCGATCACGTCGTTATGGAGGGAGATAAAAAATCCGCTATTTCCAACGCGAGAAGATTCTTCGATGATGATGATGTTGTAGAGAAAGTCGGCACCAGAACCGCCGTATTCTGTGGGAACATCGGGGCAGAGTAGGCCGTTGTCACCTGCCTTTCTCCAGACTTCTTTGGGCACGATATGGTTTTTTTCCCATTCTTCGTGGTGTGGTTTTACTTCTGTTTCAAAAAATTTCCGAGCCATCTCGCGGAATTGATGGTGTTCTTCAGTAAAGGGGAGGATACGCTCCATATGATTTGTGACTCCTTGATATGGAAATGCTACAAAAATGGCGAATTGAGGTCAATTATAAACAGTGTTCAGCTTCATGTAGACACCAGGATTTTTCTTGATGTATTGGATGGCATCTTCTTCGGAAAGGACATAGAGTTCTGTTCCCGGCCAGGCAATGAAACTAAAATTGGACGGGAGATTTTTGGTGAGGGAATAAATTTCCCCGACAAAGTCGCCTGCACCCAGTTCCCGGATGGTTTTGTGGTTTTGCATGACCACAACCGTCCCCGATCTGACGATAAACGCGTTGTGGAAGGTATGGCCTTCTTCAATCAAGGCTGCTTCCTTTTTCACGGTTTCCAGTTTTAAGATGAGTTCGAGTTGGGTGACTTGGTAGCTGGTAAGGCCTCGGAAGGTTTGGGATTCCGTCAGAGTTTTCCAGGTATTGGTTTCTCGGATGCTATTCAGTTTGGTTAGGTTTTCGTGGAGTTTGGATCCGCGAATGAACTGAAAGAATCTTGTTTTTTCAATGGTAAGAGCCAGGACATCCGTTTCTGCAAACACGTCTGCTTGGCGTGCCGTATCCAAAATTAAAGAGGCTTCACCAAAATATTCGTAAGTTCCATACCGTTTGACGGCTGTTGGATCGCCAGAAAGTCCTTCAAAACGAACGTTCCCTGAAGCGATGATAAAAAATCGGTCGCCGTGGGTTCCTTTTTTGATGATCTGTTCTCCGCGCCGAAACTTCTCTTCTTTTACAATCTGTAAAAATTCTTTGGCCTTCTCGATCGGGAATCCAGAGAAAATATCGATTTGCGAGAGGATTTCTAAAAGTTGGAATGCCTCTTGGTGTTTGGGAGGAGTGATTTCCGGATAAAGTGTATTTTCAATTCCAAACTTAGCAAGTGTAAGGTGGTTTCCTTCTGGCATATCTTTGGCAGCAATATGGTATACAGTGATTCGTTTTTGTACTTCTTCCGGCAAAGAGGCGAGGTAACTTATCTTTGTATGCAGAGGAGGAACACCTGCTTCGTGGTAAATGATTTTACGATCCCAAGGAAAGTCTTTTAAGAACTGGTATCTAGTTTCAGGGAATACACCTTTTTTATACATTTCTTCAAAGGCATCTGGATCATTCAAATGGTCCGAAGTATAATAGAAAGACTGGTCTTGGAAAAAAAATTCGAATCCCACGGAAGGAATGGAATGGAGAGCATAATGAAAATAAAACTCACCACCATTGATGATGGTAGGCCTTCCAATCACAACAGGAATAAAATCAAATAGGTCAGTGATTTCACGGCGCGGAATCTTTGTTAGACTACAGTATTTTTTAAGGAAAGATTCCATAACAGTGGCGGTTGCATAGATCGTGATTTTGGATTCTTCTAAGATCTTTTGGAAGGTTCCCGCATCATGGTCGGCATGGCAGTGGGTGAGGATGATGGAGTTGATAAACTTGGGATTTACATTGGATTCTCGTAACCACTCGGTCGAGTTTACCGGTGGATCCACCATAATCCCTTGGCCATTGAGCCAGATGATAAAACCAGAAGTGTTGTCTGTCGGATCAAAACCATGGGAAGGCCCAAGGCAGGTGATCCCGATGAGAGGGGGTTGGAAAGGTTCTTCTAACCTTTTTCCAATATCATACTTCACATGGAAGTCGACCTCTCCAGGAGTTTTGATTTTTTTATCTCCATCCACAATGAGAAATTCATTGGAGGGAAGTTGTTCGATAGTGATCTTTCCAAACTGGGCTTTGTGGTGTTCATCGAATAAAACGAACTCAACCACTTCTTCCATCGTTTTGTAACTTCGGAAATGTGCCATTTCTGCTTTGATATCAGGGAAACCAAAACTTTCCGTTCCATCAATAAACTCAGAAGCAAGGTTCAGTTCTTGTGGTCCCATAAGAGATTCCCCGAGAACAATCGTTAGCTGTTCTTTTTGTTCGGGAGAACAAACAATAAATGTTTTTTTGCCACCGCGAAAGAAGAAGTTAAAGTAAATGGGGAATTCTAACTCCGCTATGGAGATCCCTTTTTCGACATGGAAGAATTTATTGGGGAGGACAAACACCAGCGGGGTCTTCTTTTCGAGCCCCATGGTGTCTTTAATTGTTTCCGGAGGGGATCCAATTTGGATGTACCCTTCGGATGTATCGACTAAATATCCCCCTCTAGGGAGAGCGGTAAAACCATTCGGTTCAGAACTGACCATTAGGGGATAATTTATTTCCTACTTGTGATTTTCTATAAATTTTTTAATTTGCGGTTTTGGTAAAGCGCCAATTGCTTTATCCACTAAAACTCCGTCTTTGTAAAGAAGAAGAGTAGGGATCGATTGGATTCCCAATTCCTGCGCAGTCTTCTGATTGAAATCAACGTTTAGCTTTGTAATTTTGATATCAGCCATTTCTTGCGATAATTCATCAAGAACAGGAGCTACCATTCGACAAGGTCCGCACCATTCCGCCCAACAATCCACGAGTACAACGCCTTTAGCAGTTTCTGCTTTGAAATTGGCGTCAGTGACTTCCGTAAGTGCCATATTTCGAAATCTCCTTTTGAAAAGTATTGCCCTTTCTATAAACTAGACTGGGGATTCTAGGGAAAAACGTCGATTATTGTTTCTTTTTTTTCTTTTTATCGTCGGATTCGAGATCGGTAATTTTTTGTTGGAAGGACTCAATCAGTGTTTTGGTTTTTTCCAAATCTTCATTTTCGCCTGTAATTTGGAAAATCTTGCGGTTCATCTCTAACATTTCCACAGAATGTTTCAAATCTGTGGAATCTTGTGTAGACATTTCAAATTTTGTCCTATAATCCTGGGCGGCTTGGTTAGCAAGTTCTATGACAAGGTTGAAGTGTTCTTTGCGGATGTAGTAATAAGGGTTTTCCAAATCCTGTTCTTTTTCATAAGCAATGAAATCAAAAAGATTTTTCGTACATGCCGCAACTCTGAAATTGATGTCTGGCCAAGACCATTTCCATTTGGAGTTGGTTCCAAAAGCGGCAGTGGTTTTTTTCATGGCCTGGAGTAGGCCTTTGACAAGGTTCAATCTTTGGGTGGGTGTGAACCTTTCGATTTTTGCGAGTAACTCTTTGTTTTCGGATAACGAACCATCTACGTTGTTTCCGACCGTTTTTTCGATAAAAGAGATCGCATTATAAATTTCTTTTCTAGCAGTTTCTAAATAGTTGTTATTGTTGATTTCCAAAATGGCGGTGGAAAGTTCATTGATCACAATACAGGTGTTAATGGTTTTGATAGAGTTAATGGCAAGGGAGATATTAAAATAAGGTTCCATGTCCTTACTTTTTTTAGCTTGGACTTTGTAGATATTGGCCTCTTTTTTCAGTTCCTCTAGGTAGTTTTTGAAATCTACCAGTTTGTCATTGAAGTCTGCCTTTTTTTCCTTTGTGATCGCCATGGTCTGGTTTCATTTTCGGCAGGTTGGACTCGTTTTGTCCATAAAAAACATCGACCAGCGGAAGATCCTACCGAAACTGGAATAGAATGGACAATTCTCCAAGGAAACAAAGGGATCTACTCGATCTGCTTGACACTTACAAATACATGAACCAGGCAATTTTCTGGGACTTTTTGGATTTGGACGGTCGTTGGGATTTTGCGAACGGTTGGTTGCATTTGAACCATCCGGAGGACGAGTGGAGGGTGAGGGCTTCGGAACAATTTCCCCCCATCCGCCCGGAAGGCACTGACCACTAATCCTTTTGGATTTTCTTTAGGTCAGGCGAGCCTAGATTCCAAGACCAAACCTGGTCTTGGATTTACCAATTAGTAAGTAATTTTTAAGTCAGAGATATCAATAAACTTTCTAAAAAGAAGGCTATTGGTTGGTTTCTTTGTATCAAACACAAGAACTGCTACTTTGTTGAAAGTAAGGAAGTTTGGTCTGTACTGTGTGTAGTGGTGACTCGTAATGTTTGTGCGATACTTGTTATTGTAAATTGTATATGTGTGTTTTGGAAGAGTTTCATGCACTTGGCGTTTTTTCTCATCTTCCGTTTGAGCCACATAGTTATACATTACTTGTTTTTCTTTTGTAGGTCCTGTTTCACCAAACAAAGTGAAGGGAAGAGCTTTTGCATTGTTTTTGCAAAGGTAATCCACAACTTCTGTGAAAGTAGGTTCTGGCATCTCTGCTTCAAATCCAGCATAGTGGCGTTTTTCTACTTCTGCTTTTTTCTTAGCATAAGTTTCTTCACCCCAAATTTCTTTCGCAGTGACTGGAGTTGGCATTACGTTGGAAAAGTATAAAGTTCTATCTTCTTTTTCAGGATCTGACTTTCTCCAAGCAGGATAAGGGATGAGTCGTCTTTCATCTGGATTGGATCTATCGGATTCGTGTCCTGCAAGAACGTAAATCGCGTATTCATTGTTCTCGGGAACTCTAGATTCTAGTTCCACTTGTACATCCAAAAATTCACCTTTTCCTGTATCAGCATGTCGTCTAACAAAGTTTACACTTTTAAGGCGAATTCTTGTATCATACATAGAAAGAGGATACAGGTCGCGGTTGTCTTTGGAGGCAACGGTTCCTTGTGTCCCTTGTGTATTCCCTGTTTCTTGGGCAAAAAGAGCACAAGTGAGTAGGGTGAATGAAATGGCGAATATTGTTTTGTTCATGTTCCGACTACCAATTTGGTTTATACAGATAGTATCGAAGAAATACCCTGGAAAAATTAGGGAAATTAGGCTTTTTTCGGGCGATTGTTCTCGTCTACGAAGACTACCTTGGGTTTGTAATCTGCGGAAAGCTCTTTTTCCACCACCTGGCCATAAGTGATGATGATGACTTTGTCCCCTTTCATCCCAAGCCTTGCAGCGGCCCCATTCAAACAAATGGTCCCCGAACCGCGTTCTCCCACGATGAGGTAGGTTTCAAACCGAGCTCCATTATTTACGTTCACTACGCTGACTTGTTCATAAGGTCTCATTCCGGCCAAATCCATAAGGTCTTGGTCGACGGTGAGGCTACCTTCGTAGTGGAGTTCCGCCTCAGTGACGACGGCTCTGTGGATTTTGCCTTTGCAAACAGTGATGATCATTCTGACCTCTCAAATAAAACCCTAAACATTTTGCCCGATAGATTCAAAAGGCTTTTTTGTACGAGAACATGGATTTTCGTATTGATCCGATCCACAGAAAATGGGATGGCATCAAATAGTGGGGTGACTACGTAGTTTTCGTAGAGATTGGGATAATGGCGGTTTTCATCCACCACACGACCTCGGAAGGCTTCTAAAACCTTCATCATCACCCTCTTTTCTTCCCGAGAAAGGACAAGTCCCTCCATAGGATTTAAGAACCGCAAGCTAAACCCTTGGATTCCATTTCCTTCGATTTTGGGAATGGCATCGATATGGCCTTTTTCTTTCAAAAATAAAAGTGCTTCGTTCAGTTTGACGGGGTAAGGGGAGTCTTCTAAGTGGATATAGTCTCCTCTTGTGATCATCTCCGCATGTTTTTGGAAATGAACACCATCCGAATAGTAGAGGAGTTTCGCCAAATCAAGGCGGGCTCTACCATTGGGTGATTTTTCGAGGATCCAAAGGATCGCATGATAAAGTTTCTCCATCGAAAAGGACTTCCTTCCTACCTGTTTCCTTCGATTGTCTCGTATCTAAGATACGTGAAATTCCAGGAAAATTCCAGGAAAAATCGAAGGGAATCCATGCTCTTTTTAGAACACAGTCCATGTTTAACAGGGGGCATAGGTGCGAAAGCGGAAAATCTTTTGGTTTCCCCGGCTCATCTTTCCGCACTTGGAGTGGAACTTGTCACTTTGCCAAGAGGGGGAGATTTTACGGCCCATGAACCGGGCCAAATCGTTGGGTATCTTCATATTGATTTGAAAAAAAGGAACCTAAGTTTGGGTGATTTTTTACATGCACTAAACGAGAGTTTGGTGACCTCCATTCAGGAAACCTGGGATCTTCCTGTGGAAGAAAATCCAAAAGCCCCTGGTCTTTATACGGCCGAAGAACCAAAACTAAAACTAGTCTCCGAAGGGATTTATGCAAAATCCTATTTCACAAGCTTTGGATTTGCTTTGAATGGAGTGAATAACCTCTCTACCTTTTCTCTCATCAACCCCTGCGGGGCCAAGTCGGAAGATATGACTTCGCTTCTCCGATTGGGAAAAGATAAGGATTTCCCGAAGAAACGAAGGGAATTTGTAGAGAATTTTACTGAAAGATTTATAGACTCACTCCCTTAATTTCCTTTGTATTTTCCTCTGTAAATCTGGCAGTTTGGTCGAAAGGTATAAGGGGGATCTATGAAATATTCACGTTTTTTTCTATCCTTTATACTTTTCTTTTTCCTCTGTGAAACCTTGGCCCTTAGTGCTGTGGTTTGGACATTTTATGAGTCTTTACAAAATGCTCTGACCCAAGAGCAGTTTGTTTCTGACCATAGAGCCAGGGATTTGACCTTGGCTTTGGCTAAAAGTTCGGAACAAAGGCTAAATAACGAAGGTTATATGGAACTAGAAAAAATGTTCCATCGTTATGTAGAACAATCCAAAAATGATCCCGAAGAGTTCTACATCCAAAAGATTAGTTTGTATTCTGTGGATGCCACTCTTCTTGTATCCACAGATACCATTTACACACCAGATGAATTGAAAAAAAGAAAACCGGACGAGAACCTCCTTCATTCCACCTTTTTTAAAAAAGGAATTCGGATGAAAAAATGGGAATGGTCGGAAGCGGAGAACGGCGAGAATCCCATCGTAAATTCCAAACGCGATCCTAAGGTTCGTTCCGGGTTTGAATGGGTTCTTTCTTATTTACCTCTTGCAAAATCAAATACTGTTCGGCTTACATCTCCCCTTTACAAACCGGGAACTCTCGATGTATCGGGACTTGTGGTTTTGGTTTATGAAAGAGGGAACTTAGGATTACTTTTTGAAAACCAATGGAAACTTGTGGAATGGATGGTTTTCAATTATATTCTATTTGCTTTTGTTGTGAGTTTGATTTTGACAGGAGCTTTTGTCACTTATACCATGTTAGTTGCAAGAGATTCTTCTGTAACTCCGAAAGAATCTAAGAACTTACCGCTTTTTGAGAAAAAAACAGTCGAACCAAAAGAAAGTAATTTGGAACCAGTTTTGGATTTAACAGAAAATTCAAATCAAGTTCCTATTCGTAATCTTGAAGTGGGACTTAAGGAAGATGGAAACGAAGTAGAAATCCTTTCGGAAGGCCCATTGGTTTCAGTGGTTCCTTCGGATTCTCACCAAACACCGATTCGCGATGCGATTTTTTTAGGATAGATTATGGAAGCCCAAGATAAAGTATTTTCAATCCAGTTGAAAGGTGGTTTGGACGGATCCAGCGCCGAAGATTTTTATCGTTACTTCGAATCACAATTAAACAAAGGATACCGTAAGTTTTTATTTCAGTTCGGTGCCTTAGATTTTATCACGTCGAATGGAATCAGTATCCTTGTGAAAATCCATAAACAGGTCAGAAAGGTGGGTGCGGTCTACGCCATTTATGGTGTGAAACAAGAAATCGAAGATGTGTTAAGTCTTGTGGGGTTATTTGAAAAACTTCCTATCTTTCGAGGTCATTCCCAAGCGGAATCCTTTCTTTTACAAATGGATCCTAAAGACTCTGGCCCAAAGGAGTCCAAATCTTTGGAAAAAGCTGAGTCTTCAAGTTTGCCGTCGTCCGACCCAAACCGAATCCGTTTTTATTTCACAGGAAAGTCTAAAGATAGAGACTCTGCCACCAGTTCCAAAGAACCAGTTTCCAGGTTGGAATCTTTACCAGAAGAAGAGGGTTTCCGTTCGAAACAACTTACTTCCTCGCCAATGGAATCGGTTTTGGAAGAAAAACTGAATAGCCTTCGGTTGGAAATCAAAGAAACTTTAAACCACGAACTCGAAAGGCGATTTGCCGTTTATAAATCATCGCCGGAAGCAGAGGAAAAACGTGTCACAATCCCGAGTTATATCCAATCGAAAACCAAACAATTGGAGGCTATGGAAAGAATCATCCAATGTGAAGTATGTGGGACAAGGTTACGAATCCATAAATTTGGAAAACACGAATGTCCCGGTTGTGCTACACAGTTCCAAATGAGCCCAAGTGGTTCCATCCGTTTTCTTGAAAAATTGAATCCCCTCTAAATTCTGGTTTTATGACGAAACAATCTGGAGGGAGTGTATCAAGTGCAAAACGGTCACTTGCCCTTTCCTTTTATACTTTTTTATCTCGCATTTTAGGCCTCATTCGTGATCATTTTATGGCTGTTAGTTTTGGAACAGGGATGGTTGCCTCTGCCTTTAGTGTGGCATATCGTTTGCCAAATATGTTTCGTAACCTACTTGCGGAAGGAACTTTAAGCCAATCCTTTATGCCTATTTTTTCTGAATATGAAAAGATGGGTGTAATGGATGCAAGGGTGATGGCCGGAACGGTTCTAAGTTTTCTTTTTCTTTGTTTGTCAGTTTTTGTAGCTCTCTTTTGGTTTTTTGCTGCGGGGTTTTTACCAGCACTAGTAGGCGGATCTCCTGAATACGGAACTCTCGTCGTAGAACTTTCATTAGTTTTGTTTTTCCTCATCATGACGGCAAGTTTGTCTTCGATTTTTATGTCGATCTCAAACTCCCATCATAATTATTTTGTGCCTTCTCTTTCTCCTATCATCCTTAACTTCAGTTATTTGATTGTTTTTATTTTTGTTTTTCCTTTTTACCATGAGATCCGAGACAAAGTATTTCTTCTCGCTTATGGAATTGTTACGGGTGGAGTTTTACAACTTTTAGTCCAAGGGTGGTATGTTTATCAAAATGGATTTGGCCCCATCTTTCGTTTGAATTTCAAACATCCGGCCATTCGGAAAATTTTTAAACTAATGTTACCGGCGGCTCTTGGAGGAAGTTTTTATCAAATTGGATTACTCGTAGATATTTTCCTAGCCAACTACATCCAAAACCAAAACCCAGGGCTTGGGGCTGTAGTGAGTTTGGATTACGCACAAAGGCTTGTCCAACTTCCTACAGGAATCATTGGAGTGGCCCTTGCCACGACCATCTTACCATCACTTTTGAAAGATCTAAGGGAAGGGCGTGAAGAGAATGTCCCTAAAGAAATTGCAGATGTTTTGTCCTTTGCCTTTTTTTTGACACTTCCAGCAAGCATTGGTTTGGCGGTTCTTGGGGAAACGGTTTTGGATTCGATTTATTTCGGGGGCCGTTGGGACCATTTGGCTACGATGACTGCTTTTTATCCTTTGGTATTTTATTCCTTTGCCATTCCCTTTTATAGCATCAATAAAGTATTGGTTTCTTCTTATTATGCTTTTTCGGATACAAAAACACCCTTACGAATCCAACTGGTTTCGTTTTTCCTAAGCATTGTGGTCAGTATCGGTCTTATGTTTTTTTTAAAACATTCCGCCATTGCTTTGGCATCAGCTCTTGCTGCGAGTGTAACTTCTTCACTTTTATTGTTTTATTTGAAATCACACCAAGTGAAAATTCCGTTTCTCACAGTTTGGCTTCGTGTTTTTAAAATGATGCCAGCCCTTTTAGGACTTCTTGTTTGGCTTCTTATTTCCGAGTGGGTAGGAAAACCTGTGCTCGTGACTTACTTGACGAATGAGTGGGGGTTCGGTTTTGCCAATGTGAGTCGGATTTGCCTTTTGGTTTCTATCCTTCCAGCAGTGATGATTTATTTTGCCACTGCAAGTTTTACAGGGATACCTGAATCAGAAATCATCCTTGGAAGGTTCCTTAAGAAAATTCGAAAAAAATCGATACAACCATAATCTAGATAGATTTGGTTTTTTATAAAAGTCAATAGGCCTTAAGTATAACTCATATATTCTAAGTTATACTTAAGATTTATTCTTTAACCTTACTTCGAAAGTTTGGAAACAACTCCTTCACAACGAACACAAAGTTTGCCTTCTGATTCAGAAACATGGCGCCAACATCTCGGACATTCGTGGTGGCGGGGTTTACGAATTTGGATGGAATCTTTTTCTCCTTTCCATTCGGAGAAAACTTCGCTAATTTCATTGCGATCCAAGGATACTTCTGATACCACAAAGAATAGGCTCAGGTCGTCTTTAGTAAACTTTGTATCTTTCAAAGTTTCTCCGGAGATTAGTACTTCAGCTTCGAGTGACTTCCCCAGTTTTCCTAATTTCCTTGCTTCTTCTAAAGCTTTTTGTACCACTTCCTTGGTTTCAAAGACAGGTGCAAATTGGGATTCTAAGTCGGAATCGAGTAAGGTAGATAAGTCTGAAAAATCAGAATAAAATACAGAATCTTTTAATCCAAATTCTGCCCATACTTCTTCTGTAGTGAAAGAAAGGATGGGGGAGAGGAGTTTGGTTAAAGTTTCCAAAATGACTGCTAACGCATACTCAGAAGATTTTCTGGTTTTAGAATCTTTGGCATCACAGTACATTCTGTCCCGGATGATTTCAAAGTAATCTTGTGATAAATCTACTGTGCAGAAAACCAAAACTCGATGATAAACTTGGTGGAAGTGGTAGTTCTCGTAAAGTTTTTTGACATCCTCATTTAGTTTTGCTAATTTATGCAGATAATACCTGTCAATCGGCTCTAAATCTTCTTTTTTGAGATTCCACTTGAGTGTTTCTGCCTTTGTGTTTCCTAAAAGATAACGGAACGTGTTTCTGATCTTACGATAGGCTTCGGCTACAGTTTTGATGGAATCTTTTCCAATTTTGACATCGTCTCGGAAATCTTGGGTGGAAACCCAAAGCCTAAGGATATCGGCTCCGAATTGGTTGATGATGTCTGTTGTGGGATTGATTACGTTTCCAAGGGATTTGGACATCGCATGCCCTTTTTCATCTAACACATAACCATGGGTGAGGACAGATTTGTAAGGAGGTTTTTTTCTGATGGCCATAGAAGGCCAAAGAGAAGATTGAAACCAACCTCTATGTTGGTCAGATCCTTCCAAATATAAATCTGCTGGTTCTTTGTCCAAAGAATCACCAAACACGGCAAAGCTGGAAACTCCAGAATCAAACCAAACATCTAAAATATCTTTGTCTTGTTTTAGGTCATCGGAACCGCATTTGGAACATTTGGTTCCTTCGGGCAAAAGGTCTTTTGCATCCCTTTCATACCAAACCTCGATCCCTTCTTTTTTGACAATTTTGATGAAATGTTCAATGGTTTTATCATCAAGGTGAGTGAACCCACAAGACTTACAAGTGAACGATGGGATGGGAACTCCCCAGTTCCTTTGTCTCGACAAACACCAGTCAGGTCTAGATTCCACCATGGAACGGATGCGTGTGATCCCCCAATCCGGAATCCATTGGACTTTGTCGATGGCTTTAAGAGAATCTTCCCTGAGCCCCGCATGATCGATCGAAAAAAACCATTGTGGTGTTGCCCGAAAGATCAAAGGTTTTTTACTCCTCCAACTATGAGGATAGGAGTGAGTGAATTCAGAGAAGTGGACTAGGGCATTTTTTTCTCGGAGAAGATCTACAATTTTAGGATTGGCATCCCAAATTTTGATCCCCTTCATCATTTCGAATTCGTCCGTATAACGGCCGTAATCATCTACTGGAGAAAGGGGAGGAAGGCCTGCTGCTGTTCCCACACGGTAGTCGTCTGTTCCGTGACCGGGAGCTGTGTGGACACAACCTGTTCCCGCATCGAGTGTCACATGGTTTCCGAAAAGGGGAATGGATTCACGATCGATAAACGGATGTAAGAAGGTCATTTTTCCAAGTTCTGCACTCGTTAAAGATTTGATCTTAGTGAGTGTGATTCCTGTTTTTTGTTCCACTGCTTCTTTGAGTCCATCAGCAAGGATGAGCCTTCCGTGTGTATCGGATTGAAAAATAGAGTAGTCCAAATCTTCGTTAAAACAAATCGCAAGGTTTGCAGGGAGTGTCCAAGGAGTCGTGGTCCAAATCAGGCAATAGGTATCTTTTTCTCCCTTAACGGCAAACTTTACATAGATGGAAGGGGAAACATGATTTTGGTATTCGATTTCTGCTTCTGCATGAGCCGTTGCTAAATCAATACACCAATATACAGGTTTTTTTCCTTTGTAGATATATCCTTTTGCAAATAGAGATCCAAATACTTCTACGATCCTTGCTTCAAATTCTGGAGCCATCGTTAGGTATTTATGATCTTCTTCCCAGAAACATAAGAATCGGTTTAAGTCTTCGCCTTGTTTCCCTACAAATTCTGCTGCATACTCACGGCATTTTTTTCGGAGTTCACTCGGACTTGTGTTCCTTGCTTCTTTTCCAAGATTCTTTAACACCTGTACTTCGATGGGGAGACCATGACAGTCCCAACCAGGAATCATATCGGTTTGGAAACCAGAAAGGGTTTTGGATTTAACAATGATATCTTTTAGAATTTTATTGAGAGAGTGGCCTACATGGAAATTTCCATTGGCGTAAGGGGGCCCATCGTGTAATACAAACGAAGGTTTGGATTTACGAATCTCCTTCATGGTTTGGAAGACTTTTTTCTCTTTCCAAATCTTAATTTGACCTGGTTCACGATTTGCCAGGTCGGCTTTCATGGGAAAGTTGGTCTGCGGTAGGAGAACCGTTTTAGAATAGGGATTTTCCGTTTCTGGTTTGGCCATATTAAGACCAATGTTTGGGGTCTAGGCCAAAGAGAAAACGGAAAAAATATCTTTAAGTTCTTAGAGTTTGACTCGAACTTTCGGGAGTTCGTCCCGAAGTCTCACCACATCCGATTTTTCCAGTAGGGTTTTTTGCAAAACTAGATGTTTTAGGTGGTTTAACTTTGCCAGGTTTTTGGGGAGAGTTTTGTATTCTCGCATGAGAGTGAGGTCTAAAATTTCTAAATGTGGAAGTGCGGCAATCACTTCCACATCAGCTTCTGTTAGTTGCACTTTGGTTTCGTCTAGGGCCAAGGTTTTTAGATTTTTCAAACGACTGATGACAGCGGGAATTTCCTTCAGTTCTGTCCTTCCTAGTAACAAAACTTCCAAGTTTTCTAAGTTCCCGATTTCTTCTGGTAAAGTTTGGATGGGGTTTCCAAAAAGATTTAAAATCTTTAATTGTTTGAGATTTCCAATTTCTTTAGGGAGAACTTGTAATGAATCGTATTGGAGAGTGAGTTCTTCTACCTTTGTTAAATTCCCAATGGATGCGGGTAAAACTCCAAATTCTTTGTTGGAAAGATTGAGGACACGGTCTTCTTTATGTTCTAAAATCCATTCTTCCGCATTTACTACTTTTTTATTACATTGTAAAACTAGGGAGGTGAAAAAAAGGACTGTCAGTGTTTTGTAAATAAAAGACTTCATAAAACCAATTTTATCATTTCAGATATTTATTATAGCCAAATTCTAATTCTCGAATGATAAACTGGATGTAATCCATTTGGTCACGATCTGATTTATAGATACTTGCTTCCTTTCTATAATACTCAGCGAGTTGTGTTCTAAATAAAATGGTGCGAAAGTCTGCTTTGGAAAGGATCAGTTCCTTAGGTCTGTTTTTTAATTGGATGGCTTCAGGAATTTTCATCACTACAGAGATTTGTATGATGGCGTGTTCGATCTCTGCTACAATTTTGTTTACATCCTTTTTCCCATCGGCAGGTGGCAGTTGGACTTTGATATCTTCCACACAATCTTCGATATGATTTCGTAACCTTTTGAAATCATAAACCTTCTCCGCGATGCTATTGAATTTTTTGGGATAAATGAATCCTTCTGCTACCTTGGCGATACCTAGTGTTCGATTTTCTTTGGGAGATGTTGGTATCTGTTTTTCTTGAACTTGTTTTGGTTTATTGTCATTCCGATAGAGATAACCAAGGGAAAGGCCCACAAGGAAACTAACCATAAATCCACTGACTATGTATTCCAAAGAACCGATGAGTAGCGAAACCACTGTGGTTAAAGATGCTAATGCCAAAAAACTAAAAACTCCAATGGGAACATGAAATTTTTCTTGGAGCGCCGAAAAAGAAATTCTTGGTTCATTGGAACGGGTTGGGTTGTTATCCGTTTCATCTTCTAATTCTTTTTCTGGAATTTCTTCTTTGTCTATATTTTCATCTGATCTATTTTTAAGAATCACACGGATTTGGTCGAGTATCGGAAGTTCGTTTCGATAATTAGAATCTGTTTTTGCAAGTGTTAGGGTATTTGCCTCTACCTTAGAAAGTTTTTTTTGGTCTAAGGCAAAAAGAATATGAAAGTTATCTTCTTTCATTTCCAAACAACCATAGGTTTCAGAAAGAGAGGTTACAATTTTTGCGATTGCCTTTGTTACCTCTGATTCATTTTTGAGTCCAAGAGATTTTATCTCCGATTTTAAATCTAATTTTGTAAGGGTGAGAGTATTTGCCGTATTGTCTTCAATTTTTGTTCCCAGAAATTTGATGAGTGTTGTGACGGCTTCTTCTGCATCTTCTTTTTTTTGTTCTTTCAAACGTTTGGATAGTTTATCCAAAATGATAAGGCTTTCTCTTGTAGAGTGACCCACTCGTTTGCCTTCATCGGTTGTGATTTTATCAAAAGGAAATTCTTGAAGGAGGTTTGTGATCTCGGGAACAAAACTAACGCCTGTTTTTAGAAGTGCTTCTGTTGTTCTCGGAATTTTTGATTCTAAGTCCAGGAGTTTGTCTAAAAAACCGGAGTATTTGTTTTCATTGCAATATTTTTTCAGATAAGGAACGGAGAATATTTTTAATCCATCCAGTTGGACTGCGAGATGACGCGCATACTCAGGGTTATGTGATCCATTTGGTAAAATGAGATGGTATCCTGGGATGATTTCCACAAGTTTTGCTGTTTCTTTCCCTCTGGAAATCACATCCATCACAAAGTCTTTCATAGGAATGTAACCAAAAGTTTCCATGGTTTTACGAATCATGGATTCTAGTTCACTTTCATAACTGAGTTTGGTGGGAAAAAAATAAGTATTACCTTTTTGGTCAGAACGAACAAGGCCAGCACCCGGGTTTTCTTCTTCTAGAACAAATTCCCGGCCAGCCCTTGATTTCAAAAGTTGGTCAATCAAATCAATACTGTATTTGAAACAAGCTCTGCGAAAAGGAACAATATCAGTTTTTTCTTTGTTTTGTGGAGCAATCATACTCACACGCATGGTCAGTTTTTGATCTACAGATAAAAGGAAGGGATAAAAATACACAACGGCTTCTTTGTTGTGTTCTGTTAGGCCAGCAAGTTCCTTGAATGCTTCGGCGATGGCTCCTTGCGATTTATGTGAATCTGTGAGTTGGACTTGTTTAGAGAGTAGCTCCGGAATGGAATCAACTGTGAGTAACAGGGAGGGAGTGATTTCGGCACTACCGTGCATTTCCAATCGTCTATGACGCACTCGGAGTTCTTCTAAAATTGCCTGCGAAGTCATGGAGTAACTCGCGATGTTTTTAGGCAAAGGAATGAAAAACGAAGGTTCTGTCGTTTCACCAGTGAGTGGTGTTTCTGAATTTGTGGGATCTGAGAATGGTTCCAAAATATACCTTCTTGCGAACAGTATCAAAACCTATTTTCCGTAAATCAAGAGAGAAAGTTTTGTCCCGAGGGTTTCCTTTCTTGAAAAGGTATGTTAATCATGTCAAATTTGAGAGTAAAATATTTCCTTATTTATCATCTAGGTCTGACTTTCGATGACACATCTTTCTTTTTTTTTCGTCTATTTGTTATATGCAAAATAGATTGGCCGCGGTTCTACTGGAACGCCAAAAAAAAGTAGATACATTTTTTCTCTGGGCGATCCTTGCTCACACTCCCCTTGTTTTTTTTCTCTCACTTGGCTATGGCGCAACGTTCGTTGTTACTTTATCCGCCATTGTTCTTTCCTTGGTGTCCTTTGTTTTTTACCGGTTAGGTAGGGGTTCCTTTTTTTTAAGAGCATGGAATGGGGCAACTCTCATGATGTTCAGCGCCATCTTGATCCAGGCCCAATTTGGCCGGATCGAAATGCATTTTCATGTATTCAGTGCTCTTGCCATTTTGTTTGTTTATGAAGATTGGAGAGTCCTATTTGTGGCGGCTCTAACAATCGCTATACACCACTTAGTTGGTAATTATATTCAAGAATTTGGAACAGTGATTTTTGGAACCAAGGTGATGGTTTATAGTTATGGAACTGGCCTAGATATTGTTCTCACTCATGCATTGTTTGTTGTTTTTGAAACAGGAATTCTGATTTATTTTTCTTATCGTTCTGTTATGGAACTTCGAAAACAAATCGAAACACAATCCAATTTAGAAACAGTAATTTCTGGAGTGACAGAGGCAATCGATAAGGCATCTTCTGGAACCAAAATATTTGTCGAAAACTCTGAACTGATTTCTGAGAAAGTGCGTGAGTTTGAAACTTCTTTTAAAAACCAATCTTCATCTATTGAAGCCATTTCTGCTGCCACGGAAGAAACAGCCGCGTCCAGCCAATTGATTTTGGAAGGATCCAATCGCCAAATTAAAGAAGTAAAAGCCGTTGAAGAATTAAATCATAACTTATTTGTTTTAAGCCAAGGATTTGTGACTTCACTGGACGTGATGCGAACTAAAATCCAAGAGTCCGCGGACAGTGTCAAAAAAACAGAAACCGAATTTACTGGGCTTTATCAGTCAATGGAAGTGGCGGTGGATGATTCTGAGAAGATGGAAGAAATTTTAGAACTCATTTCTGACATTGCCGAAAAAGTCAACTTACTTTCGTTAAATGCATCCATTGAAGCGGCTCGTGCTGGTGATGCGGGAAGAGGTTTTGCCGTGGTTGCTTCTGAGATCTCTAAACTCGCCGACTCGACAGCGGAAGCCACAAAGAACATTTCTTCTATCTCTGGAAAAATCAAATCCGCTATCCAAGTCAGTTTCAGACAATCCAATCAAATCAATCAAACGGTTCAAAGTTTTGTGAAATCCATTCTGGCATCAGAAGTAGGGATGGGGGAACTCACTGCACAAATTACGGGAACTCTTTCTGCCTTTGAAAGACAAGAAAATGCTCTTGCTACCCTGGATCAAATTGCACAAGAAATGCAAGTTTCCAGTAAGGAACAATCCACAAGTATGGATGAGATATCGAATTCAATCATTGATTTGAATGTCAAAACACAAACAAATTTAGGAACTAGTTCTAAAATGATTTCTCTTATTGAAAAAGGAAATGTGATCTTTCATGGCTTAAAGGAATCGGTAGAAACTTTGGCTGCTATGATCGGACATGACAAAAAATAAAACCTTTTATCAGAATCTTGGACTTTTGTTTTTAGGAAGTTTTTTACTCCTTACTTTAAGTTTGGTAATCGTTCATTTTAGCGGAAAAAGCCGGTTTGTCGATTGTACATTTTGTTCGGAAAAATTTGAGAAAGAACCAAAGGATACTTGGATTTGGATTTATCCTGGTCTTGTGGGATGTGGCAAAAAATGTCCCTTGGCCTTAGAGGCTCTCCGTCGTTTTAAAGAAAAATTTCCAGAGGTAAAAACTTCGTTTTATTTTTTAGTTACCGATCCGAATGAATCAGAAGAAGATATAGGATCTTATTTATCCTATTATAGAAAAAGTTTAAATATCCAAGCCCTTCGTCCAGAGACAGACGAAGAAATTGGTTTGTATCAAAGGTTAGGTGCTTATTTGCCCGTTCATCCTTCACTAAAGAAGAGAGACGAACACGGAACTCAGTTTTTTCTAATTCCACCCAATCGCGACGTTTTGTATTTGATACCGAAATTGGGGGAGAAGGAATGGTTGGAAATTCAGAAAGAAATAGAATCTAATACTAAATCACAAGGATTAATGGATCATGTGGTAAACTTCTTTCATTTCTTCACGAAGTAGTTTCATTTTGTTCGGAACATCTGGGTGGGAAATATCTTCGGGATTCAAAAGGTAATTTTCTGGCCCTAGTTCTTTTATCATCATTTTTGTTTGCCAAGTATTGTCTTGAGGCATATTGATGTCTGAAAGGAATGTATAATTTCTTTTGAGTTCTGGTTTTACAAAATCCAGAATGGAATTAAAATGGTGATCGTTATAAATTTTTCTTCCATCCGCCAAACGGGTGTACCCACGAACAACATAATCAATATAAACGACATCACATTCAAAGGCTTCAAATAAAAAATTGATGGAGTCTAGGGGAATGATCTCTCCGCAAGTAGAGATATCGATATCGACTCGAAAGGAACAAATTCCGTCTGGATCAGCGGCATCCGGATAGGTGTGAACCGTGATATGTGATTTGTCTAAGTGCATACTCACTTGTGTAGAAGGGATTGGATTTCCACCACCTTTGACATCACTCATAAGAACCATAGCAGATGCACCTACAGGATCGTAATCTTGTGCAGAAACAGAAAGGATATTGGCATCAATGCGTTTTACAATCTCTTTAGAGATTTCTGTAATTTTGCTAGCATTGTATTTGTCATGGATATAACTTACGTATCTACCCTTTTGATCATCATCGAGAGTGATGCAAAAATCGTAGAGGTTAAAACTCAAAACTTTTGTGAGATTATTGAAACCGGAAAGTTTGATTTTTTCTTTATCCATTGTCACCTGCTTGTATAAAGAACAGAAATTCGGCATTTCGGTGAGAAGCAACTGAAATAACGAGGCAGTTTTAGAAAAGTCATGGAAAACAAAATGGAATGGTGGAAACAAACTTCAATTTACCAAATTTACCCTTGGTCCTTTCAGGATTCGAATGGGGACGGGATCGGCGATTTACAGGGCATTCTCGGGCGATTGGATCAAATCCAGGATTTAGGTGTGGAAACCATTTGGTTTTCGCCCTTTTATCAGAGTCCAGGGCAAGACTTTGGATATGATATCTCCGATTACACCTCCATTGACCCTCGGTTTGGTACGATGGAAACTTGTGATCGCCTCATAAATGAAATCCACAAACGAAAGATGAAAGTAGTTCTGGATATGGTGATGAATCATACCTCAGACAAACACCCATGGTTTTTAGAATCTAAATCTTCTAAAGAAAGTTCCAAAAGAGATTTTTATATTTGGAGGAAGGGAAAAAATAAAAAACCAAACAATTGGATTTCTATGGTGGGAACTCCTGGTTGGAATTATGATAAATCCACTGATGAGTTCTATTATAGTAATTTTTTATCTTTCCAACCGGATTTGAATTATCGTAACCCAAAGGTCAAAAAAGAGATGTTTGGTGTTCTTGATTTTTGGTTAAAAAAAGGTGTGGATGGGTTTCGTCTCGATATCTTTAATTCGATTTATAAAGATGAAAGTTTTAAAGACAATCCTTTTAGTTTCAGATTTTTTCCTACACCAGATAACCATGATGAGGCGTTCTTTCAGAAAAAACAATACAATCTAAATTTACCCGAATCATTCCAATTTGCAAAGGAAGTTCGTAAACATATTTCCAAATACAAACAAAAACCATTTTTGGTTGGAGAGGTGAGTGGGTCTGATTCCGTTCTTAAATCCTTTTTAGGTGAAAAGGCCGATGGTTTAAATTTGGTATTTCAATTTGAATTAATTCATTTTGAATACAAATCAAAATTTTTTATAGACCTATTGGAGAAAAATGAGAGAGAATTTCCTGCACCATTTACCCCCACTTATGTTTTAGGAAATCATGACCAAAGACGGTATATTGATCGGTTAGGTGGCGACCTTCGAAAAGCAAAAGTTCTTTCCGCGTTTCAGTTTTTAGCTCGTGGGATTCCTGTTGTTTATTATGGAGATGAAATTGGAAGGCAGGAGGGCCGGATTTCCAATTTTTTGGGAAAAGATCCCATTGCCAAAATGAATCGTTTTGTTCCTTTATTTTTATCTAATTTACTCGGGATTTATATCAATAGAGATAATTGTCGTCTGCCAATGTTATGGGATGATAGTAATGAGGCAGGATTCACAACAGGAAAATCATGGTTGCCTGTTGGAAAATTTAAGATTTCTGATACAGTTAGCGGCCAAAAGAAAAAGGAAAATTCTCTTTGGAATCATTACCGCTCCTTATTCCATTTGAGAAAAGGAAATTCGGTCATCAAAGAAGGAAACTTAGAAACCAAATCGAGCAGTCATTCTGATGTTTTATGTTTTGAGAGGAAACTAAAGGAAAAGGTTGTGGTCGTGTATTTAAACTTTGGAGAAGAGAATGGAAAAGAGTCCATTCCCAAAGGATCAAAGTTGTTGTATCAGTTTGGTGGGGCTGAAGTTAAGGGCGGAGACCTCCAATTGGTTGGTCACTCAGGAGCTGTTTTTGAATTTGGATTAAGGAAGTAAATGACCGTTTAAGTTTAGAATTTTTAAGATTTTAAAAACTTGTGGGTTTACATTGATCAGATACAAATTCACTCCTTGTTTTCGGTAGATCATTTTTTTGTATAGTAGGAGTCCTAGTACCGAAGAAGATACTTCTTCTACATTAGAAAAATCTAAGTAGAGGGAGGTGACACCCTTTTGGAAGATATTTGTCATGTCCTCTTCTAGGCTTGCCGCAGAGTAAACATCCAATTGATTGGATTCGATGCGATAACAATTTTCCTCTATCGTTTTTGTGACCATGTTGTCCCTCACAAAACAATGAACGGTAAAAGGAAAAAATACCTTAGGGTCTCTCGAATAAAAAACGATTCGAAATTTTTTTAGATTCCGAATCTTTTCTTTGGAAACCCTAAAGTTTCATTATGGGTGGATGTGCGAATTTCTTCTTTTGGATCGAAATTGAAGGGAGTGAGATAACTTCCACTGGTTCCATTTGATCGAAATCAAATCCCAGATAAAATAGAAGATCACACCTGAATCCAATTTGGATTGTCCCCAAGTACGAAGCCCAAAGGTATACCCAACTTCGGCGATCTTTTCCGTACGAACTGAACCCAAAATTTCAAAAAGAATTTTATAACCTCTTGGGTGGAGTTTTCCTTTGGTTTCTAAGTAAATCGATTTTCTGATTCCAAAAAATCCACTCATCGGATCGGAGATAGGAACAGGGAATAACCACTCAGAGATTTTGGTTGCAAATTGACTGGCTAACTTTCTGAAGATAGGAAAATTTCCGTAACCACCATCGGAACTTCGACGTGTAGCAACGACGATATCATTTTCGTTTAGGAGTCGAATGACATCAGGAATTTTTGTATAATCATGTTGGAAATCGGCATCCACAACAACTAAATTGTCACCTTCTGCTTTTCCGTATCCATAGGTAACAGCCGAGCTAAGTCCTCTTTCTGTCGTGCGGACAAAGGGTTTGATCCTTTTGTCATACTGTGCAAGGACTTTGGCAACTTCATAGGTTCCATCAGGTGAGTTGTCATCTACAATCACGATCTCAAAGTCGATCGATTCTTTTTCAAGAATCCGTGAGATGGTTTCAGCACAGTTTTTAATATTACCGGCTTCATTAAATGTTGGAAGTATGATACTTGTTTTATTTTGCATGACTGGTCATTTAACTTTTTTCGTTTTTAAAAAAGCCCCTTTGTTTGATTTTTAATACATAACTCGCCACTAGTACAGGAATCAGCAATGGCCTTGGAACATTCGGAAAACAATTGGTATTGTTTGGTGCAAAGAATCTCACAAGCAAATTGATACATCTTAGGATCTTGTGATTTTTTTTGTTCTTCTGTTAAACAGAGACTTGCTTTTTCACAAAGTAACTTACATTCCCCAGACTCTGTTGATTTTGCTTTGATTCCAAATTTGGGTGCGTTGTCTTTGGAGAAGTCCAACAGAGTTACGAGGACTAAAAGGAAAAGAAGGATTCCATATTTTTTCATCGTTTCTCTCCTTTACTCCATACACTGACTTCTGACTGAAAGGAACGTTTATCAACTTTTCGAAGGGCATCGGCGATTTGATAAGAATCGAGGATTAGATGTTGTTTCCATTGGTACCAAGAAGTTTTCTTTTCAAAGTGATCAGGGAAAGATGTTGATTCACTATAGTTAATTAGAATCTCCGCATTGGGGCATGTTTCTTTATATGTCAGTGGTAAAGCGAAACTTACTTTCGAAGTTTTGAGTTTGTTTTGTACGTCCATGGCTGTCCAAGGATTTTCAGCGATGACACAAACTTCTTTTCCATCAGCATTAATGTTTTGTTTGGTGATGTCTGGATCTGACATCGGCCGTAGAAGGAAAACCATAGTTATAGGAACAAGGAGTAGTTGTGGTATAAAAATTCCGTAAAACTTGAATTTTTCATTTCGGAAAAAGAAAATAACACTGAGTGTTACGATGATTCCAAATAGTGATATGGAAAACAAAACGGGTAACCGTAATACAACGGCAATGGCCACAAATAAAAAGTAGATGATGGGAATCGAAAAACTATTGAAACGGGACAGGACTAATGATTCCCAACTTATTTTTTTCATTGCAGGAAGTAAAAAAAGTAAGCTGATGAATGGAGTTACATAATACGGATCTTTGCGATTTGGTAATAAGTGAAAAATAGTCACAAACAAAAGAAAAACAAGGATTGTCATCACGAGAAACTGGTTTCTTTGGTTAGAAGGTTTTTTTAAACTAATCCAAAGGATATGTAAGATAGGAATAGTAAAAGGAACGGTGTAAAGTAACCATCCTCCCCAAATCCTAAGACCCGATTGGTTGGTTGCATAAAATTTCCCCATGTTTTCCGTGATAAAAAAGAATCGGAGTAACTCTTTTCCTGAATCGGTAAACAAATACAAATAAGAAATCCAAAGGATAGGGATGAGGAAAGATAGGCCAAATGATAAGAGTGTGTTTTTTTCTTTCCAGATTGGATCAAAGGAGATCTGAAATTTTCCATTCCTAACATGAATCATCTTAATATAGAGATAACTGATTAAAAATAGTACAATATAGATGTGAAGGATTGGGCCTTTGAGTAAATATCCGAAACCAACAAAAAAACTTCCCCATATTACGTACGTTAAACTCTTTTTATTTTTTGATTTGTAGAATAAGAATATATAAAGAAGGGTAAAAAATACCATGGCCCCTTCCATCATCAGTAAACCAAAAAATTTAAGCGAGAGAAAGGAGAAGGCAAAAGTAAACGTTGCAAGTTTTGTTTCTTTTAAAGACTTGCTGATCGATAAATAGAGTTTATAAAAGAGGGTCAAAGTCCCAATTCCAAAGAAAAAAGAAACCAATCTTTCTGCCAAGTAACTCACACCAAAAATTCGATCGAAGAACATGCCCAACCAAAAGAGTAGCGGAGGTTTGTAAGGATTGGGTAAACCTGAAAGAACAGGCAAAGTATAACTTCCTAATTCCAGACTTTCTCGAATGGAACGAATGTGCATGATTTCATCACCCTGAGGGAAAGGAAGGTCGGGAACACCAAGGGTTATGGCAAAAATCGTAGAAAAAATAAAAAGAATAACAAAAAACATTTCGCCCCCTTTTATCCATAAACGAAGATATTGACTGGTCAGTCAACGTAATTAAATTTTAAATAACGAATGAAATTTAAAGAAATTGAGGATTGGTTCTCAAAATAGATAGGATTTTTGGGACTTAGACTGGTTCTTTTGGATCTGGAGGATCTTTGGGTGGGGATGATGGGAGAATCTTTTTCTTTTGTGCGTGAATGACTGATATTTTGGTTAGAATTTTAGACTGATTCATTCCTTTGGGTCAGGAATCAGAATTTGTATTGGAAATTTTCAAGAATTAATTAGTCGCCAAACGGGTATCATGTTGCGATATTAGGTTATGTTGTTGTCAGGTTTTTTTTAGTGAAACAAGTAAACTTAAGTTTGGTTGTTTGTTTTGTTCTTTTGATTTTGAATTGCCTGTCTAGTAGAGATAAATGTTATGAAAACTTAGTGCCCGGTTATAAATCATATTGTGAAACAGTTTGAGAATTTTCTAAAAGGTGCAGGTTGTAATCTGAGGCAAACGAATCAAATATTTATTGTATTGATGTATACTTTTCTTTTATTGTTTTCATTCCGATTGAATTCTCAAAGTAACAAAGATAAATACATCGATTGGAAATCCTATGAATTAAATTTAAACCAAAGTATATATGATTGCAACGAAAGAAAAGAATGTCTATCAAGATGTAACAATAATAAAGACGGGAATTATCATATACCGATTCCACTACCGGCGTTTCCTAATTCAACTGAACATTACAAGATGGCATTTCAGGACTGCAATCGAAAGTGTTTTCGTGAGGTAGTATGTTTACCGAGATCTCCTAGGGATTAAACCTGCGAGAAGGATACGGCGGGCTTGGTCGGAGGAGGCGATCGCCTCAGACGACGGAAGCGTGAGCGCACCCCAGAGTAGCCTGGTCTCGACAAACATCGAAAAAGTGGAAGCTAGATTGTCATTATGTTTGGTTTTGGATTTTAATTTCGGGACTCGCCCTTGTAATCCCTTTCTATAAGTAAGGGAGTGTTCCAATTAGTTTTGTTTAATCCATTGTTCGATTTTTCATTGGATTGGATGGATTTTGTAATTTTTCGTTTTTATAAAAATCTCGTTTTCACTTAGATCTTGGCGTTTTTGTTCGATATAAATTAGTTTCATTCAAGGGAAGTTTGTTTTCTGATGAAACTTTTTAAAATTCTACTCTCTGCCTTTTTTGTTCTTTTAATCATTCTGGGCATCCTCTATTACAATCGATTGCTTTTACTTCGTTATTCACTTGGTTGGATTACTGACATTCGCCATCCGCGAGAGCCGAACCATCCAGTGCCTTGGCTTGCTGGGCCTGAGAGTTCAAAAGAAACAATAAAAACTCGGCCACCAAATATCATTGTGATTATGGCAGATGATTTGGGTTTTAATGATGTCACTACGTATGGCGGTGGTTATGCGGACTTGGGTGTTCCCACTCCTAATATTGATTCAATCGCTAAGGAAGGGGTTCGCTTTGATTCTGGATATTCGGGAAGTGCCGTCTGCACGGTTTCTCGTGCCGCCCTAATGACGGGAAGGTATCCCTCTCGTTTTGGAGTGGAGTTTACGCCGACACCGGGGGCATTGGCAAGAGTGGGAGCTGATTTGTATGCTGATCCTGGACGTTTGTATCCCGTTGTGATTGATAAAGAAAAGGCAGAAAAATCAAAAAGTTTTAATGAATTAGGAATGCCAGGTTCGGAAATTACAATCGCAGAAGTTTTGAAAGAACGAGGTTACCATTCCATACACATTGGGAAATGGCATTTGGGAAGTACGGAGGAGATGCGCCCCAACAAACAAGGATTTGATGAGACGCTTTTTATGGAGAGTGGTTTGTATCTTCCGGTGGATGATCCCAATGTCTATAATTCAAAACAAGATTTTGATCCTATTGATCGATTTTTATGGCCCAATATGCGTTTTGGTGTGAGTTACAATGGAGGTAAGTGGTTTGAACCTAGTCGTTATTTGACAGATTATTTTACTGATGAAGCAGTTAAGGTAATCAAAACAAACAAACATAGACCTTTCTTTTTATTTTTAGCGCACTGGGCCGTACACACCCCTTTACAAGCAAGTAAGGAAGATTACGATGCTCTTTCCCATATTAAGGATCATCGGAAACGAGTGTATTTGAGTATGATTCGTTCTCTTGATCGGAGTGTTGGGAAAGTATTGGAATCAATAAAACAAGAAGGGTTGGATGAAAACACGATTGTGATTTTTACCAGTGATAATGGAGCACCAAATTATATTGGACTACCTGATGTAAATTCACCGTACCGCGGTTGGAAGTTGACTCTCTTTCAAGGTGGAATCCGTGTTCCCTATGTGGCGAAGTGGCCAGGCCAGATCAAACCGGGTACAAAATACAAAACTCCCATTACCAACATTGATATTTTGCCAACTGTTGCCAGTGCTGCTGGCGTAAAACTAGCATTAGATAGAGAGATTGATGGAGTGAACCTCCTGCCGTATTTGAAAGGTCAGATGATCCAGAAGCAAAGACCACTTTTTTGGAGTGATGGATATTACCAAACTGTCCAGGCCGATGGATGGAAATTGATTCGAACAGAACGTCCGAAAAAGAAATGGTTGTTTCATTTAGATAGTGATCCTTTGGAAAAGAAAAATATTGTTTCTCTTTTTCCAGAAAGATTAGCGGAGTTAGAAGGTTTATTGGAACATTATAATAAACAAATGCCTAAACCACTTTGGCCATCTTTTATTGAATTTCCTGTTTCTATTGATAAAACCTTAGATCAAAAACAAGAAGCAGATGACGAATACACCTATTGGGTGAACTAAAATTTTCTCATCTAGTATGAAAATGACGAGTTTTGTTTTATCATTTTTACTTTGGCAATGTTCGTTGATTCAAAATCATTTTGGAATCAAAAAATTTTGTCATTATCCAAAATCAAATGAGAATTCAAACCTTTTCGGAATGGTATGGATTCCCTCGGGAAACTTTGAAAAGGGATCCAATGTGTATCCTGAGGAATCGCCGATTTATAACACAACTGTTTCTGGATTCTGGATGGATGAAACAGAAGTTACCAATGATGAATTTGCAAAATTTGTTTGGGAGACAGGTTATCAAACGGAAGCAGAGACACAATTGATTCCGAATGTATCTGCGATTGATTCAGGACTGTATAGACCGGGGGCCGTTGTCTTTCAAAAACCAAAAACTCATAAAGAGACTCACTCTGTACTCGATTGGTGGCGTTATGTTCCTGGAACCAATTGGCGTCATCCCGATGGGCCAAATTCTTCGATTGAAGGGAAGGGATCATATCCTGTAGTCGCAGTCAGTTATCAGGATGCTAATTCTTATGCAAAATGGAAGGGACGTACCTTACCGACAGAGGTGGAGTGGGAATGGGCAGCGGCGAATGGAAGTCGGGAAGAGGCCAATACATGGCAAGGTGAGTTTCCTTACTTAGATGAAGGGAAAGATGGGTTTATGGGAATTTCACCTGTTGGTTGTTTTGCGAAAAATAAATTTGGCCTTTATGATATGATAGGAAATGTTTGGGAATACACTGCAGATTCATGGCCAGTGGACAAGTCTTTAGATAAATCAAAATACCATACCATCAAAGGTGGATCGTATCTTTGTTCGCCAAACTATTGCAAACGATACAGGGCAGCTGCAAAACAGCCTCAAGAAGACCAATTGGCAAGTAATCATATTGGGTTTCGAACCATCATACGCAATCATTTCGATACATTCAAAAAAAACTAAAGGAAAAATTATGAAGTTAATGCAACTCAAGTCTCACTATTTCAAGATTCTATTCTTGTCTATCTGTTCACTAGGTTCACTCACACTGTCTTGTTCTTGGGATCGTTTCGTCCTCAGTCGAGTCAATGAAAGCACAACAGTAAAGGCAAACGCGGCAAAAGAACTTTTGGCAAAAGATAAAATTACCATTGTTCTTACGGGAACAGGTTCTCCTCTGCCTTCGGAAAGCATTCAAAATTCCACGGCCATATTTGTAAATGGTCAGTTTTTGTTATTTGATGCTGGTGATGGTGTTGCTATGGCGATGGAAAAGTTACACCTGCCAGTCTCGGAAATAGGGGCTGTGTTTATTACACATTTTCATTCGGATCATTTTGCAGACTTAGGGGAAGTGATTGATCGCAGTTGGTTATTAGGAAGACAAAAACCTCTAACCGTATATGGGCCGAAAGGAGTTACAGATCTTGTAAATGGTTTTTTAAAGAGTTATCAATCTGAATACTACTACCGCACCAAACACCATGGTGAATCCGTAATGCCATCGCAGTGGAAAGGGGCAAAATCAAATGAATTTTCTCCTAAATCTGACGGGTCCTCGAAAATTATTTATGAGAAGGATGGGGTAGTGGTTTATGGTTTCTTTGTCAATCATGAACCTGTGGAGCCGGCTGTTGGTTATCGAGTGGAATACAAAGGGAAGTCCATTGTGATTTCTGGTGATACTGCTAATTCTGAATTTTTGAAGAAACAGTCATTTGGTGTTGATTATCTAATTTCAGAAGTGATGAACAAGTCAATGATTGCAAAAGTTGAAAAGGCTTATGAATCAATCAATCATCCGCGATTTACCAAAATTATGAAAGACATTCAATTATATCATATTGATGCTACAGAGTTAGGAATTTTGACTGAAGAAGCAAAGGTAAAAACATTAGTTTTAACTCATATGATTCCGTTTGTGAAAGGTTATATCCAAACGAAAGCTATTTACAAAGATCCAATTCTGAAAGTGTTTCATGGAGATTTGATTATTGGACATGATGGTAAAAGAATTGAAATTCCTTTACCGTAATCTTTAGATAACTTTGGTGTGAGTTGGTTCTACATTAAAACAAATAAGTAAATGTAGGACCAATTTCCCAACCACGTAGACTCAGTGGATTGATTTCTGCCTCTGCATAAACCCCACCAGCTGTGATTCCAAAATACTTACTTAAAAAAACTGTGACAGACCCTCTTACTTCCCAAGCAGCAAGGACAGGGTTTCTTCTCACGTCAGACCTTAAGAATAAAAACTTATAAGGATTGTATTGTAAGCGTAAACCAACATTCCCAAATTCTTTATCAATGGCATTGTATAAAGGTAGTGCATAAGCACTTCCTAAACCTTGGTATGCCCAAGCGTTTCCGATAGCAGCAGGATCTGAGGGTAAAAGTGAATTGTCCGACCTTTGTATAACTCCAACTGTAGAAAATACATTGGCATAAAACCTGGCATCACGGTATTGAAAGTAAGGTTCAATTTCCCAGTTTTTGAAATAATTGAATTTAAATCCGAGTGAATAGATATTAATTTTCATACTATCATTTACTTGAATTTTAGGAAAAGCAACATAATGGTTTGATACATTCGTTGTTTCTAATACATTGTTCCATTCGTAATTTCCAGTCCTTAGAAATTGTCGAACAGAGAATACTGCAGAAACTAAATCTGAAATTTTTTGTGTATAATCAACTCGCAAGTTTCTGACAACATGATCAGAAGAAGAATCAAAGGAACGAATGGGAACTGTCCCTTGGTTTGCGGGTGACATCTTTAGGTCGATGGAGGTATACCCATAAGCAAACAACCATTTATCGTTAGCCAATGTAAAAACAGAACCTTGGTTTGTTCCTGATCCTTCGGAGGGAAAATTTGTCGTGCCAGCATTGGTAAGGCCAGTTTTTTTCCCGATTCCCGGATTTGTAATGAGTCCCGTATTGGGATCACGGTGTGCAAAAGGGATATTCGGATTGGTCTGGATTTCTGCCTTTCCGGCACCAGCATAGAAAAGGAATCGCCACCGTTCCTTTTCTGTTACTTCGTCCTCAGGTTTCAAATTTAGACCGTCTGGCTTGGTTTGGGATAGGTTTGTGGGTTCTTTTGTCGTAGATTGTGCCAAAAGAGGGGAATATACGAATAAGGTAAGGATTAGGCTCCATAGAACTTGTTTCATTGGGTCTCTCGGTAGTGTTTTGGACACTGTTCACTAAAGACCCGATTTGGGTAGATTGAAATCTGCTATTACAGATATGTTTCCAATATATTGTATTTATTGGTTAGATCCTGGATTGGAATCTTTCTTTTTTTAAATCATTTTTTCTAATCTTTTGAATGTCTCACCTTCTATCTGTTAGTTCGTAAGTAATTGTATAGAAAGGGCCAATGATTCAATAATTAAGAGAATGATAGGTGATTGATTATACAATTCGCGCAATGTAATGGGTTTAAATGTTAAGGTTCTGTTCTTTGGATCTCAAAACTATGTTTATTCTTTAACCTTTGGTTGGTTTGATAAAAATTGTATGAAAATAAAAACCTTAGTTCTATTTCTCTTTTTAATCTTATTCAATGATTGTAACACTACAAAATCAAAAACCCCAGCAAATGATTCAGAACATATCCATTTGGAAGAATTTAATGCCGAGTTTGAAAAAAAAATTTATGAAGTGGCTCCTGGAGTTTATTCTGCGGTCGGTTATGGAATCGCGAATTCAATCTTACTCGTAGGGAAGGATGGTCTTGTCATCATTGATACATTAGATGAGTTGAAGGCATCCAAACAAGTTTTAGAAGATTTTAGAAAGATTTCTTCTTTGCCAATCAAAGCAATCATTTACACACATAGTCATCCAGATCATATTTTTGGTTCTGGGTCGTTTGTTACCGATGTTTCACCGGAAGTTTATGCACACGAAAGTTTGCTCCCTACGGTTCAGAAACTAGCCAGTGAAACCACTCCCATCATTGGAACGAGAAGTGCTCGTATGTTTGGTAATTATTTAGAAAAAAGTGATTTGGTCAATGTGGGGATTGGGCCTTACCAAGGTTACAATGCCGATACAAAATTAGATTTTGTTCCTCCTACAAAAACCTTTCGCGACAGTCTCAACATTGAAGTATCAGGAATACGGCTGAGACTCATCCATGCTCCAGGTGAAACGGATGATCAAATTTATATTTATCATCCAGAAAAGAATATCTTATTCGTAGGTGATAATATTTATAAAGCATTTCCCAATTTATATACGATCCGAGGGACTTGGTTTCGTAGTTTAAAACATTGGTATGAATCACTTGATATTATACGAAATTTAAAACCAGAACATTTAGTTCCCAGTCATGGAAAACCAATCTCGGGAAAATCATATATTTATGATATTGTGACTGATTATCGCGATGCCGTACAATTTGTACATGATCAGTCGTTGCGTGGTATCAATGCAGGTTACCATCCTGATGACTTAGTGCAATTGGTTCAATTGCCAGAACATTTAAAAAAATCTCCTTATCTAAAAGAAATTTATGGAAAAGTATCTTGGTCTGTGCGTTCCGCATTTGCCGGAAATTTAGGTTGGTTTAGTGGTGATGCAGCTGAATTACATCCCTTAGATCGAAAGGTTTATGCCGACTTAATTGTGGATTTAGCCGGTGGAAGTGAGAACTTACTCAAGTATACAAAAAGTAAACTCCAAATAAAAGAATACCAGACGGTATTAACACTATCAGGTTACCTGCTGCGTCATGATCCAAAATTGACAGATGTTATTCCTTTGCGAATTGAGGCCCTTGAAAAATTAGGAGTGTCAGAATCCAATGCCAATGCAAAACACTATTATCTTACCGAAGCATTGGAGTTACGTAACCAGTTTGTCGCTAAAATTAAGGTAAGACCGAGCCCTGAATTGTTACGACGTTATCCAGTAAAAGTAATTTTAAGTAGTTTTGTTGCCAATTTGGATCCGAAGCTGAGTTTCGATACAGACGAAAAAGTAGGATTTATTTTTCTCGATACAAAAGAAACGTATACCATTCATTTAAGGAAAGGGGTAGCGGAGGTCATTCCTAGTTTGATCGCTGATGCGGATTTGATTGTGGAATTAAATTCACAAGATTGGAAAGAAATGTTAACCCGATTGAAATCACCTGCAACTACACTTCTTAAGTTTCGATTTAAAAAAGGGAATTTGTTATCTTTTACTCAGTTTCTAAAGAAGTTTTCACCAAAAGAACAAATTCTTACTTTAAAGGTTCCTACCAATCAATAGGAAAATAATCTTTTAGAAATTTCCCGATCCAATGTTTCCCTGTGTTGACACCGTCAAACAGGGGATCAACGACCCTGGCGGCACCATCAACTATATCGAGAGGTGGTTGGAAATCATGAAGATCCTGTTTTCTTTTTGCAAGTTCGATCGGGTCTTCATCTGTTACCCAACCTGTGTCTACCGCATTCATAAAGATTCCATCTTGTGCAAAATCTTCAGCGGATGTATGAGTCATCATATTGAGGGCTGCTTTGGCCATATTTGTATGCGGATGGCGGTCTTCTTTTTTGAACCTATGAAATTTTCCTTCCATAGCTGATACGTTGATGATATGTTTTTTTCCAGTATTGTCCCTTCGCATAATGCCTACGAGACGATTGCAGAGCACAAACGGCGCCACTGCATTCACCAATTGCACTTCTAACATTTCTGAAGTATTAATTTCGCCAAGCCTTAGTCGCCAACTATTCGTTTTGCGAAGATCTACTTGTTGTAAATCAGCATCCAGTTCTCCTTCCGGGAATACCGCTTCTAGTTCGTGAGAATTATCATGCGAATAGGGGATTTGAGAAAGGGCAGCAGAAGAACGAATTCCTACACCCGGAGTTTTGTGGTTCCAACTCACAGCAAGAGCTGTGGCTGTATCTTTCATCTCAGAATCTGATCTATAGGAATCTAACTCTTGTTTGCAATGTTGGTAAAAACTAAGTAACTTTTGTGCCTCTTGGGGTAACTCAGATAAAGTTAGTTTTTCTGTGTCTAGAAGGTGACCGTAGAAACCAGGAGGTCGTCTTACCGTTTGTGCTGCATTATTGATGAGGATGTCTAAACGTTCTAAATGATTTTCTAAAAATTTACAAAAAATTTCGACACTGGGCGTGTGTCGTAAATCTAGTCCAAAAATCTGCAAACGGTCTTTCCATAAATGGAAATCGGTTTCTTTGGAAAACCGAATGGCAGAATCATTGGGAAATCTTGTTGTGGCAATGACACGAGCACCTGAACGTAACAAAAGTAAGGTGGATTGGTATCCGATTTTTAATCTGGATCCAGTGATGACCGCAACTGTCCCTCTTAGGTCAGCAGTTTGAAATCTTTTGGAATAATTGAGTTCTGCACAATTAGAACACATCGAATCATAAAAAAAATGGAGTTTGGTAAATGGAGTTTTGCAGATATAACATGGTTTGGGATTCGAAAGTTCTTCTGCTTTGTCCCAGGACCATCCAGCTGTATTGGAAATTTGTAGGGGGGCTTGGAATACGGCCGTTTCCCTTGCTCGTCTAATTCCAGTTAAGGCAGTTTTTTGTTTTTCCTGAACTTTGAGAGTTTGTTTTTTTTCGACGCGAACCGTGCGGTTTCTCTTCCGGACTTCATTTCTGTCTGGGCGAGAAATTTTCCCACAGAGGATCATGAGTTCCAATCGTTTTTCATCAGAGATCGTTACAAGTTCCTTCGGCGAGTCCAGAAGTGTTTTTAGATCCTGTAACAAGGAATCGATGTCCATAAAGCCAGAGTTTTGGTTCGCGATAGCGAATCAAGTATCTATCTGACAACTTGGAAGGTTAGGTAATGGCTACTTTTTTAATGCAGAAAGTAAATTGAATTCCACAAGGATACTCCAAGGTCTTTTGCTTTGGCCAATGCGCACAGGTTTTAGAATCCTCGCTGTATTTGTATTGTCGATAAAGGTAAAACTCTCTCCCCTTTGAATTTTTCGTTTGGCTTCATCGCTGAGAAATGTTGCGGGGGTTCCTAAAAATTCGATATCTGGGTGAGAAGCAAAATTCCCGTTGAAAGTGATGAGAGATGTTTTACCAATCCCAAAAAGTTTTTTAGGAGATAACTCTGATTGTAATTGTTCCAATGAAAAGTCAGCTCCCAATATCCCTGCAAATTTAGAATGTAAAAATAAATTAGTCATTAGGCTTGTCATTTTTACTGTTTTCCCTTCGATTGGATAGTCGTAAGGTTCCATCATGACATCCTCTCCCAAATCGCGGGGGTGAGTATACCATTCATCTTCACCGACTATATCATAACCTTGTAAGGGTTCGATGGAAATCCTTCCTGTATGTCTATGGCAATAAGGAACAAATCTTCCTTTAGAATCATGACCTTCTTTGTTTGTATATTCAGAGTCCATTAAATCGATAACATTTGGTTCGCAGCAGATTGCATATGCCAGTTGTTGTTCATTCTGAATTAAGTATTCTTGTAAAATAAGAAGTAGGTGTTCACGTTTCATTCCAATATTAGCATGAACTAAACTTTGTATTAAAAACTTTAAACCGTAAAGAGAAGTAGCCATGATATAAAACTTAGATTCAAGTTCTTTGGCAATATTATTTGTCCAAAGTTCTGCGTAATCTATGATCGATTGTTTTTCCATTTCAAAAACATCAGCATTGGCTGAGGTGTTTTCGATATTAATACGAGATAGAATTTCTGAGATTTTTTTTGTGGCTTCAGATGTTTGAAAAGATAATTTTGTCACTTCGTTCGCGACAATTTCAAAACCACGTCCGTGTTCTCCTGCCCGCGCGGCTTCTATGGATGCATTGAGTGCTAATAAGTTGGTTTGTTTTGCAACTTGTTGGATGGATCCGGCAACAGAACCAATTTCTTTGGATCTTTCTCCAAATGAATCGATAAGATCTTTGAGTTTTCGCATCCCTAGGTTAGAATAACTGTCTTCCATATCTTATCCTTATTGTTCGAAATAAACCTACATATAATATCGGATATCTTGATTCAGCTATTGATATCCAGCTTGTTGTAATCGAAAAAGTTTTTCATATTTCCCTTTATTGATTAAAAGTTCTTCATGGCTTCCCCATTCCGTTTTTTTTCCTTGTTCAAGAACTAAAATTTGATCTGCCATTCGTACAGTTGAAAAACGATGAGAGATAAGGATTACTGTTTTTCCTTGTGTATGTTCTCTGAAATGTTCAAAGACTTTCATTTCTGCTTCTGCATCAATGGCGGAAGTAGGTTCATCTAAAATTAAGATGTCTGCAGAGGATCTCATAAACGCACGAGAAAGAGCGACCTTTTGCCATTGTCCTCCTGAGAGTTCACGTCCATCTTTAAACCATTTTCCGAGTCTTGTTTCGTATCCGTTTTCCAAATTTGTTACAAATTCGTGCGCCATGCCTAATTTTGCGGCAGGAATCCATTCTGCTTCGGATTGAATTTTTTGTACATCACCCATTCCAATATTTTCTCCCACTTTGAATTGATACTGAACAAAGTTTTGGAAAATGACTCCGAACCTTTTTCGTAAAGTTTCCTCATCCCAATCTTCTAAATTGATTCCATCTAAATAAATTTTACCGGATGTAGGTGAATACAAACGTGTTAAAAGTTTGATAAGAGTTGTTTTACCGGATCCGTTTTCTCCTACGATAGCAAGTTTTTCTTCTGGTTTTAATTCAAAACTAACATTAGATAAAGAAGGTTGTTTGGAACCAGGATATAAAAAAGAAACTGAATCAAAAACAATTCCTAGTCTTTGGTGATTTCCTTTTGCTGTTCCATACTGCTTGAGGATTGGTAAATCCAAAAATTCTCTGAGGTTTTCTATGTACAAGTGATCTTCGTAGATTCCGCCAAAGGCAGAGAGTGCGTTGGAAAAAGTATTTTGTCCTTGTCTAAAAATCACAAGATACATTGTCATTTCGCCCAAAGAAATTTTATTTAACAAAGCAAGGCATACAATCCAAACATAGGATCCATAAAATGCAAATTGACTTAGTAGTCCAAGAAGGAAACTGAATACTCCTTTGTAGACCGTTAGTTTTTTGTCCTCTTTATAAATTCTTTGAAAGTTGTTTTTATATCGATTTAAGAATTCTTTCCCTAAGTTAAATAATAAAATTTCTTTAGCATTATCTTCTCTTGCCATCAATGTTTCTAAATAAACTTGTTCTCTTGTTTCTTTTGCCTTCCACCGGAACAATCGAAAACTATTGTTTGAGAATTTTGTTTCTGCAATGAAAGAAGGGATGGCCGCAATTACTAATATAAAAGAAGCGAGTGGGGATAGTTTTACCAGGAGTCCAAAAAAACTAACTATGGTAACTGAGGATTGGACAATCGTAAAAAATCTCGTAACCATTGATAATGGTTTGGAAGAAGCCTCTGTCCTTGCCTGTGTCATTTTGTCGTAAGTTTCTGAATCTTCAAAATGAGTGAGTTCTAAACGAATGGCTTTAGAAAGAATCCGTTCATTCACTTCTTGCCCTAAACGAATGCGAAGTAATGTATAAGAGATATTATAAAATTTTTGTGAACCAAAAAAGAGGATGGTTAAGAAACCTTCAGCGTATACTAATCGAACCGCATCCGATTGTAATAAATCTATCCAATTGTTTGAATGTGATTCCGCGATCAAAATGGAATCAATGATCAGTTTTCCAATCCATACAAGTATTGAAGGAAATAAACCATTGATTATGGTTAAAATAGAAATTTGTAAGGTTAAAAGTGGAGAACTTTTGTAAGCTAAATCAAAGGCAATTCGCGAAGTTTTCAAAATCCTTAAAAAGGTATTGGCCATACCTGTTAGATTGTTTTTCCCATTTGTTTTCGATACAATTTTTTGTTTTGAATTGATCTCAGATAGTCGAATTCATGATTGCAATATCCCTTTCTAGCAGAAAGTTTGATTTTTATATATGGCAAAAGATCGTTTGGATAAAGTTCTAGGGAATTCTGGTCTAGGCTCTCGCTCCGATGTAAAAAAAGAGATCCATCAGGGGTTGGTCAAAGTCAATGGGGTGGTGATCAAAGATCCTGGTTTTAAAGTTTCTCTTGCAGATGAAGTTATTTATTACGAAGAAAAACTCACAAGAAAGGAGTTCTATTATTTTATGATGAACAAAGCTCCTGATTGTATTACTGCAACAGAAGATCCTCGTGAAAAAACGGTGATGGATTATCTAAGTGAAAGGCATAGGAATATGAACTTATTTCCCGTAGGTCGTTTAGATAAAGAAACGGAAGGATTGTTGTTATTTACAACTGATGGAACACTTGCTCATTATTATACATCTCCCAAACACTTTGTAGAAAAAGAGTATTATGCGGAAATTTCTGAATCAGTGACAAACGAAGACATCATCAATTTTGAACAAGGTATTGTTTTGGACGATGGTTATAAAACATTACCTGCAAGACTTGCCATTCCCAATTCAGAAACTCCCAATGTCGTTACGGTTTGGTTGAAAGAAGGAAAATACAGACAAATCAGAAGGATGTTTCAAAGTTTGGGAAAAGAAGTTGTTTATTTGAAACGAGTGAAAATGGGAAATATAAAATTAGATCCTGCACTATCCCTTGGAACCTATCGGGAGTTAACCGAGGATGAGGAAATTCTTCTAAAACAAAAAACTCCGATCATTCAATAAACCTTTCAATTTTATTGAAGAATGCCTCAGGAGCTTTTCTTGGACGAGATTTAGAAAGAGATACGAATAGTTGTTCATCTTTCATACTCGCTAGTAAGTTCCCGTTCAAATCAACGATGTCTTGTCGAAAGTAAAAACGAATTTTTTCAAAACTTTCAATCCAACTTAGAATTTTCACATGTGATCCAGGTTCCAGTTGTTTGTGGATTAAAATTTCTCCACCCATAAAGAATGTAGTGGCATCTGTTTCTTGGATTAAACTTAAATCTACGATTTCTTTAAAAAATAAAAATCGACCTTCTTCGAAAATTTTCCATATCGCATCCGAAGGTAAATTCCAAAAACAGTTCATATCGCTAAAAGGAATATAATAATCATGTTCCACTGTGTTTTGTTTGGTGGGTTTAGGATGGATAGTAAACTTGTGAGGAGTGACGTTGATTTCTGGAATTTTTAAAATTTGAATGATTTTGTCATCTTGAACCAAACTAGATGTTGTTTCTAATTCGCAGGCCTTTTTTCCATTTGGGCCAAAAATGTTTTGTTTCCACAATAGAAGGCCTGTATCCATTCGGAAAACTTCCGATTCTACTGTCACCTCTGAATCGGCAAATTGTTGGTCTAAAAACCTAACATAGGTTGATCCTGGAAGATAACGAACATTTGAGTTTAACATTTGTTCTATGGAATATCCAAATTCCTTTAAAACATCGCATCTCGCATCGTAACCAAATTTTTCGTAGGTTCTACTGGTGACATGACGGTTCCAGTCTAAATCGAAATTGCGGGTAATTAAGTTTTTCCGAAAAATTTGACTCATTCCACCTTTTTCTTCATTCTAAATTAGCGGTAAAGAAGAATTCAACCTATACCATTCTTTTCGAAATCATTTGCATATTATCTGTTTAGATTTTTTGAACAAGAAAATATGTTTCCATAATTCCTTTCCCTTTGACTGGAATTTCTCTTTTTTCTTCAAACTTGAATTTGTTTTTTAGTTTTTCAAAAACATCCTTGGATACGTGAATCTTTCCTTCAGCTCCATGTGATTCCATCCGACTTGCTGTATTAACACTATCACCCCATAGATCATAAATAAATTTACTTTTGCCAATGACACCAGCAACTACGGGACCTGTATGAATCCCAATTCGGATTTTGAAATTTTTAGAATCGTCAGTGATTCCTTTTTTAATTGAAGTTAACATATCTAAAGCACATAACGCAACCGCTTCGCAATGATCCGCTCTGGATTCAGGAATTCCTGATGCCACCATATAAGCATCACCAATAGTTTTTATTTTTTCAAGATTGCGATTTTTGATAATTGTATCAAATTCCGAAAATATATCATTCAAAAGAGAAACAATCTTTTCAGGTTCCATTGTTTGTGACACAACGGTGAAATCAACGATATCGGCAAATAGGATTGTTGCTTCATTTGTTTTGTCAGCAATGATTTCATTTTTGGATTTGAGTCTATTTGCAATTGTTGGAGGTAGAATGTTTAGAAGTAGACTTTCTGACTTTTGATGTTCTATTTCAAGTAGATCTTGTGCTTTATGTAAGGTTTTGTAATTATATAGAGTTACAATGTATACAAGGATACAGAGAGCAACTAAAGTAATTAACCTTCCAAGTTGGAAAAATTCAGGTGGAGCTTGGATGATTGGCCCTTTGTTTGTTAAATATACTTCAACAGCGATAAAAAGAATGAGCGCAGATAGAGAAACTCGCGAAATATATTTAAGTTGTTCTGGTGGAAAGGTATAAAAAGCCATAATGCTGATAAGAAGCAGAAATAGGTGATTGTCTGACTCTCTACCTGCTTGCAAAGAATTAAAAACAACACAAACCATTGCGGTATATGAAAAAAATAGTTTTGCGAAGGTATACCAACCTCTGTGATTAAAATATAAAACAAATAACCAAATTGCGGGAAAAAATATGGAATTGTAAATGATATATTGGCTGGACGGGTAGTAAGGCAGAAGTGAAGGAATGATGGAGAATAACCATATACCTACGATAATAGCAAGAGCATTCGTTAAACGAATGAACTTTGCATCCTTTTCATACGTTGTTTCCGTAACTCCAATGTTTAGAATAGTTGTCCAAATTTTTCCGATAAATTTCATTGCAGGAATAAAACCTGAATTTTAAGTTTCAGTCAATAAGAAAATGAATTTGAGTTTCTATTTGGATAAACTAAATAAGTTTCGAATCGAATCTAAATTCCCGTCTTTTTCAGTCAGTTCTGCGAAGTAGAGTTTTTGCCAGTTTTGTGTCTCTACCCCCTGTTTGTTGTTTGGTTTGTCCCACGATGGATAAACACGAAATCCGCGTTTGCCTTCATATTTACCTCTTAGGATTCCTTTTTCATTTAATATTTGTTTTGTGAAAACAAAATAACCAATTCTATTTTTTTGGTTTGCTGAAATCAGATAAATGTCCGTATTGTCTTTGTTATCGAACGGTTCCGTTACACCCAATTTGTTCCTTTTCCATAGCGTTACGAATAATCCAATTTTTTTTGGAGTGATTTTTGCTTTACGAAACCTTATTTTAATGTTTTGAACATGGAAATGACAGGCATCATACGCATCACTATCTGGTTCCAGCAAAACATTTGTCAGAGGTAATCCTAATCTATCAAATAACTTCTCTTTGGTGCTTATTAAAAAAAGTGGAATACTTTCTGTTTTATTTACTTTTTTAGTCATTTTGATTGGTAATGTTAGATATTTTAGTGCGATACAAATTTTAGTCCAACTACCGATAAAACGAGGGTAGATAGGAAAAAAAGTCGCCAGAATTCAATGGGTTCTTTGAAAAATAAAATACCAATAAGCACAGTTCCTGCTGCACCAATTCCTGTCCAGACCGCATAACTCGTACCAATAGGCAATTCTTTCGTTACTATAATGAGTAATACCATGCTAATGGTTAAAGAGATAAAAAATCCTAAATACCATAGATAAACTTCCTTTCCTGTAGTTTCTTTTGCCTTTCCTAGGCAAAACGCAAACATTACTTCAAAAAGGCCAGCAACCAATAACAAAATCCAGTTCATACCCGCTTCCTAAAGGATACATTCTCGTTTCTATCTTCCAATGTAAATCTTATATAAAACAAATCCTTAAAGAAACTAACCTATATACCCGGCCCCTTTCTTTTACCAAACTTCTTTTAATTTCAAAAAAAATACTTTCGGACAGTAGTTATTTCTATAAAAAATATTAAATCAAATGGTTTAATATTTGACTAAAAAAATAAATTTGATTTACTCAACCAAATGGTTGAATTGAGAAAAAAAGAACAAGTTTTAGATCGGGTATTTGCCGCTTTGGCAGACCATTCGAGAAGGCAAATGTTGATTCGCCTTCGTAAGGGATCGCTGAGTATTACCGAATTAGCAGAACCCTTTACAATGTCTTTTGCAGGTGTTGCGAAACATATCGAAGTGCTCACTGACGCGGAACTTATAAGGAAAATTCGTGCTCCCGAGGATGGGCGTAGTTTTCGTCTCGAATTACAAAACCAAACTCTTTTAGAGGCAACCAATTGGATTAAGTATCATCAAGAGTTTTGGACAAACAAACTGGCAAGGCTCGAATCATTTTTAGAGGAAAAAGAGAATGGATCGAAAAATTCTAAAAGTCGAAAAAAGAATTAGTGCAGATCCAACAAAACTTTTTAGAGCCTGGCTAAACGCTAAAGATTTTTCTCTTTGGTTTTTGTCTGGAGAAGGTATTGGCATTGAATCCGTCACAATGGATCCGAGGCCAGGTGGTAGATTTTTAATCAATATGGAACTGGATGGCAAAATCCTTCCACATTCTGGCGAATACATTACTATCGACGAACCGCATAAGTTGGTATTTACTTGGCGCTCTCATGCGACGGAAAACCGAGATACACTTGTTACAGTTACTTTTGAAGAAGAAAAGGATTCCAAACATGAAACAAAAAAAAGTAGCAAACAAAAAACGACAACCTTAGTCACGTTGATTCATGAAGACCTTAGCAGTGATCTTCAAATTAAAATGCATAACCATGGTTGGACAAGTATCCTCGATAGTTTGAGTCATTGGATGGAATCAATTTTAGAGTAATTTTTAAAAATATAATAGATAAAAAAGAAAATTAAGGAGAATTGTATGAACGGGATTTACCATAAAGTAGGAATTAGGGCTGGAGAAAAGGATGTCATGGATGCACTTACCACAAAAATTGGGCTAAGCAATTGGTGGACTAGGGAAGTAAATGGAAGTTTTGTTACTGGTGTTTCTTCTGTAGGTGAATCGATTCAGTTTGGATTTGGACATGGAAATGAGATTGAAATGAAAGTTCAAAAATTGGAGCCAAAACAATTGTTATGGGAATGTAATGCTGGACCTGAGGATTGGATAGGTTCTCATATCGATTTTCAATTGAGTTCTGGTAAAACTCCAAATGGAGAAAAAATGACAATTCTGTATTTTCGTCACCGGGATTGGAGAGAGGAAAACGAGTTTACTGCTCATTGTAGTATGAAATGGGCAACTTTTCTACTCAGTCTCCGTGACTTTATCGAACATGGTGTTGGTCGGCCGTCACCAGATGATATTAAGATCGATGATATGAATTGAATCAATTACAGAAGGGTTGTTATGAACTCTTCTGTATCTATTGAAAAGATATATTTTATTTCTTTTCTATTAAAGAAACGAGAAAATAATCCAATGCAAAACTAGTCTTCTATTCAATCCGAAATAAGCTAATCCACTGATTTTTTCTATGCCATGCAATTAGACCGGAACTCAAAACCAAGAACAGTATCATTATAAAAGGTGCTGATCCAATCTGATATTGTAAAAAACCCAAATAGAAAATGATATTAACTATGATTGGTGTAAGAATTAATATACCGAGGATTGTTGTTTTTGGAAAAAGAATGAGGATGCCTCCACCGATTTCAAAAAAGCCAACCAATTTCCATAGGTATCCAGTCGTTATGAGTGCAGCGATAAAATTAGCAGCACCAGGGGTCATCGGAGGAGTTGGCATAAAGGCGTAAAACTTACTACTTCCGAATAGAATAAAAACAATACCCAACAACATTCTAATACAAAAATCAATTCGATTCATTGATTTCTCCTTATTTATTTGTCTAGACAAGTAAAAGAAGGGCTATGTTTTGTCAAATTTATTTGTCTGGACAAATAAATTGGTTTATTAGAATGAATATAAAGATATGTTTTTATTGGATGATCAAATTGGATTTAATTTAAATCGAGTTTCACTTCTTTTTAGAAGAGAACTGATTCGTTGTCTTAGGGAGTTTTATCTGACACCAGAACAGTGGCAGGTATTGGCGATGTTGTGGCAAAAGGAAGTGCTTAGTCAAAAACAAATCATTGAATTAACATTACAAGATGCACCATCTGCATCTAAAATGATCAGTCGTATGGAGGGAACTGGGCTCATTCAAATTGAGATTTCAAAGTTGGATAAAAGGTCAACGTTGATTCGTCTTTCTGCCAAAGGAAAATCTTTGGAAAAAATTTTGCCAAAAAAAATCCTAAATCACTTTGAACCAATATTAAGTTCGATGTCGGAGAAAAATAGAAAAAGCTTTTTAGTTCTATTGAAACAATTCAGAAGAATTTTTGGTGATGATATCAAAAAGTAAACTATTTACCTAGTATCATCCAAATAACGTTTGTTCATAATCTAGATCTTCAGTGATTATTTCATTTGACTGAAACTGCGTTATTAGTTTCTGTAAATCAAAGTCATTTGTTATTTTAGAATTTAACCATTGGTTTTGATTTTCTCTTTGGATCACAACTGGTTGTCTGTGTTTGTTATCTCCAGAGTTATGGATTTCCGCTGTTTTTTCATTGGCTACTTGTGTGATGATTGTAACCCAATTCTGCATGCCGTCTGATTTTGATCCAAAGATTCCAGCAAAGTAAGAGTTTTTATCTTTAAATTCAATTTTAAATTTATGTTTTTTACCATTTGGTTGCATTTGCCATTCAAAATAAGCTGTTACTGGAATTAAACATCGATTGTCTGAATATTTTTTCCAAAAGGATGAGGAAAGTATATGTTCAGATTGAGTGGTTGTGATTAAGCGATCTTTGGCAAAAGATTGTTTTGTTCCCCATGTTCCAGAACAAAGTGAGGTTTTGTTGTTTATTTGTCGTAGGAACCAAAAAGTATCATTCGGTTTTATCGCGAGCCCAGTTTGAGAATATTTATCATATGTTTCTTTATAGTTAGCATCAGTAACTGAAAAATTTTCCCATCGGTTTTGATGTTCTTCAATAGCAATCAACCTATTTATGAATAAATTTGACATAGTTTTTTTACACGCGAAGAGAACCTCGAAACCCTCTAACTGCATAATACGATTCTGCACCATTGTGGTATATGAACACAGCTCCGTAACGGAAGTCAGCAAATAATGCCCCACCCAGATCCCTAATATTAGAAGGGGTTAATATCCAACTAGATGTTTTTGAATCGAAGGTTCCTAGTTTTTGTAACTCTTTGTATTCCGCTTCTGTTAATAATTGAATCCCCATTGCAGTTGCCATTTCTAAGGCACTACTTTTGGGTTTATTTTCTTTTCTTGAATCCAAGGCTTTCCGATCATAACAAATACTTCTTCTCTCTTTTGGGGTTTCAGGAGAACAATCGAAGAAAATATATTCATCCTTTTTTTTATCATAACCCACAACATCAGGTTCCCCTCCTGTTTTTTCCATTTCATAGAGAGACCATAACTTGTCTGGATTGGTTTCTAATTTACTTTGAATTTTTTTCCATTCCATATCGGGATGCCGGTTTTTGTTTTTATCAAAACGAATTTTTAACTCTACTAAGATTTCTTCAGATTGTTTAGGAGATAGTTTTCTTTTATTATTCATCGGTTTCAATCCCTTCGTAGATATCTATAAAGTGAAATCAGAAATAGAAATTGATTTCACTTGGGAAACTATAGTTAAATTTAAATCGCCGTCACTTCCTTTCTGCAAAAAATATGGTCGCTTTCAATGAATTTGAACTCATTTAGCTTGGATTTATTGTCGACAATTTGTCTTTAGTCGTTTCTCGAGGTTTTTATGGTCGTAAATGTTTTTCTTTGGTTCTCCGAGGGTCTAGTTATGTTCTATGTCATATGATAGTTAAGTAACATTGTTTCTATGGAGATACCAGTCCTATCTTCTCTTTTTAAATTTTAGTAAAGATATTATTTCACCAGTTTCGCTTTCGCCTTGGTATTTTTACATTTTGACTTAATTTAGATTCTTTTGGCATTTGACAAAGGGCATTGACCATAAAATAGTAACCATAACTATCAATACATATCTTGACGCCTAAGTTTCAATCTTTCTGCCTCAGGACTTCTATCACATAGATGAACCATAGTAAGGAGACACTTGTATGATTTTTCTTTTGTCTTGCCAAATTTTCGTGTAAAATTTGTTATTCCGGATTCAAAGTTTGCTGATGAAAGGATGGATGTGATTAGTGCCCATTTATAGATTTTCATTTTTTACTATAGTTGATTTAATTATTCTATGAAATGAGTAATATCAAAATCTTCTTTTTTGTATTATTCGTCGATTTTTTCAAAACATCTCCTGGATTTTTTTAAACTTCTGATGATCCTTGTATTTTTAGCGTTTAGTCTTTCGTTTGATGAATTAATAAGTGATATACCTAATCACCCTTTTTCTTTTCTGGCTTATTTGCTTAAATTTCGTATAACTTACTATACTTATAATTATACTATCAATGAGCCCGAGCTTGACGATATGGATTGGTCACTAGACGTGCGCAGGCAATGGGAGTAAGAGAAGCCTATGCTTCGGAGACAGAGCGAGGTAGTGAGTGTCGAAGTGAAGCGGTTAGTCGCTGTTATCTGCAGTTGGGTTAGTTAATTAGGCCGATAGTTTAAGAGTTTTTATGGAGTCTAATTTACTCTTTAATTTTTCTTTTTTCTCTCTAATCTCTAGATCGGTTTGTAAATTTATCCAAAATTTTTCAGACATTCCAAAAAACTTAGATAATCTTAATGACATATCTACAGTTATTTTTCTCTTCCCATGTAATATGTCTAAAATAGTTGAAGTAGACACATGGAGTTCCTTAGATAATTTATAAGGAGTGATTTGCATAGGTTCAAGAAATTCTTCTTTTAAAATTTCAGCGACAGTTGGAGTCGGGATTCTGTTATTTTTCATAGTTTATTTAAATCCTTTAATGATAATCAACAATAGATACTTGATTACAGTTTCCTTGCTCAAATTTAAAAATGATACGCCACTGATCATTGATTCTAATTGAATAGAATCCATTCAAATCGCCTTTTAAGCTTTCCAATCTGTTTGAAGGAGGAGATTTCAAGTCATCTTCTTTCTCCGTGTTATCTAGTAAAATTAGTTTAATAAGAGCTTTCTTTTGAATTTCCGGTGGAATCCTTTTTGAAAAGATTTGGTTAAATATTTTTTCTGTTTCTTTATCTCCGAAAGAAAGAATCACATCTACTATATCTCTACTGCAGATATAGTAGTCAATCTTTTTATTTTTAAGCTTTCACAAAGATTTAACCCAATTGCAGATAACGAACTAGACTAACCGACGTAGGCTGACCCTGAGTCCCGGAACGGGACGTTAGGGACTGGCCACGACACTTGCGGATGCAAGGGGAGTGCCAGAAGCCTATGTGTCGCAGACCAAGCGAGGGCGTAAGTCCCGAAGCGCAGCGTTTACATGCTGTTATACGACGGTCAGCGTTCTAGTTAATCCAGTTTTCGATTTTAAGGTCTTTGATTCTCTTAAATTCTTTTTCATTGTTTGTGACTAGTATTATCTCATTTGCGATAGCTTGTGCAGCAATGAATAAGTCATAAGGGCCGATAATTTCTCCCTTTTTTTCTAGTTTTGTTCTTATTGATCCAGCTATAGAAGCAGATTCTGAGTCGAAAGGAATGATGTTTAGATATCCTAGAAATTCATTAAGAGTTTTTTGATTTTGTTCTGATTTTTGACTTTTTTCAACTCCATATTTTAGTTCAAACTCAGAAATTGATGAGATAAAAATATTATCTAGGCTTATCTTTTTAAATTTCTGATAAACAACTTCAGGTTTTTGATTTATAATATAAATGCAAATATTTGTATCTAACAAATACTTATTCATATTGAATTTCGCTTATCAAAAGTTTTCGGTTGATTTCTTTCAATGTTAAAATCATCAGAAAAATCGTTGAGTGATTTCCATAATCTATCAACAGCATCATCGATCGGAGATATGATGACACAATTCCCGTCTTTTCTGATGTAGACCTCTTTTCCTTTGAATCGAAATTCTTTTGGAAGTCTAACAGCTTGACTATCACCGTTTTTAAATAATTTAGCACGATTCATATATACATTTTAGTATATATATTTTGGGATTGTCAAGTCTTAAATATTTAGATATTTCTTAAGTTTTGCTGACGTTCTGAAGGATAGATTTGTTGACTGTCGTATAACGAACTAGGCTAATCGACGTTCCTCGTAGCTGAGCCTACGGAGTAGGCGTTAGCGTCGGCGCGTCTTCTTGCGGAGCGAGAAGCGTGACGGAAGGGAATTTGCCGCAGGCCGAGTGAGGCCTTGTGCCGAAACGTAGCTGGAAGACGCTGTTATGCGCTTTGCCATTGTATTTGTATAATATGTTTTTATAGTTTAAAGTAAGGGCGGTAATATCCAGTTCCTAGTTTAAGAGTTTCTTCAAATAATGATTTTAGTTCAGCTACATTAAAAGATAAACTAGTAGTATCGTTTATACTAACTATACGTTTTATAAATTCGTTTAGATTATCAGGCCTTTTTTTTGCTGATTCCAACAATCGTATTGAGTTTTTATCTCCGATTGTATATTGCTCGTTGATAGCAAAGAGAGAATCTATTATATTTTTCAAAGCTCGAGAAATACATCCAGTGGTATTGTAGTAATCATTTTTTTTTGCAAATTTTTCAGCTTGCCAAAGTGTAAATTCTGCTGACCATAAAGATTTTTGAATAATTGCTTCTTTAAGTTTTACAGGATACTGATTAACTTCCTTTTTTAAATTTTCAATGATTTTTTCCGGATCGTATAATGGAACACAATAGAAAGTCTCTGCTAAATAAATAACCGAAGAAAATCCATATGGAGGTTGTTGTTCGTAATCATTTTCTATAATTCCTTCCTTGCATTTTTCTATGGTTGCGGCTATTTGTTGAATATTTTTATATAGAATGTCTAATTCACCTTCAGCTGTATTAATCCAAGCGCCTCCATTAACCCAATTCCCCCATTGATAAAATCCAGTAACGGTAAGGGAATCGTCAATTTGATATTTTTTTGCAAGAATCTTTACCTGTTCAATTTCGAAGGGTGAAGATTCACTGTAATAAATTCCAATGTCTAGATCGGAATTTTCATTTGCCATATCGATGCAATACGAACCACCAAGCACAATTGCTTTTATGTTTTTAATGAGCTTTAAGTCATTTGTTACAGCATTTAGCATTTTCAGTTTATTTTCTGGTATATTCAAATTTTTTTGTTCCTAAACGATTTTCGTTAGTTTCAAAGTTGGCATTGCGCATAACGAATTAGTCTACTCGACGTTTCCCGACCCTGAGTCCCGTCGGGACGTTAGGGACTGGCATGTAGCTTGCGTATGCGAGCGAATGCCAGAAGGGAAATGTGGCGTAGCCCGAGCAAGGCCGTAGTGCCGAAGCGAAGTGAGTAGACAATGTTATACGACGTGACAATTAGAATACGGTAGAAGCAGAGATATAGAATCCTCTGATAATCTCTTTTCCATTTGAGAATTTAGTATTTTGTTGCTGAATTGTTTTGGACTCCGAAGAGGCATAGTAAATTGAATCACCTAAGTTTTCGTATTTAAAATATGCATAATTGTAGTTATACCCGAATGCAAGATTGTAATTTTCGAGGAAATTATATTTTAAAGAAACATTTGCTTCATAACCTTGAAATACCCCAATAGTTTTTCCATTGTCTTTTACAGTTTCAATATAGGAAAAATTATCGAAAGAATAATAATATTGTGCAGAATAATTGTAAGTTCTTCTACCTTGAGTATGATACAAGTCCAATCCTAAATTGATTGAAAGTTGATCAGTCAGAGGAATTTTAGATTTCATAACAATTTGTGGTCCGTGAGCTATTATTTTTTCCTCAAGTGAATAATTTTGAACTGACGCGTTTCTTAATCTGTCAATTTTCCGTATTCCAAGACCAAATGAGAAATATTCGTTTAGCTGTTGTGAAGGAAAAAAGAGAAAATTTAATTTAAAATCACTTCTTTCATTGTTTGTAAGATAATTTTTAAATCTTCTGATTTGGGGATTAGTATAAATCTCGCTATCAAAATTTGCTCTTTCTAGCTGAATTTTTGTATATTCGAATTCAACAGCAAATCCTTTTTCTAAATTTTTATAAATGAAGAAGAACGGTGTAATAGTTTTCGAATTATTTCTTAAATTATGGACATTTACCAGCCAAATTGGTATAGCATCAGAAACTGATCTACTATAATCAAAAGGAATGAATTCAGCTTTTTGTGCCTTGATTCCAGTTTCTATAGTTGGTTTTGTCGACTGCGAAATTAATGCAGAGTTTAAAAGAATTAGTATTAAGATTGTTGTTTTTATAATTTTTTTCATTTTAATGATTCAGTTTTTGTCATGTCGTATAACGAACTAGTGGAGACGACGTTCCCTGACCCTGAGTCCCGTTAACGGGACGTTAGGGACTGGCCACGACACTTGCGCAGGCAAGGGGAGTGCCAGAAGCCTATGTGTCGGAGACCGAGCGAGGGCGCAAGTCCCGAAGCGAAGCGGTTAGTCGCTGTTATACGACGTTTTCGAGTGTAGCGAATTGGTTAAGCCACGGATGGCGTTTTCTTAGGCTCTTAATAAAACAAATTCTTCTTTGCTCTTCTTTTTTTTGGGGACAGCCTTAATCTCAACATCAAATCCGCAGGCGTGAACATAATCGACTAGTGTAGAGATTTTAATATCAGATCTAGATTCGATTCTAGAAACACTAACTTGAGAAAAACCATCTACATCAGTTTGTTTGATTCCTTGTTTTTGTCTTAGTTCAGCAAGCTTCAATTTGAAAATTTGTTTTTGAGCCTCAGCTTTTGCTTGTTCAATAATATCTTGTGAGACAAATTTAGTAAGATCAGTATCAAAACTTTTTAATTCTTTTTTTTTCTTAATCATATTACAAATCTCCCAAATATTCAGAGTATAATTCTTCAGATTTTTTGATCATGTTTGGATAAAATTTCTTAGAAGTAGCTTTATTTCCGCCAATGAGTAAAATAGCATTTCTCTTAGGATCAAAAACGAAAAATATCCTAAAGGGTCTATTTTTGCTATTAACCCTAAGTTCCTTTAAATTTTTGATTTTAGAACCGGTAATGGTATCAACATGTGGTCTTCCGAGTCTAGGCCCAAACTCCTTAAGAATTTCGATAGAAACTAAAATATCCTTTTTTGCATCATTATCTAGATCTTTTAGCCAGAGAACCATCTCTTCGGTTCTTTTTATTTCATACACTTAGAGTAATATAACGCGCAGGTAATGTTTGTCAAGAATTAAGTAATCTCTTCCTCTACCTTTTTTTCGTTCTTGCGGGCATGGACGCCCGTTCTTTTATAGATTTCTCGGAAATGTCGTATAACGAACTAGACTAACCGACGTAGGCTGGCCCTGAGTCCCGAACGGGACGTTAGGGACTGGCCACGACACTTGCGTAGGCAAGGGGAGTGCCAGAAGGGAAATGTGGCGTAGCCCGAGCGAGGCCGTAGTGCCGAAGCGAAGTGAGTAGTCGCTGTTATACGCTGGTGGCTTTTATTCTAATATATATCTTGAATTTTCGAATGAATTCTAAAGAAAGAATCCAATTCTTCATTTGAATATTGAAATTTTGGGAAAATTTCACAACTTCCCATTACTAACTCAGTAAGGGCATTATTTAGTTCTTTTTCCGAATAAAATAATCAAACATGGAAGATTATCGATTTTTACTCGGCTGGTTTATAAATCATTTAAAATCTCTAATTTTACATTTAAATTCGATTTGATCAGGATATTTTTTTTTGAATGAAAAGTTTAATCATCTTCATTCCTAATCAAATGAAACTTCCAAATTTATAATCTCAATCTAATTATTTTCTATTTTAACATCTTTTTGAAAATTTCTGCCACTTGCGTATAGCAATGAGAACCATCGCAGTTGACAGGAGGTTGCGTCGAACCCGTTTCCTTTACTACAGGGCGCAGATGAGAATCTAAGAATCTTTAGTTATTCGTCTATGTAACTCTTATAATTATCCAACTCTATTATACTATCTTTTGGAATCTTATAATACCCAGTCAAAAAATCTATTGGAAAAAATATAATTCCTGGACTACCATAATTTCCTACTAAAGAAGGATTATACATCTTTGGTATCAACAAGATATGTTCTTTATTATCTATTTTAATTACAATCGTACATTTCTTATTGGATTCAATTTTTACAATATCTGGAGATGAGAAATAAATCTTTTTCTCTCCTTCTCCACAAGAAACATGCCCATTTTTTTGTTCATTCGATCTTATATAAATTGTTGAATACTTTGGAGTTAGGACTGTTGCGCAGCTGATAGAAAAAAATATACTAAAGAATATTATTGATTTAAGCATTCTAATTTTTTCCATTCTTCTTCTTTTTTTCCTGATAAATCATTATAAGATAAAATTTCCAACATTGGTATAGGTAGAAGTAAAATTAATCCGAAATTAGTTCCCATAAAGACAGCTCCCCAGAAAGCAAATTGTAATGTAGCTATTTGAACTCCGCGAGTGGTTAAAAAATCATTTTCTAGGCTACGATATATTCGATGGCAATCAATAGAGTTATTGATTTCTTTATTTTTTATATTCGGGATACTTATACACGAGTGTAATTGTATAAAAAATAATAAAATTATGCTAAGTTTAAATTTCAATCCAAGGTTCCTCATTCTAAATATATTATTCTAAATCTCTCTTATTCGATATTTCTTAAATTTATTTTATCGTGCCATTATCAGATAAATTATAGGAAATTGTTTGAATCATCATTTATTCAAATTTAACCATAACGATTTACCTAATAGACTAAATATTATATTTTTGAAAGCGAAAAGATTGAAAGGAAATTAACGGCTTAAATCGTTGAATTTTATCTATTTTTTTTTGATGAAAATTCTAGCCACTGGCGTATAACGAATTAGCGGAGACGACGTTCCCCGACCCTGAGTCCCAACGGGACGTTAGGGACTGGCATGTAGCTTGCGT